>JASEHI010000028.1 GCA_030018695.1 Anaerolineales bacterium
AGAGAATTAGTACAGGAAATTGTAAAGGTCATCTTCCCAAAAGCTGAACCGTGCCCAGAAATCTTATTGCAGATAATTTCTATTGAAATCTCTGCATCGCCTTGAAAATCGCCTGCATCCCGAAACCCAGCGCCTCCACCGGCACGCGCTCATCGGCGGCGTGGATGGTACGGATGAAGTTGAAATCGTCCGGCAGCTTGAGCGGGATGAAGCCGTAGGTCTGGATGCCCAGGCGGGAGAAGAAGCGCGCGTCGGTCACGCCGCTCAACACCAGCGGCACGGCCACGCCCTCGGGGTCAAGCTCGTGCAGCACCGCGCCCAGGGTCTCGAACAGGTCCATGCCACGCCGCTTTTCATATCCAGCGCGCCGCGCCCCCAGATGAAACCGTCCACGATATCCGCTGCGAAGGGCGGCTGCTGCCATTTTTGCTTTTCGGTGGTGACCACGTCCACGTGGCC
This sequence comes from Anaerolineales bacterium, assembly GCA_030018695.1. Classification (GTDB taxonomy): domain Bacteria; phylum Chloroflexota; class Anaerolineae; order Anaerolineales; family Villigracilaceae; genus CG2-30-58-95. Next base: position 460 of record JASEHI010000028.1, read on the forward strand.
GTAGAGCAGCAGCGGCGCGGCTGTCCCTGCGCCTTTCAGTCGGGCGACGAGGTTCTGGCGTTGGCGCGTCTTGCCGAGCAGGGTGGTTTTGATTCCCGCCTCTTTCAGCAGGCTATTGATGTAGAGGATGCACTCGCGCTCGTCCCCGGGCGGGTTGGTGGTGTCGAAACGGATCAACTGCCGGAGCAATTCAGCCGGGTTTTCGCAGAGGGGGGATTTCTTCGCCATGATGGACTCCTTATGATGTTCTTATGGTCGCCACGACAACCTTTACGTTCACGCGGCGGCTGGCTCTGGCGGATTACGCGGACAGGAGAAGCGGCAGCGGGGCGGCGAAGCATTCCTAAACAAAGAAAAAACATCCTCGGAAAGAAAAAACCGGTCGCAATGAGGGACACTCTCACCACCGGCCGGACTGCCAAACGCTATTTTGGCTCAGCCTTCTCCTCAACCCTTGACACTGAGGATAATTGGTGGGCGGCTTTTTGGTTATGGCAAAGGCGTACCCTCTATGGCAATTAAAGGTGGTATTGTTCGGTCTTGAAAACGCATTTCAAGATGACTCCATGCTCTGTCAAGGTCAAAGCGATCTCGGTAGTTGTTTACTTCTTCATATGATTCGCCAGGGAAAAGCGTTTTGTAGTCGTCAAAAATTAACGGACATATAGCCTTTTCCACTTCTCCTGAAGGTCTTATATAAACTACAAGAGGACCACTACTACCTTGACCATTAACATCAGCACAGAAAGCCCAAACATAAATTGTGTTGCCATGCTGTGTAATAATCTCCCATTCACACAACTTCTCTGATGGAAGGAACACATCTGCATAACAAGCCGATAGTATAGCCGTCTCATACTCTCGCCAATTCTTATTGGGCGTATCTACCAAAGAATCTTGTACTTCTCTGGTAATAACGGCTACTGCCACTATAAAAAGCAAAGAAATAGAGAGTATCAGCAGAAATACCTTCGCGGCTTGAACTAATTTAGCTTTCATGGCTTTTTTCCTCACTTTCTGTATCCAGAAATTCTGAGAGGAAACCATGAATATGGGAACGTGCTAAGCGGATCCCGGCAAGCATCCCTCTGATGCGAATTAACATAGATTTTATTTGCGTCGCGACAATCTCCAATTGCGGTCACAATAATCGTGTGTTTCCACTCGTTGTTTAACTTCATAACGATAATATCTCCCACTGATAATCCGCAAAGAGTGGTCGCAATACCGTAAGGTCCCTTGCCAGTATTGCTGATTAAGAAATCATTGAGGCCCCCTACATTTACCCAAGGGTATGAGCCTGTACGCGTATAAAAGTCATAATACCACCGCGTCATATAGCCGGGCGGATCTGACATCGTTTTGTTTGTTCCCTCATAAATTGCCTGTGATGCAAAGTTTGTGCAATCTCCATATGTAGTTTCATCGTGATATGCAGGGTTACGTCTATAAGCCCAGGTATCTGCATAATTTACTGCCGATGAGCGGTTGTAAGAATACGATGTTAATGTCGGTGTCGGAGTTGCTTGTTGTATTCCAGATGATTGACCTTCATCGACTGTTTCGCTAGTTACCTGTGGCTGTATTTCCAAAGACTGCCTGAACTGTGCTTCATAGTTTTGCTGAATGTTTTTCAAGAGTTGCTCATCGGTCAATATTTCCATTGCGTCTGTCATGTCATCACGATAAGTATCGTTTACTATCAGCCATTGCCCGTTGACTTTTTTAAGGACAATCTGATGCACTAGGTTTGCCATTCCAGATGGAGTAGGAGCAGATGCATACTGTATCCAGCGATTCTCGACGAGAATGACTTCAGCGTTATCAACATCAATCTTGATGTCCAGATACTCGATTTCGAATTGATACCATTCCCATTCCAACTGAAACGTCTCGACTATGGCTTGCTGGATTTTTTGTCGTCTCTGTTCTTGAAACAGCCATTCGGCGCTTTCTGGCTCATCAATTGCCGCAACAATAGAAAAATCCACAGTCTCAAACGACATTTGAGATTTGTAACGCAATGCAAAATAGAAGTTGAGCACGTTCTTTATCGCTTCATCATCAGCAAAAACATTCTTGTACAAGTCGGAAATTTCCAACGAGGATGAATTGGCAGAGTCGTAAGTATATCTGTCAATAGCATTGGCGCTTACTGATCTCGGACAAGGCTTGGTTGGGGTTGGCGTGGCAGTAGGTGTTCTGGTTGGCGTGTATATTGGAGTGCGTGTTGGCGTTTTTGTAGGAGTTCTCGTTGGTGTCCTGGTCGGTGTTTTAGTTGGGGTTCTTGTAGGAGTTCGAGTCAGCGTCCTGGTTGCTGTTCGAGTCGGTGTTCGAGTTCTGGTTCTGGTAGCAGTTGCCGCCGCCACATCAATCCCAGTTGAACTAAGCCGGTCCGGGGAGATCAATGGACTGCCTGGGGATTGTGTGGGCTGGCTGGTTCGAGGCAGGCCGCTGATACGATCCCAATATAGGCGATTATACAGGAAAAATGGTGAGAGGAGTCGATCCTGGAGAGGAAAATCGAAGGGGGTTTCAACGGACTTTACGCCTGAGGAGAAGCAGAAACAGGGGTGCTGTGAGGGTGAGCAGCATCCCGTATGGAGAGTGGGGAGCAGGGGAGGGGTCTCAAGGAGGGCCGCGTCCGGTGGGCTGAATAGAGTGTAAGCATCGCATGGGCTGACCACAGATTGGGCAGGAGAAAGGCTTGGGGCGGCTGGCTGGCGAAGGTTCCTGGTCTTGGTGCGAGGGATTGTTGTCTGGATACCGCTGTATGAGCATTTGACGCAATGCTGGCAGGCGCTGGCGGTTGGCATGGGCGAAGAAGCCGAAGTAGCGCACCTTGACAAAGCCCTTGGGAAGGACATGTTGGAGGAAACGGTGGATGAACTCTTCGGCTGAGAGGGTGCAGAGCTTGGTCTGTCCGGTGTCGGAAGTGCGATAGCGAAAAGTGACCTGATGGCGCGTAGTGTCCAGTTCGAGCAGGCGGGTGGCCCAGGAATGGCGCAGGGTATGGACGGTGGCGGGTTTGTGGACGCCGCTTTCCTGAAGTGCGGCATGGAAAGCGCGCTGCACGCCGGTCGCTTCCATGGGACCCTTTTCAGGCTGGAAAGGCGAAGGGAAGAGCCAGGTCGGATTGCGGTGGGTAATCCAATACTGGCGCAGCAGATCCAGAATGGGTTGGGAGAGCGGCACATAGCGGTCTTTGCCCCCTTTTCCGTGGCGGACATGCAGCAAGTGGCGGTCGCCATCCACATGGGTCACCTGCAAATGCAGTCCCTCCTGCAAGCGCAAGCCGCAGCCATAGATCGTGGTCAGGCAGGCGCGGTAATGCTGGCGGCGGACACACGCCAGAATGCGGCGCACTTCGTCCACGCTGAGCACGACCGGCAGTTTCTCCTCCTTGGGCGGACGCACCAGCTCGAAGGTTTTCCATTCCCTGCCCAAGGTGTGCTGGAAGAAGAACTTGATCCCGCACAGGGCAATCGTGCAAGTGCTGCGAGCAACGTGCTTCTCGTTCTTGAGGAATAGAAAGTACTGGCGAAGTTCTTCCTCGTTGATCTGGTCGGGGGATTTGCGGTAGTGCTTTGCCAGTTGGCTCACGGCCAGCAGATAGGCTTCCTGCGTCCTGGCTGCAAAACTGCGCAGTTGCATATCCTCGATCATCTTCTGCCGTAAAGGCGTTGACATGGCTATACCTCCTGTGAAATGGGATAGGGCTTTCACAGGAAATATAGCCCGATTCGAGGCTAAATATGGAGTTTCGAAATTCTGGGGATGGAACGAGAATCTTACCTGCGCGAAGCGCTTAGTTCAACTATTGTATGTCAGATCGCCGGACGAGGCAAATGCGCAAACAAGCGCATACCCTTCGGAAAGTGAACAGGAGCGCGCAGAAATGAGTTTGGCATATCTGGCAAGAGCCAGGCAGTGGGATGAATGTGATGTTCGAGAGGAGAATGGCGCGATTTTGAGCATCATCCCAACAAGGTTCGCAAGGCTGGTACAATCGAGCGCAAAAGTGTGCTAGAATTCGATTCGAGAGTCTTTTTCCGCCTTCTGCCTTCATCCTTCATCTTTCATCTTTTCCCTCACCCCCCCATGCCTCGATGTAAAGGATTGAAACTGTAAGCGTGCCAGCATCCGTGATGAAGTCGGGATTGCCCTGTTGCTGGCTTTGCCAGTCTTTGAACGTTGTTGATGAAATTGGACTCATGGTTCACCCTGAACAGAACGTGGCTCGATACAAAACGCCGGCAATAGTCACAGTTTCGCAAGCGGCAGCGTCATTACGCCTTTGCCAAGTGGCAGGGTCATATGGCCTGGATGAATGACATACCCCTGCCCGGCTTTGCCTTCAAAATCCTTTTGGAAGTTGACAATTTCCTTTGCCATCTCCGGGCGCAGCGTTTCCGACTGCTTGATCTCAAGCGGGATCAGGTTGTCCTGGGTCTCAATCACCATATCCACCTCGGAACCGGCTGCCGTGCGCCAGTAGTACAGCGCTGGCTCCTCGCCCCGGTGGATGTAGATCTTGAATAACTCGGCGACGACCAGGTTCTCGAAAATGGCCCCACCCATCGGACCGGATGCGGCATGTTCGGTGTCCCGCAGCCCGACCAAGTAGCAGAGCAGTCCGGTGTCCGTGAAGTACACCTTGGGGGATTTCACCAACCGTTTTCCAATATTGGCGTAATAAGGCCTCAGGATGAAGATCTGGAAACTGGCCTCCAGGATCGAAATCCAATCCTTGGCCGTGTTGACCGATACTCCGACATCCTTGGCCAGGTCGCTCAGGTTGAGGATCTGCCCGCTGCGGGCGGCCAGGGCGCGTAGGAAGGTCTGGAATAAAGTCAGGTTGCCGATGTTACGCAGGTTGCGGATATCGCGTTCCAGGTAAGTCTGCACATAGCTTGCCTGCCACAAGCGGACATCGCGGTCGGAGTTGCATACGATTTCTGGATAGAAGCCGCGCAGGATGTGCTCCCATAATTCATGGATCGGCTGGCTTGGCAGGCTGATCGCTGTGTCTGTTTCCCAGGGCAGCGTTCTCTGCGGGTGGTGATTGACTTCCCAGCGAGACATGGGAAGCAACTTCAGCACAGCTGCGCGCCCCGCCAAGCTTTCGGTCACCTGCTGCATCAGGAGCAGGTTCTGGGAACCGGTCAGGATGTACTGTCCGGGGCGGTCCCGGTGGGCGTCCACCTTTTCCTTGATATAGGGGAGCAGGGCAGGGGCATATTGGATTTCGTCGAAAACCACCGGCGGGGGATACAGGTTGAGGAAACCGCGCGGGTCGCTCAACGCGGCCATGCGGACATCCGGCGGTTCCAGCGAAACAATGGGGTACTGATCCCAATAGAGATGCTTCAGCAGGGTGGTCTTCCCGGACTGGCGCGGGCCGACCAGCACGACGGCGGGGAATTGGCTGACCGCTTTCTTCAGAACTGGCTCCAGGCTGCGGGGAATATAGGTTTGGCTCATAGCTACTCCTTGTGCATATTTGCAATTGTACTTCATATTTGCATATTTCTTAAGCATCAGACATCGCGCCTTTGCCCTTAACTTTTTTTGTCGAGGGTAAAGGTGTGCTGCCTGATTATTAGGCATGCCCATCCGTTCTACAGGCAACTCGCCCTGAGCTAGTCGAAGGGTCGCCTGTCCTGCACGCCAACAGTATTTTCCCCAATCCACAGAAAACCCAACCGGAGGACCAAACAATGACCATCAACATCAGGAACGATTCAGTCTCGGCTGTCGTGCGCGGCTACGCCCTGGACAGCAATCACACTATCGTCTGGCTCGAACTTGCCCCGCAGCACCCGAAGACCATCGGGGCGATCTGGGCCGACATGGTGAACGCTCAGAAGAGATGGCTGCAAATCGGCGACATGGAAGCAGGCCGCGGCCTCGCCGTGCGCGGCCTGGGCAGCCGCTACGAACGCCTGACGGCGGACGCCCCGGAACTTGCCCTGGGCAGCAATGCCAAGTCCCGCCTGTTGCGCCTGGTTGCCCCGTCCGCGCTGCGCGCCAGTGACCGCGAGACGTTCTACGTCTTAGCCTGGCCGCCTGCACTGAGCAAGGGCGAAGTGGGCATGGACGCAGCAACCGCCCTGGCCGCCATGCTGGAGCGCGATACCCGCTGGCCGGTGCAAATCGACTGGGGAGCGTATCTGCTCCAGGCTGGGCTCGAGGATGACTTCATCAAGCCGCTCGAAACCGGCGGCGCTGTGCCGGAAGGCTACGAAATCTCGTCCTGCAACTGGGGCGAAGTCATCGCCAACGGCCTGCGCAGCGGACACATCCGCATCAGCCAATAACCGAGTAGGCGCTACCCTGAGTTCATCGAAGGGCGCTGCGCGCAGAACCACCATCCTATCCCCGGCGGGGGATGCGCCTTTCCCCGTCTGGGGGCGAGGCGCGTCTCCCGCCCATTTCACAGAAGGAGACTCAAAATGAGACTCGAAGGTCAATCAAAAATGGGGTATTACCCCACCCCGCTAGGTCAGATAGAGTTGATCAAATCCTGGCTCAGCGGACAGAATTGTCGTTGGCTCGATCCTTGCTGCGGCAAAGGCGAGGCGCTGGCAGAAATCGCCAGAGCCCTGCCTGGCTCCGAAACCTACGGGATCGAACTCTCGGACACGCGGGCAACAGAGGCGAACGAAGTTCTGGGCCATGTTCTAAACACCGCCTTTGAATACGCCGTACTGACGCGTGGCACGTTCTCCGCCGTACTGCTCAACCTGCCGTATGACGGCGAAACAGAGACCGGCGGCGGGACGCGGCTCGAAGAACGCTTCCTGACCGAAACCACTCCGCTGCTCACCCTGGCCGGGATGCTGGATGTGGTGCTGTTCCCGGATGTTTACCGCCGTGCGCGGAACGTTATCCATTCATCCGAGCCGCTGTTGGTGAGCGGGGTGGTGGAGATGGATGCTGCACGCGGCGAGCCGTTGCTGAGGGCGGAGAAGGTAGTGAAGCTGGGATAGAGGCCATTATCTCGATGTCTCCGCTGTCGGGACACTGGCAAATGCTGCTCCTGACAGCGGCGGGGAATGAGATTGGGTGGATTATGTATGTTCGTGGAGGGGTGGGCGAGGCGATGGATTTGTCGTCGTTGATACCAGGGATTTTGCCGTTTCAAGGATTGAACAACGTAATGGAATATGCTGAAGCGAAGATGGATGGCTAAAGTGGGTGCGGTAGTTTGTATTCTTATTTTGAGAATGTACTAAAACCTGCTCAATACTTGCACGATTTTGCGGGCTTCCTGAGTCAGTTGCATCATACGCGCCTTGAGAGATTTACGTGAATCACCCGCAATCTGCTGGAAGTAAGGATCCGATTCGACTGGTGATAAGCCTGGCTCATAAGCTTTTTGGAGCAAAGCTGCCCAAGGAGCACGGTGACGCTGTAATCCCAGCACCGCTTTCTCGCTAAATGATGCCGGATAAGATTCTGTTTCGAACATGTCTGGCTTCATTCCCAAAGCGATCTCCACCATCGCCGCTTTCAATAACAACGATTGCGCCTTTGCACGCTCGGTCATATACCGGGCAGTATGGCGATGGGCAATCACTTTTTCCTGGCTTTCTCGAACGTGTTTGACCTGTGCGTCGAACATTTCCCTCACTTCACCAGGAATATCCGGCGAAGGAGAACTTACAGCGTTTTCTGTCTTGGTCAACCAGCTCATGAGTGCAGGCAAGGTTGTGATTTCCTTCCCGCCGGCCTGTGGCCGCGAGTACCAGCCACGTAATCCGATATCGTCATGTGCTTCAAAGCGTATGAGGCCGAACATTTCCTCAGGCTTCGGCGCTTCCACACTGTCAAGGAGCTTTTCAAACAATGAACTCCCATAGGTTAACAATCGTACCGTATCCGGATGGGTGTCGAAACATTCGGGCGAGAAGGTGACCGGCAGGCGTTCATGCTCCCAGTTCAGCAGATAGGCCTGGTTGATTTCAGGATGGCGTTCAAACAAGGCGCCAAGAGCATTCGAGTGAATAAGGGTATCTTCGATGTTCGCCAGGCTGACCGGCGAAGCAGGCCCCGATTGAAGGTCTTCCTTCAAGATATATTCATCCAGATCCAGGCTCTCGAATTCGCGACTCTGCAGGCGGTCCCGCAAGGTTTGGATTTCCTGTTCAAAAGCAATTTCCCGCTCAGAGGCAGGCAACATCGCCAAGCGCCGGGTCGCTTCACCGACTTCGGCCAGGATGGGCTGTAAATCTCCGACAACGACTTCAAACCATTTAATGCGATCACTCAATCGTTGGTAAATCTGGTCTTCAATTGTCCCCTCGTAGAAATAATTGGTTACCCAGACTTCCCGATGCTCCTGCCCGATGCGGTCAATACGGCCAATTCGCTGCTCCACTCGCATCGGATTCCAGGGCATATCGTAGTTGATCAGCACGCCGCAGGTTTGCAGGTTCAAACCTTCGCTGGCTGAGTCGGTACACACCAGGACGCGGACCTTGCCGGCCCGAAAATCATTCTTGACTGCCTCCTTTGCCGTTTCAACCCAGGCAATCCCGTTCCAGACCTCGCCACCGCGGCCAGAATAGCAGGCCACGTCGCCCCCATATACTTCACACAACTGGCCACGGATGTAGTCCATCGTATCCGTGTACTGGGTAAAGACCAGCACCGTCCCTCGCTGACGGAAGACTTTATCAATTTCAGCCTTCAAGGCCTCCATTTTGGAATCGTTGTTACTGAGCATCTTGAGTTTTTGAATGAAATCGGTCAAGTAGTCCAATTCTGCCTGGAAGAACGAACGGTCCAGACCGCCCAACGTGTCGCCAATATCCAGATCAAGTTCTTCCTGCTCGGTATCATCGTCCTGGAAAACAGCATCTTCGCCAAGCTGGCCACGCAGATAAGCGAGCCTGCGTTTCAAACTTTCGCATACTGCATAGAAACTGCTGGTCAGGCGTCGGCGGTAAACGGTCATGATGAAACCCAGACCGCGGCGCTCGTTCTCGTATTTGTGGTAGAAGTGGCTGATGTACTCGTCAATCCGGTCGTAGAGCGCTTCTTCATCCGGCCGCATGGGGACGCGCTCGATGCGCGGCTTACGGACCGGAACCGTCGCTTTCATAATCCCGCGTCGTTCGTACTCTCGCAATAAAGCGCGCGTATTGCGGAAGCCGTAACGCGCCAGCGGAGTGTGTCGCCGGGCCATTACTACGATGAACTGCTGGGCCTTTTCCCCAAATTGCCGAATGATGGCAGCGCGTTGACCGGAGCGGCGCGGCAAGTCCTCGAGTCCCTCCCAGGCTACAGGTCCGAGTTTGGAGCCGGCTTCGGCCTTGAAATGCGCATCCAACTCGCCGCCAGCGTTCAGATAATCGCGCAGCATGTCGAACACGAATTCCCATTCCACCTGGTCGAAGGGACGGCGCAACTGTGAGAAGAATTCCAGGAAGGCATCTTCGTCCGCGCCCCAGCGGCCGCCCATCCCCAGCACGGAGAGCAAATCCCAGACTTCCACGGGATGTACCTGCATGGGTGTGGCTGTCATCAGCAGAAGGCTGGCAACCTTATCTTGGGCGTTCAAATCGTTGAGCAAACTTAGCAGTTGGTTGGGGCGATAGATGTGCTCACGGAAATCCTTGCGCCGGGCGTGATGGGCTTCGTCCACCACCAGCAAATCCCAGTTCCGGGCAGAGAGCATCTGCTTGCGGCGGTCTGAGCGTTTTGCCAGTTGACTGCCGGCCAGCAGCACATCGAAGGCATCCCATGGATTACCGGGCGGAGCAGGTAATTCCTGGTCATCAACCGTCAGGTATTTGCCGGCATCGTAGCGCGGCACTTCCAGGGAAAACTTTTCGTAGAGTTCTTCCTGCCATTGCTTGAGTACGGACTTGGGCGTCAGGATCAGGCAGCGTTTGACCCGTCCGGAAATCAGCAATTGACGGATGACTAGACCGGCTTCGATCGTTTTGCCCAGCCCAACTTCGTCGCACAGCAAGGCGCGGTCGGGGAAGCGCTGGAGGATGGTATTGGCGACGCGGGTTTGGTGCGGCCAGGGAGTGATGGCGGATGTGTGGGCTCCCAACTCAATGGCCCCGGGCAGGTAAGGCGCATCGCGCAGGAATTGGAAAAGGATGCGTTCCTGTGGAGTGGCTTTGCCCTCGAGCGGTTTAGGCTGCTCGGCGATCTCCCGGGGTTCGCGCTCCAATGGATCGCGGATAGGCGCCCGCGCCGGGCGGTATTGAAGCAGGCGGTTATGAACAGCCTCGGGAATATCGAGCGCAATCCAGTCTTTTTCCTGCCCGTTCCAGAGACGTTCGAAATTGATGGTCAATTGATCGAGATAGGGTTTTGTTTCGTTCCAGGAGAAGTAAACCGAGAAGTTTTCGTAATTCCTGCGCCAGCCCGTCTCGGACTCGTTGACGCTGCCAATAAACCCGACCTGATCTCCCTGCGCATCGGTCAGGATGCCCGTTTTGGAGTGATAGTAGTCCTGCGACTGCGGCGCCGGGATGGGCAGGCCGCGTTCATCGCGTGGCAGGACGACTTTGATCTCGAGAGTTCCTTCGGCAACCATCCAAGCCAGCACTTCCAATCTCTGGCGGAGCAAAGCCTCCTGCGGATCACTGAAACGATTCAGCAGGCGCTCAGTCAGCCTGGTTTTCAAATCGTAGCCTTGTTGAATCGCTTCGACATCTTCTTCGCTTAAATCTGCGCCGACCAGCAGGCGCATGCGCCCGCCGTTCTGGATGAGCCGCGCCACCCCCGTCGCGGCAACTGCCAGCGCAGAGGAACTGAAATAGCCCGCCGAGCGGTCATAGCGCACGCTGGATGACAGTGCCGGGATGTAGAAGTTGTTCAGCGGGTCATCGGCAGGGCTGTAGAAGATGCGGAAGGATTGATTTCGCAGGTCTGTCATGTGACTGCAAAAACCCATTCAACGGTACTACTTTGTTTCGGACCTTTTCTGGAAACCAGCGTGACGCGCGCCAGTTCCAAGAAATTGTCTGCATCCAGAGCAGAGCAAATCGCGGGGAAACGGTGCTGCAATCCCAATGCCGTATGCACATCGTTTGCCCGGACGCGCACAGTGGATTCTCCACGCTTGCGAGCCAGCTCGATGTAGTTTTTCAACACGTGTTGACGAATCTGGTCAGCGAGAATCATTCTTCCTCACTTTCATCTTCAGCAACTTCAGGCGCCTGCTCGAACAGCCCCAACTGCTTCTCGACCGGCAGCTCCGGCTCTTCCTCGGTCGGGACAGTCATCTCGGGGTAGAAGGCCAGGCGCATGTTATCGAGCACTTCCGCTTCCGGGCGGACGAATTTGCCCTTGATCCTGGCACGCGGGATGGCATTGATCAGCGATTGGACCAGGGCCTTGAAGGTGGTGTCGTTCTTGAGATTGTTCCTGCGCAGGAAAACGTCGCAGGCGCCGGCGCCGTCTTCGGCGTAGAGCAGCATGGCGGTGTGGGCGGCGTCAATCCAGTGTTCGAAGAGCAGGACATCCTCATCCACCATGCCTTTTTTGCGGCGCTTGAGGGGTTCCTGCAAAACGACGCTGCTACTCTTTTTGACGGCCAGCCGTTTGGAGGCCATGATTGTCTTGTCCATGTCCACGCCCAGGGCAATGGCGAGCTTGCGGGCTTCATCGTAGGGGAATTCAACCGCGGCGAAGGCGTCCCAGGCCATCAGGGTCCAGTCGGTGACCGGGTCAAAGCGCACGTCCCGCCCGGCCAGCAGGCCTTCCTTGCGCAAGCGGATGACTTCTTCACGCGCCAGGTCGAGGGCGGTTTCGGGGCGCAGCGGACGCGGCTGTCCGGTTTTGGGATCGATCTCGCTGGTGAGGACGGGCCAGCGCTCGGAGATGATGCTCAGGGCGGGCCCGAAGGTGCTGATGTACAGGTCAACGCCGTGCATGCCCTGCGCGGCGAACTCGGCGGCCTTCTGCCGGGCGGTGGTGCGGACGGTTTCCTTGATATCGTCCCACCAAACCCCAGTGTTCAGTGACCAGTTATCAGTGCCACTGGATACTGATGACTGATTACTGAACACTTCTCGCTTTCTGCACACCAACAGGATCGTCGAGGCCGCCGCATTTTTCTTGGCCTGGTGCAAACTGTGCTCGGACTCGGTGTGGACCGGCCAGGAGGCTTTGATGGCGAAACCCGCGCCGATGAGCGCCGAGGCGAGGGTATCCCAGGCTTCGACCTTCTTGTGCGTGAACATGACCGTCAGCGAACCTTCGGGACGCAAAACGCGGTACATCTCGCGGAAGGCAGCCGCCATTTTGTTTTCGTAGTCCTGCTCGGCCAGTTCCCTGGCCTTCCCTGCCCCCCCTCTCCCTTTGGGAGAGGCGCCGCCCTGAGCCTGTCGAAGGGGGCCGGGGGTGAGGGCCGCAAAGCGAGCCGGGTTGGCGACGGCTTCATCGTCCTTGTTGGTCAACTCGTCGCGGAAAAATTCGGGATAGAGATGCCCGACACTTCGCTTGAGCCAAACGTAAAAGAAGTCAGATAGTTCGGCGTACTGGACGTTGTCGTAATAGGGCGGGTCCACCGTGATGTTGTCAATGCTGGCATCCGCCAAGTGGGGCAGACTGGCAGCGGAGCCTTGAACGATGTTTACTGGTATCTGTGATGCTTTACCAATATAAAACGATTGCGACGGGGCGGCTAATTCAACTAGACCATTGTAGGCATCTTCTGTTTGGTTAATCGTCCACTGTAGCAAATTGGCAGATGCATCAAATTCTGCATGACTCCAGACAAACGCGAAATCATGGCGGTCAAAAACGCTGCGAATCCCACGTCCCGGATCAAAGCGACAACTGCGATTGTTGTAAATCGTGGACTTATCTAAAGCAATCGCCAGATAGGTTTCAATTGCATTGGCTCTTTCGTCAACCAACACCTTTCGCATTTCGGCAGAAATTTCTTTGCGAGTTTCTGCAAAAACACCGATTGCCAACAACTGGCGTGGAGAAAACATATCTTCCCATGCGTGCGCGCCATACCGCATTGGTTCGGTGGTTTTGTTGCCGACAGGAATGAGTTCGTTGGGAATAATATCTTTCGCAATCCATTCCGGGCGCTTGCGCTGGAGTTCGGCTTCAACGCGGGCGATGGCCTGCCAATCTTCCTCGGTGGGGACACGGAAATCGAAACCGCCGCGTTTTTTGACCGCTACCGCGTAGAGCATTTGTCCCATGCGTCCGGCCTGGGCTTCGGCTTTGATGTAGTCGCCGTCAATTGTTTCGCCTGTCCAGGGGGAGCGACCCACACCACGCGCTATCGTGCCTTCATCGGGCTTGGCGGCTTTAGCCTGCGCGCCGGTGACAATTTCAAAACGCGGCGCGTCCATCTCCGGCTCACAAATCATGCGCACAGCAACCAGTTTATCGCCAGTGGCGAGCCACCAGTTGGGGCTGAGCGGTACAAGTTTGCCAGTGGTGGGACAGGCTACCGTGCGCGCCCACAGGTAGGCAAAGACACTTTCGCCGGGTTGTTTGGGGAAATACGGGTCAAGTTTGGCTTTGACGCGCCTGGCCCACTCGTTGCCCCATTTGCGAATATCTTCTGCCAGTAAGGGGCCGAAACGGGCTGGGTAATCAAGAGTGGCCTTGAGAATAATCGCCGCCACCGGGTTCAGGTCGTTGGCGTAGGTAGTGAAACCATAGCGCAAGGCTTCAAAGGGAATCGAGCCGCCGCCTGCGAATGGGTCGAGCACGCTCAGGTCGCGCTTGCCCCAGGTCCATTCGAGCAGGTCACCCATCGTCTGCAAGTCTTCGGAAGAGGGGTTGACCGTAAAAGCGCGTGGCGCGCCACCGTAAGGACCGCCTTTGATGGTAATATCTTTCTCACTCGCCCAAGCAATAAGTTTACGCGCCTTGACCGGGTCACCGCGAATGCCAAAGAACTGCGAAAGCCAATTGTGATAGGTTTCAACGTTGGTAAACTTCACTTGTAAATGGGCTGGAAAATCATTTGACCATTCCGGCAACAATCCACCTAAAATAGCGGCACGGCTGAGTACAAGCGGCCGGCGCGCCCACCAGACATGCAAACGGTTCAGTGCGGGGAAGGGTGTACCGTATCCGCGCTCGCGCTGGCTTTCCGCGCCGATGGCTTCGATGGGCAGCCAGGATTCGATCAGGAGGGGATGCTGGGGCATAAGCGGACTTTTTTTTTGAAATAAATCCACCCCGGCGAATAGGATGTTTTCAGATATGGGGCGGAATGAGGTTACGGTAAAGCGCCAAAATAAAATTTCGGCTCGTCAGGGTCAGGGTCAAGGGCAAACCGAATCCGATCCAGACATTTTTCGATGCCCAAGAAAGTGGGTAGATTCCCCCATTTTTCTTCCTCGTCTGCGTCGGGTACGAAAGCTGTCGACTGAAAAGTTGTACTGGTACCTTCTGTAGCAGATAATTTGACATCTACGCGATGAAGATTGCCATAGTATTTATCCCCTCGGATTGTGATGTTAGTTCTTTCCAATGAAGAATTGGGGTCAAAACCCAGGCGGTCAGCAACCGCAGGCGCGACAATCAGATAAGGTCCACCCGTATCTAGCACCGCTAGAGCAGGGATATCATCCACTGTGATGCGAAGAATAATGCGCTGATTGATCTCACCAGGGGTAATCGGGTGATACTCGTAATCCATCACCCCCGTAGCAAAAGGTTCTCCGTTTCGCAGAAACAGCATCAGTACACCGGGGTAATCAAAATACTCTTATCTTTAGGGTTTTCAAGTTGCGCCAACAGGCCTTTTCTAGAGGGGGCAGCCACCACCAGAGTACCGCCGTGCAGCGCGACCCATTGACCATAATATTCTTCCCTGTGCGCTTTCAACCAGCGCATGTCCGCCGCAGCATTGAGATCAGGTGGAAGGTGAGCATCCACAATCCTGGAAGGCGCTAAAACGCGAGCATTTTTTTGCATTTCGTCGTTATCTGTAAAGCGACGCCCACCCTCAGCCGCCAGTTTGCGCGCCTGGAAGTGTACGCCGACGTTCAGGGCAAGTCGCACAGCCTTTATAAAATCCTCGACGGAACGATAATCCCAATCGATTGCGTTGACAACCTCTGTAAACGCCATTTCGTCGCCCATGGACGAAGCTGCCTCTAAAAGGGACATTTCATAATCTTGATTGACCGTTGACGTTCGCTCGCGGGTGGTGAAAAGAAATCCGGGGCTGAAATCCGCCATGCTTCGGTTAATCAGTAGCTCAATTGCCGAACCAGCCTCACTCGAAATCGGGTCAGGATATCCTTCCACGCCGGTCGGTTTTGAGAAATAAGATCGGGGCGTGGCAAAAGCTGATGAAGTTCCGGTTAGGTTAAGAACCGGGAGAAGCCTGGTGTAAACGAAGTGTGGTTCTGGATAAGCGTAGGCGACGCTCATGATTAACTCTCCTCAGAAGGTTCAAATCTGGTCAAGCTACCGTCCAACATGCACCATCGAAAAGCATCATAGATGCGGGTATGATATTGGTTGAGCCGGCTGGTCAGATCGTCAAGCGATATTTGTCCTTCCTCAAAATAATCCAAATCTAAAGCGAAGAATGGTTCGTCATTTTCTCTACCGAAACCGACGCGAATTGCCAGTTTCGCTTTTTCATCGTTCAGCAATACCTGTGAAAGGAATTCTTGAGGCTCTTTCCAGACGTCAGTATGAATCAGGCAGGTTAATTCGGAACGAAACAATTCCAAAATTTGGTCAGTTGAGGCACAGCCAGTGTTTTTTTGGTCAAAACGATTGATAAACCGTAAGCCAATACGAGTAGCATAGGGTACTTGATAAATTTTTTGAAACGCAGCGTATCCTAATTCGACATCCTGAACAAAAACATTCCAGTGTGTATATTGCTTGGTCGAAAGTGCAAAGAAATCCATTGCCAGCGCTACATGGCTTAATTCATCCGGTGTTCGGAAGCGATATATACGCGGCGCCGACTCCATGGATGGCTTCTCTACGCCAGCAGCGCCGGGAAACAGCACTAACACGCCTTGCTCTACGAGTAGCGCTGGAAAACGCTGCCGAACGGCTTCCTGAAAATCGCTGGGGGTTTCTTTGGAAATCCGTAAAATCGGCGAAAATTTCACCTGGCACACGACTTCATTCAGGGGCGCTTTTTTGAGCCGTATTTCAGTTTTACTTGGAAAGTTTATCGTCATCGCGAATCTCCCAGGAATGTTGACAGTCCTGTTTCTTAAGCATTATATGCGATATTACGAAAATTTACAGAGTTCGTCTGGCTACTCGCTGCTCAAAAGAATGCGCAGGGCTTTTTGCGCCCGTTCCGCCGCCGGGCCGCCGCTGCACTTGCTGTACCAGTAGTACAGTTCCTCGGCGGTCATCCCGCGCACACCCTGCGAAATGGCTTCGATGCGGGCAGTCTTGGTGATCGGTTTGACCGCCAGGAAGATCAGCCCCAACCGGACGCCGGTCTGCTCATCCAGGTGGAAGGGTTCGCGGCGGCTGGCGCTCAGGTCGGTGGGTTTGTAGCCGTTCTGGCGCAGGGTTTCGATCACCTGGTCAGCGATGGCGCGCAGGGCATCCCCGCCCAATTCCACGCTGACGCGAGTTTTGATGGTGGGCTGTTGGTAGAGAAAAGGCTGGTCGGGGACCGCTTCGGCCAGTTTCTGGGTGAATTCGAGGCGGTATCCGTTCCCGGTCTCCGGCAGTACGCGCAGTTCAAACTCGGATGAAGCGACCATGGACGGTGGCCGGTGAACGATGGGTGATGTGACCATAGACGGTGGATGATGTACAACGGTCTGTGGTCTATCGTCCACCGTCTGAATATCCACATCAAACAGATTCAACCGTCCCTTCACCACCTGGGGCGGGTCGAGTGGGCGCGGGTTGGTCAGCACCCAGCCAAAAAGTCCGGGACGAAAACGGCGGCCGCCCAGATGCTCGGCTTGCCGGGCGTTGTAAGCGGCCTCGTCCAGCGGGATCACGTCCACCAGATCCACAATCCCGATCAGCGCGCCGGTCGTCAATTGCGCAATGTCAACCCCATGTGCCTGGCAGGCTTCTTTCTCCACTTCCAGCGAGGCGTAGATCGCCAACGGGCCGCGGTAATGCGTGCTCCAGGTGCGCAGGTCGAGCGTTTTCCTGCCCTCCAAAACCAGCCCAGCCCACGGCTGGCGGAAACTGAGCGCCTTGAGTTTCACGTTAGGCTTCCTCATCCGGCGCGGGGATGGCTTCGATGGCAATTTTGCCCATATCGAGCGTGGCCAGCACATCCCGCATGGTCTCAAACTGCTGGCTGCCCGGTTCCAGCCCGCGTTCGAACTCACAGCCCACCCGCATCATCACCCTGAGTTCATCCGCCTCCTGCAGGAATGGCTCCACCACCGGTTTGAGCCGCTTGTAGCGCTCCCAGCCGCCGCGGAACTCCTGGCGGAATGCCTCGCCCGTCTCCCCTTGCCCGTAAGCTGCGGTGGCGTTCATTTCGACCGCGAAACGGCTCTTGCCAAACTGCGGGATAGCCAGCCCCAGCGAACGGGCGGCCCCGGCCATTTGCTTGCCCGTGCCTTCGATCTTGATGAACAGCCGTTTCAGGCGGGCGATCTTATACTCCTGACACTGGTCGGCGATTTGCTGGAAAGCCTGCGCCACTGCGCCGTCGCCAGTCAATTTCGGCGGACGGCCCGGACCGCTGGTCGGGACGCCGCAAATACACTGACTCTCCGGGCGGCCGCACACCGGGCAAAGCGCTTCCTCTGACCCTCCTGGCCCTTCGGGTTTCCACTTGCCTTTGATGCGGATGCCCAGCTTTTTGGCTTCCGCCGGTAAATAAAGAATGGTATCGTCGCTGATCTTCCAGGCTGAAGGCGGCGACTCGTGGTCGTACCCGAACTCGTCCACGGCATCGTAATAAATCCATACGCCCGTTTTGACGCCGTTCTGGATGGTCTTCTTGAGTTGCCCGACATCCAAAAGCATGCGCAAACCAATCTTGCGGGCGAAGGCTTTGCGCAGGTCTTCGGTCGTGACGGACTCCTGGTTCAAGTCCCAGGCCTTGGCCTTGACGTACGCGGCCGGCAAGGTCTCATCGTCGGCAGTCAAAACTTTGTTCAGGGAACGCAGCACCCGCAAGAGGACGTTCGTCTGGTCTTTGTCCACATCGCCCTGTTCCTGGGCTGGCAGGGTTTCACGGCGCAGGTAGGAATCTGCTTTGGCCGCGTCGGTTGTCGGGTAATACAGATAACGGTAAGCCTTGGTGATTGCCACGCGCACGTCCAATTCAGCAGTATCGCGCGCCGCTTTGAGTTTCTCCTTCTGTTCTTTGGCAAAAGTCTGCATCCGTTCCGCGTCGCCGACGATGCGCCCGATGGCCAGATAGCGGCGGGCAACGTTGACCATGTTCTCCGTCTGCTCTTTATCGGCGACCAGGAACAGAACATTATTCTGGAATTTACGAAAAGATTCCTGCGTGCCGCTGTACTCGTAAATCCTGCGCACCAGATCGGGCGGCGTAGTATCGGTCGCCCTGGCTTGCGCCGCGTCAAAGTGGATAATCGCCAGTTTCGGTGCGCCGGCATCGTCATCTACATTGGCCGCTTCGACAGGGAAATATTCTGTCTGTAAATACCCCTTCTTCCATATCTGACGGATGCGGCTTTCCAGTTCCGCCTTGGCCTTGCTTGTACCGACCTGGAGCGTCTCGTCGGCGATGATTTTGTTGATGGATGGCTCGGTCTTGAACAGGTAGCGGTGACCGTCATATTCGAGGAACCAAGCCTGGTCTGCCAGTCTTTCCAACGTTTTCGTCACGACTGCCGGATCGTCCTCTGGTTCGAGGACGGCAAGCAAAAGGTCAGCCGGATCCACGCCCGAGGCTGTTCCCTGCGTCAGGCTGTGCAGGAAGATTGTCGTCGCCAATCTTTGGGTATAGGGTGGTTTGCCTGCCGCCAGCAAGGATTGATCCAATTCCTCTGCATGTGCCGCCCTGCCTCCCTCCGGCGTTACGATATCTGCTTCGATGACTTGCTTGAATTTTGGACGGTCAAGACGGGAAGTCAAATCCTCGGCAATCTGTGGATTGGCAAGATCAAGATGGTGAGGGTGGATGAGCCACGTTTCCGTGGGCTTCTTTTCCCAGAGGACACGTATCGTCCAAGCCAGCAAGCGAAGAGCGCCGCGAGTCTGGTTGAAATTTGGGATGGTCGCTGTTTTCAAGCTGAGTGTGCTGAGCAGTTCCGGATGAAAGGGATAGGCCGTCTCCATCTCCTGCATGTATTCCGCCCGCAGGCAGCGCTGCGGCAAGTCGGCGTTTTTCTCAACCATCTCAGCATAATATTTGGCATAGGCTTCCAACGCCGGTTTTGCGCCTCTGCGGTCAATCGCTTTAAACAGGCGGTGTGTGACAATTGGATACACTTCATCATTGGTCGTTGGCGTCAGAACACGCTCCTGGCGCGCCGAGATCTGCAGCGCCTCGGTCAACTTCTGACGCAAGGCCTCGGTCTCGGCCGCGAAAGCATCCGCACCACCAGCGAGAGTAAGGACGACCAGGCAGCGTTTTTTGCTGGCAGCAAATTCCAGCAGCGACATCAGGAACGCGATGGTCTGGTCAGCAAGTGTAGTTCTACCCGTCTCTAAACAGACACCCATCGCGGCTCGCAAGTGTCGGGAAATCTCGTCCAGCATGATCAAGGCCGGATGGTCACCAATCAAGGTTTCAAACAGGCCTGTCCCTGGCGCAACCTTCTTGTGATCGCTCTCTTGAACAAGGGCGTAGCCGGCCCGCCCGCCGAGTTGGTAGGCCAGTTCTCCCCATAATGTAAACGTGTTCAATTTATCTTCCGGGTGAGAGATGCCAATGGTCGGATCCAAGTCCGATCCAATGACGCCAGCAATATTAATATCACCAGGTTTGACGACAGCCAGTTTCTTTCCCGTCAATTTTTTAACTGCGTCTTCCGGCGCCTTGCCGCTGGCGATGTGGTAGAGGGCAATCAGATTGTGTGTCTTGCCACCGCCGAATGCCGTTTCCAGGCGGATGATGGCATTCTTCCCAGACGCATCGCCCACCAGCCTCCCAAGCGCATCCGTAATCAGTGTTTTCAGGCCGGAAGTGGGATACGTGTTCTCAAAGAACAGGCGCGGATCAGCATAGACAGCATCCCCAGTGCCATCCATAACATCCTTGAGCCGGGCCGCGAAGATGTCTTCGCTTAGGCTCCCCTGCAAGACTTCGTCGCGCGGCTGACAGAGATCAAAGATTGTTTTCATGGGCATTCCCGAGTGCAAAGGTTTGTAAAACCAGTATACACTCAAATCTTATTCGAAGCAATTATTGTGGCAAACCGGCAAAGCGTACTACTGAAATCCCCCATCCGTTAGCCAGACGCCACATTCGTTCGCAGCATTTCCTGCCTGAGGATGCGGCGTTATGCGTTTATCGCGATCGCTTTAGCTGAATACTTCCACAAAACCCTGAAACGGCGCGGCAACCGCAAATCCCCTTACCCTGTCCTGATGGCCGGGCCGTAGAGTTTCAGGCACACGAACCCTCGTTATAACCACAAAGCCCGCTCGCGAGAGCGGGTTCAGCGGAACATGGGGTAGGCGGGGAGAGTGGGATTCGAACCCACGGTCGAGGCGTTCATCCCGACACTCACTTAGCAGGCGAGCCCAATCGGCCTCTCTGGCATCTCCCCTTCCTTTTTCGCCAGATTGTATAGCCCAGGAAGGGTTTTTTTCATCCGGCGGGAAGACTTCTACCATACATGATGGGAGGCTGTAACATCGTGAGTTATGGAAGATGTCGCGTAAGCAAGCCACTTTAGATATACCACTGCAAAACTATGGAGGGTGGTGGCTTACTGTTCTTGTTACCTTTATTCTATTCCTAATCCTCAGCCGCGTTACCCCTTCAACCTTTCAGGTGCCATCACCTGGTTTCGACCGTTTGGCCATTCTACATCTGCACTTTCAGTGGTTTGAGCAGCATTCTGGTTTACTTCTGTATTGGATTGGGAGGTCCTGCTCTCGTTGGTCTGTTTGAATTGGTGCCTTGGGTCTTTCTGGGTTGGTTTCCCGTGCTAAAACCCGAACTTTGAGCCACTTTATCCAAACATAAACGTGCAGTGAGCACCACTCCGATTTGCGGGTTGTGTCTACCATTACAGCGACAGGCTCGGCCCGCTCTTCCTCGGCTTGGTGCCGTTCCTCATTCCCATTGCCTGGTTCATGATGATATACCCCTCGCTGGTCATCGCTGAACGGCTCATTCCTGCCAGAGTAACCGGTTGGAAGCGCACCCTGGCCGCTGCCGCTGTTGGCGGGCTGGTGATGACCGCCTGGGATGTGATCATGGACCCGGTCATGACGGCGGGCGGGCACTGGATTTGGGAAGTGGACGGGGCTTTCTTCGGCATCCCCCTGCAAAATTTCTGGGGCTGGTGGCTGACGACTTTTTCCACCTTTGCCCTGTATTTTCTCCTGACCCGCCCGCAAGCGCCGGCAGGCTTCCGTTTCGACAAGCTGGCAATCACCCTTTACGCGGTCACCGGCCTGGCAACGGTGCTCGGCGCCTGGCTCGGCGGCCTGGGCGGCCCGGCGCTGGCCGGCTTCTTCGCCATGACGCCCTGGGTGGTGATGGGATGGGTGAGGGGGCAGGAGTAAAAACCTCCCACAGGTTAAAAACCTGTGGGAGGTTTGAGAGATTTCGGTTATGCCTTCGCCAGCAATTCCTGTAACACCTTATTGGACTGCTCTTCGACTACCGCGTGCAGCGACTGGCCGTGGGCATCCATCGTCACCACGACGGGGAAATCCTTGACCTCGATCACCCACAGCGCTTCCGGCACGCCGAAATCCAGCTTGTAGACGTCCAAAACCTTCGTCACTGATTGCGCAATATACGAAGCCGCGCCGCCGATGGCGTGGAAGTAAACGAACGGCACTTCCTGGCAGCCTTTCAGCGTCTTTGGCCCCATGCCGCCCTTGCCGATCACGCCCTTGATGTTGAAGTGCTTCATCACATCCGCCTGGTAAGGCTCCTCGCGGATGCTGGTCGTTGGCCCGGCGGCAACAAATTTGTACTCCATCGTCCCCGTAGGGGGTTTGGCCTCCATGCCGGAAACGACCGGCCCGCAGTGATAGATCACGCCGCCGGCCAGCAGCGGTTTGAGAGCCTCATAGACTTGAAGATCATCACCCTGTGGGGCGCGGGTCTTCTTGATAAAGGTCTCGACCAGCCACTTGTGGACGGTATCGCGCCCGGTGACCATGACGCCGGTCAACGTCACCGGCTCGCCGACCTTCAGGCTTTTAATAACATCATCGCTTATTGGAATGGCAACTTCACGCATAGTGTCCTCCGTGTCACTCATCACTCATCACTCATCGTGAAACGTGATGAGTGATGAGTGAGTGTACTAATCGTAAATAACTTCGTTTTCGCGAACCACCATCTTCCGCCGCCGGTAGGCCCAGCACATATAAGATACTGAAACAAAGTAACTGGCCGGTAAACGCGACAGGCCGGTGATCTTGGTATCCAGCACGGTCGTCTGGCCACCGAAGCCCATTGGGCCGATGCCCAGGGTGTTGGCTTCCTCGGCCAGTTGAGTTTCCAGCGCGGCCAGTTTCGGGTCCGCATTGAGGCTGCCCATTTTCTCGAACAGGACTTCCTTTGAGGCGAGATAGGACGAGCCGCGGTCGCCGCCGATGGCAACACCGAGAATCCCCGGCGCGCAGCCCTGACCTTGGGCCTTTTGCACCGCGTCCAGCACAACTTTGCGCACCCCGGCCAGGTCGCGCCCCGCGCCGACGCGGCTATCCGGCAGCGAGTACTGCGCGCCGATGTTCTCGCATCCGCCGCCTTTGAGCATCAGTTCGATGGTCAACTCGTCGCCTTCGACTTCATCGAAATGGATGTAGGGGAAGTCGTCGCCGCCCAGGTTATTGCCGCTATTCTTGTCGTAGATGGCGTCCACCGCATTGGGACGCATGTACGAGCGTTTGGTGGCTTCGGCCAGCGCCGTGCGGATTTGTGCGCGCAGTTTGCGCGTGCTCCAGCCTTCGGGATATTTGACGTAGAAGATGGGCGTGCCGGTATCCTGGCAGATGGGTGTGGAGTTCTGGCGCGAAAGCTCCACGTTCTTCAGGATCGTTTCCAACGCCCCGCGCGCCGCCGAGCCGGGTGCTTCTTTTTCTACAGAGGCGCGCAATCGTTTTTCCACGTCTGCTGGCAGGTCGCTGGACGTGCGGCGGATCAGTTCAAGGATTTCGTCTGTCAAGTCTGGCATGATGCCTCCATGACAATTGGATCTGATACTTAGGATCAAATTATACACTTATAATTGCCTCATGTTCCGTCGCCTCCTCAACCTGGCGCGCTCGCTCCGCCCGGCCCTCGCGTTGACCATCCTGCTCGGCTGGCTGGGCGGGCTGCTGGTCATTTTGCAGGCCTGGTTCCTCAGCCGGGTCGTGGACGGCGTCTTCCTTGGCAAACAAACGCTCAGTCCCGTAACCAGGCCGGCAATATCCAGCAGGCCAGCGACCGCTTCCGCGACGTGACCCTGAGCGTGCTGCGCGTCACCTTTCTCTCGGCCCTGGCGCTGGGCCGGGATGGTTTTCAGGCGGCCATCCGGCAGGCTGTAGTCGCTGATGATCTTGTGATCGTAAGCATCTGCGTCCACGCCGGCGGCAGCGGCGGCCATGCGCTCTCCTGAGAACAGGTCACGCGTCGTTGCTTCGAGCGCGTTGCGATCCAGTTCGTAGACACTGTAGTACCCTTCGGCGCGCGCGGATACCAAGCCGGCCTCTGCCAGTTTCGAAAGATGATGGGAAACCGTGGAAGGCTTCAGGTCAAGCAAGGCAGCCAATTCCTCGCCGCTGTACGGACGCTGGGCGAGCAGGCCGAGCATCTTCAAGCGGTTGGCATCCGAGAGGGCTTTGACGAAGTCGAGGCTGTCAATAGATTTAGGAACCCGTTTTCTCAGAGAAAACGGGTTCCTGTTGGGTGGCAGGCAGAGGGTCCCGAACTTGGCGGAATGTTTCGGGTATAATTAACTCGCAGAATGGGACTGCACCCAATCCCATACCGGAGGTTTGTCTATGGATTTTCCCAAGCACGCTTATTTTCAGGGCAGGATCGTCCCCTATTCGGAGGCCAAGGTCGGTGTGGCGACCCATGCACTCAACTATGGCACAGCCGTTTTCGGCGGCATACGCGGCTACTGGAACGAAGAGAAGAAGAAGCTCTTCGTTTTTCGTCCCATGGATCATTACCGCCGCTTTCTCCAGTCGTGCCGTTTGCTGTGCATGACAGTTGAACATACGCCTGAAAGCCTGACGCAGTTGACGCTGGAACTGCTCCGCAAAGACAATTACCAGCAGGATATCTACATCCGCCCCTTAGCCTACAAGTCCGACGAGACGATCGGCGTCCGTTTGCACGATCTCAAAGACGAGTTGACCATCTTTGCGCTCCCCTTTGGACTTTACGTCAAGAACGACACCTGCGCCCACGTCACTGTCTCTTCGTGGCGGCGGATTGACGACAATATGATCCCGGCGCGCGGCAAGATTAGCGGGGCGTACGCCAATTCGGCCTTGATCAAAACCGACGCGGCGCGGGCCGGCTTCGACGAGGCGCTGGTGCTGACGCAGGACGGGCATCTCTCGGAAGGCAGCGCGATGAATTTGCTCATTGTCCGCGACAACGTGCTCATCACCCCGCCTGTGACCGAGAACATCCTGGAGGGTATCACCCGCCGGACGGTGATCGAGCTGGCAAAAAATGAATTGAAACTGACCATCCTCGAGCGGCCGATTGACCGCACCGAAATCTACATCTGCGACGAATTAATCCTGACCGGCACGGCGGCGCAGGTCACAGTAGCCACGAGAGTAGACCATCGCCCAATTGGGAATGGTGTGATGGGGCCGGTCGGAGAGGGGTTGCGCAAACTCTTCGAGGATGTGGTGCGCGGCAACAATCCCAAGTATGCGCACTGGAACGTGGCGGTGTGACCTCCCCTGAAGTTATTGTACTTTCTTGAAGCGCACCATGATCAGGTTCTTGGCGCAGTCTTCGTATGTATCCAGGTAAATCTTATCGGTGAATGGCAGCTTCTGTTGGTCGAGCAGTTGGATCCAAAGCGTCTGGGTGGATGAGACGGGTTTATTCCCGAGGACAAATTCGTAGCCGCCCGGGCCGTAAGCCGGCGCGGTACCGCTCAAGCTGTAATAGTCCACTTTCTTGTCTCCGACTGCCCCACCCAGGCGGATGGTCAGGTGCGAAATGGGGCTGTTATTCTTGTCCACGACCTGTCCAGCCACACCCATCCAATTGCAGCCGGCTTCGGGATGGTAGCTGGTGCTGGCCATATAATCAACCGTCGCTGCGAAAGGCATCCCCGTCGGGGATGGGATGGTAGTGGTGGGCGTGATGGTCGCTATATCCGTCTCGGTGGCTGTGGTCTTCAGCGGAATAATAAAAGGCGTGAATGTCGGTTCCAATGTATAAGTAGGCCGGGGCGTTGGGGTATCGCTCGGCTCGACGGTCGGGCTGGGGGTCCAGGTGGCGGGCAGCGAGAGGGGGGTGATCGTCGCGGTCGGGAATTGAAGCAGGGTCGGCGTGGGCGGAGGCGGGAAGGGATTCAGCGCTGAGGCCGGGTTGAGGTAAATGTTTAGGAAGAGGATGCCCAGGCCGAGGGTCCCGAAAAAGACGAGCAGGGTGGCGGCATTCCAAAAAATTTGATTGCGGGAACGTTTTTTGGTCTGCGTGTCAAAATTGTCCATTGCGGATTCTCCCGTTCATCTCCGGTTGGGATCTCTGTGATGCGTTCTAGGGCGACAGCGTGATCGTGCTCTTGGCGCGCTGCTCCTCGAGCCAGTTCAACAGCGCCTGGTTCTGGAGCATCAGGCGGGCATCGGGGGACAACGGGTGGTTGGGATCGCGTTCGAGTACCTTCAAAATATGGTATCCCACCGAAGTCTGGATAACCTCGCTGATTTGGCCCGGCTGGAGGGCGAAGGCCGCCGCCTCGATTTGTGGCTGGAGCAGGTAACCACGCGGGAACCAGCCCAGTTCGCCCTGCGTGGCGGGATCGTATTGCGCAGCCAGGATGTCAAAATCTGCTCCGGATTTCAACCGCTCCAGCACTTTTTGCGCCGTATCTGAATTATAGAACAAAATCTGCCGGACGTGTACCTGCTCGGCGGTATTTGGCACGCCGGCGATGATCTTATCCCGCATCCAGGCGGCGGCGATTTGACGGCCTAATGCCAGACGGAAGGACTCGTCGGTGTAACCGTGCTGCGCCTGCCAGTCGGCCAGCTTCTCTGGACCTCCGGCCTGCTCGGATAAACGAGCGATGCGATCCTGGAGCATGGCAGCCTCCACGCCAAATCCTTCAGCCTGGGCGCCTTGTGCCAGGAGCATCTGGTCAATCAGGTCGCCCATTACGCGTTGGGTGGCCTCTTCGAGCGAGAGGTTGTTCCCTAAAGCCGTCTGCGCAAATTGGAAGCGGGCCAATTCGGCCTCGAATTCGGCGGCGGTGATGCCCTCCCCGTTGACGGTCGCGGCTAACGGGATTGGGGTTGGCGTCGGCGAAAGCGGCGTTGGGGAGGGCGTAGGCGTGACGGTTGGCGTCGCCGGGCCGCCCCCTAAAGGGACTTTGCAGGATGATAACGTCAGGGCAGTGATGAGAATAATGCTGGCAAGGAAGTGTTTCATCGTTGAGGCGGTCATTGGTGACGATTATACCTGAAAGAAGAAACCCGGTTTCTGGTTTTTACGGGTATAATCTCCTCAACCCGACGACTGGAGACTATCATTGACTATCCTGGACTTCCCCATCATCTCCCGCATCCGCCGCAACCATGGACTGGAACACGCCAGCCTTAACATTCTCAACCAGCGTTTCCCGGAGCGGACTTTGGCCGGCTACTCGTCCCCGAGCGGATTCTTCGTCCTCGGCGATGTAACCACCGAAGACCTGCGCGCGGCGGTCATGCAAGCTCTGACCCGTCTGCAGACGGGCGAACGGCATCTGACCATCCATCCCAACTGCGGCACGAACTATGTTGCCGCGGGGTTCGTCGCCGGCCTGCTTGCCTGGCTGGGGATGGCCGGCGCGAAGTCCAGGCGCGAGAAAGTTGACCGCTTGCCCTTTGTCATCGCGCTGGCGATGCTGGGCTTTATTATCAGCCAACCGCTGGGACCGAAAATCCAGGAACGCATCACTACTTCTGGCAACCCCGAAGGTATGACCATCGTGGACATCTTCCCGGTCAAGGTCGGTTGGCTTACCCTCCATCGCGTGGTGACGCAAGGGTAGGGCGGATTTCTAATCCGCCAAGATACTTCCAATGGTGGGATAGAATCCCGCCCTACGAATTGATAAAAAAAATGTCTGCTACTCCCTCCGTTATCCTTCTCCACGGCGGCGACGAATATGCCATCGCCGCGCAGATCGAAAAACTTGTCGCCGCGCTCGGCGACCCGTCCACGGCGGAGATGAATATCGCCCGCTTCGACGGCCGCGCCTCCTTCAATTTTGATGACCTGTACACGGCGGTCAATGCCATGCCATTCCTGGCCGTGCGGCGGCTGGTGGTGCTGCGCAATCCCACGGCGGCGTTCCCGGGGCGAACTCCAAAACAGGCTGAAGCGGGTACAGAGATCGCCCCTTCCGCCAACCGCAAGAAATTCCTCGAAATGCTGGATCACATTCCTCCGACAGCCACGCTGGTCTTGGTGGAGCAGGAGTCGCTCAAACCTGACCACTGGCTGCTGAAATGGGTTAAACCTGCCGGGGAAAAGGCGGAAGTGAAAGCCTATTTCATGCCCAAACGCTGGGAGATGTCAAAATGGCTCGAGAACGAAGCCAGAAAACAGGGCGGCAGGCTGGAGCCGCAAGCGGCCTCTTTGCTGGCCGGGATGACCGGCGAAGATACCCGCATCGCCGCGCAGGAAATCACCAAACTACTGACATACGTGAATTACGCGCGTCCCGTCACCGCCGCGGATGTGGAGCAGGTCAGCACCCTCAGCGCGCAGGGGGATGTCTTCGCTCTCGTGGATGCCCTGGGGACAGGCGACGGCCCGGCCGCGCAGAAGATGCTCCACCGCCTGCTGGAAAACGAAGAGCCGTTCCAGTTGTGGGGCATGGTCATCCGCCAGTTCCGCTTGCTGCTCCAGGCGCGGGAAATGCTGAATGAACGCGGGACAGTCCCCGAGGTCCAGAAATCGCTCGGGCTGCACGAGTTCGTGGCGGGGAAAATTTGTGAACAGGCGCGGCGGTTCTCGATCTCCGCGCTGGAGTCCATTTATCACAAACTGCTGGAAATTGACGAGGGGGCAAAAACGAGCCAGACGCCGCTCGACCTGGCGTTGGATATGCTGGTGGTGGAACTGGCCGATGGGGGATGGAACTAATCCGGCAGGGTTTTGAGGGCGCGCCAGAGCGTGACCAGCGATAGCGCCACGAACATCAGGATCACCAGCGCCGAGGCGACAGCAGGCTTGCGCTTCTCGCCGCCCGCTTCAGGTTATAGCTATTGCCGTGGATGCAAACGACGTTACTCGAATAGATCGGAATGCGCCCCAGTACGCTCAAAGATGATCTCGTTTTCCATCAGTTTGTAGATCAACAACCAATCAGGTTCGATGTGACATTCGCGCCTGCCTTTGTAGTTCCCTGTCAGGGCATGGTCGCGATATCGCTCCGCAAGCGGTTCCTCGTTGACAAGCGTGGCGATCATCATCTTGATTTTCTCGGCGTCTTTGCCGCCTCGCTGCATCCGCCGCAAATCCCTCTCGAACTGATCGGTATGGCTCGGCGCCCGCATTAAATCCCCAACCGCTCGAACATATCCTCGGCATTCTCGCAGCGTACGGTGTTCTGACCTGCGTCGGTCGCCTGAAATGTGCGCAACGTCACCTCATTGGGGATGCGCACATCAAAGGGCAAGCCTCGGTTTAACTTGACTTGTCGATAGAACAGCGTGATGGCTTGAGTGGCCGAAAGCCCCAACTCCTCAAGGACATTCTCTACTTCTGCTTTCAGGACAGGATCGACGCGTGCTCGGATCATGGCAGACTTATTCATGGGCGCCTCCGTTCTTGCCGGCAGTGTATCACAAATGGGGTACAACGGCAAGTGCTGCAAGATTTTGGAATGAGAACACGGGGAGCAAGTGCATGCATTGGCGAGCCACCTGTGCCGCCAAAACCGGCGAGATGCCGCTGGAGGTGGGTTGGAGATGTTTGTGGTGGAATTGGCGAAAAAACCCTAAAGGTCTCGTCGGCCTCTAGCACCTTTGTCATCCATACCCCGCCTGTTCATAAATTTTTATCAATTTCATACTGGCTGCTAATCGTTGAGACGGAAGGTTCTCGCGTTTGTGGCTGTAAAAGGGGATCTTGCCGTTCACTTTCAAATATTGCTCCCAGGCCAGCGTAACTCGCCGGGCATAGCCCTGGCCGCGTTCTTCGGGGAGGGTGAAGACCCAATAGACTTTCTGGACATCCCCGAAATCCATCGCCAAGAGGCGCGGCAGGCTTTCATCTGGCACGTCGCGATGCTGGATGAGATAACCGCGGCTGTCAATCGCCTTGCCCTCCAGGTCGAGCTGGAGTCTGAATAGTTCTTGTGCATCAAGCATGGACACATTTTTATCCAGCGAGGTTATGGAGACCTCGAAGGAGAATGATTAACGCATCGGCTGGGCTTTGAGATAAGTCAGTGTGCGCCACAGCCACTCGACCGGCCCGAAGCGAAAGCGTTTGAGCCACCACGCGCTCCAGACCAGTTCGATGGCAAAAACTGCAGCCGTCAGCAGGATGCCGGCCGCGATGCCGATTTTCCCGAACAGGCCAAAACCGTAACCGTAGAACAGCGTGGTGCAAATGACCGTCTGCATCAGGTAGTTGGTAATCGCCATCCGCCCTGCAGAGGCCATCGGTGCCAGGCGGGCGCGGCGGGCGGCATTCTCCACCAGCAGCGTCAGCGCGGACATGTAGAACAAACTGAGCGCCGGCGCGCCGAAGGTCCAGGCAGTGGACGAGAGCAGGGAGAGCGCCGAGGGCACAGTGCGGCTGGAAAATTCCCCGGCCCATACGTAGGCCAGATTGCCGATCACGCCGATGACCAGCCCCCAGATCAGCAGTTTGCGGATGAGCGGCAGGTTGCCGGGAATATCTTCAAAGATGCGCCGCTTGCCGGCGTACAGGCCGAGGGTCATCATCGCCAGCACGTTGAAACCCATGAACGGCAGCAAGACTACGAAAATAAAGTTCATATCCGAGACGCGCTGACGGGTGATCTCGACGAAAGTGCCGGTAGCATACACCTGTTCTGCTTGTGCGTCGAGAGCGCGGAACTGCGCTTCCTGTTCGGCAAAGACCTGCGCCATCATCTCCTCGCCGCCCGGTGCCATCTTGCCCAGTTCGACAAGACCCAGCAATCCGGCATTGAACAGGATGGGGATGAGCAGGAAGATGATCGTCCAGACGAACAGGGTCTTGGGCCTGGCCTTGCGGAAGAAGAACAGCAGCAGGAAGCCCAGGACGGAGTACAGGATGAGAATGTCGCCCACCCAGAACAGGTAGGCGTGGATCAGCCCGATGCCGAGCAGCACGAGCAGGCGACGGAAATACGTCCAGAAGAACCGGACGCCTTTCTGCTCGGCGCGCTGGAACTGGATGGCCATGCCGATACCGAACAAAAAGGCAAAGATGGAATAGAACTTGCCTTCAGCGAAGAAGGCGATGAACCAGCGCGCCAGTTGATCAAGCAGGGTGGCCGGTTCGCGCAGCCCCACGGCGGTGCTGAGGCCGGACTGCTTGAAAAACTCTATATTCACCAGCAGGATGCCAAAGATGGCAAAACCGCGCAGGATGTCAATCGTCTGGATGCGCTCGCCGGGCTGGATGGGGCCGGCTTTGGGTTGGGGGGTGGTGTCCATTGTGCCTCTCCTCATGACGTGATTTTCTGATTATATCTACGAGTCTACTGCAAAAACTCTTTTTTCAACGCAAAGGCGCAAAGCCGCAAAGAATTTTAAGTTCTACTTCGAGAAAATTCCATCGAAACGCCCTTTGGCTTCGTTTTTTTGAACTCGCCGCTACTGGTCAGCCGGGATTGCTTCAGCGGCTTTGCCGCATCCACTTTTTCACTGCCTCGTGCGAGTGTTTGTGTTCTTCCATACGCAGTCAATAATTTCTCCGGCTCGGTCTTGCAAATTAAACTTCTGCGGTGTTCGGGGAAGATGAAACCCTCCGCCTCCGCCCGGTCGAGCATCGCCAGCAGCGGGTCGAAATAGCCGTTCACGTTCAGCAAACCAACCGGTTTGGCGTGGACACCGATCTGCGCCCAGGTGAGCGTTTCGAAAAGTTCGTCCAGGGTACCGTATCCGCCCGGTAGGGCGATGAAGCCCTCGGCCAGTTCGTACATGCGCGCCTTGCGTTGATGGATAAGCGGGGTGACTTCCATGCGGGTCAGGCCGGGGTGCGCCAGGGCGGGTGTGTTCATGCTCGCGACGATCACGCCGATGACCTGGCCGCTCTTTTCCAGCGCGCCGTCGGCCAGCGCGCCCATCGTCTCCTCGAAAGGCGTCTCCGGGTCGGGGCGGTGGCTGTAAAAAATATCCACGTAGTCGAGACCCATCCGTTTGAGCGATTGATCCAGGCTGGCGAGCAGATACTTGCGTGAGCCAAATTCGCCGTAGGGCCCCGGCCACATATCCCACCCGGCTTTAGTGGAAATGATCAGTTCGTCGCGGTAGGGGGCGAAGTCTTTTTTGAGCAGTTGGCCGAAGGTCTCCTCGGCCGAGCCGGGCGGAGGACCATAATTGTTGGCCAGGTCGAAGTGGGTCACGCCCAGGTCGAAGGCGCGGCGGGCGATGGCGCGGCTGTTCGCGAAACTATCCACCCCGCCAAAGTTATACCACATGCCGAGCGAGATGGCGGGTAGTTTCAATCCGCTGCGCCCGGTGTGTGCGACCCGTTCGCTCGAAATTGTACCGTAAGGTACGAGGGCTGAGCGGCA
>JASEHI010000029.1 GCA_030018695.1 Anaerolineales bacterium
GTGCTACTGCTTGAGAATTTGCCGTCCTACGCCAAAATACAACTATCGAGTTTTTTAAAAGCGCGATCTCAACCTCTTTCTTGCCCAAGAGTTGCTCCAACTCGGCGATGCGGCGTTCATACTCCGCCACGGTGCTATCTTTGGCAAATATCTCTGGTCCTCTTTCAAGAAAGAGGCGCTTCCATGCACCGGCTGAGT
The DNA here is from genome assembly GCA_030018695.1 of Anaerolineales bacterium. Classification (GTDB taxonomy): domain Bacteria; phylum Chloroflexota; class Anaerolineae; order Anaerolineales; family Villigracilaceae; genus CG2-30-58-95. The sequence goes on from JASEHI010000029.1 coordinate 199, forward strand.
TCGGATGCACACTGTATGCTTTCGCTACCTGACCAGGCGTCTTGTCGCCTTGGATAAGTTCCAGCACAATCTGGAACTTGAGCTTCGGTGAATAATTTTTTGGCATTGTTGCCTCCTCGTTAGGATCATACTTCGTGCTCTTGAGGAGGTCAATTCTTCACATTACCACTTGGTGCAACTTTTTGGGTAGATATCCCATTTGGATGGAATCCCTTATGGGTTTGGCCATGGGGTGAGGAAAATGGCATGCGGTTTATGTTTTCAAAATATTCTGAAGAAGGCGTGCTTATAAATGAATACCGACTTTCAGAGCTCTATCTTGGAGATTTTCCTTGGTATTCCGATACTTCCTGTCCATAGATTGAACTTACTCATGAGGTAGAAAGGGGTTTTAGAAAGTGATTATCTTGGCTGCTCAATATCAATTCCAGACGAACTTCCTCCTTTCCTCCATTCTTGCCAAAATACCTATGCCCCTCCACACTGACCCTCCCCCGCGCGCCCTAGCCGAGGTGACGTCATGCTGCCATCGGCTGTTTCGGCGACGTGAGTCGCCGAAGACCCCTCCCGCTATTACCCAATCTGCAATCTACAATCGTAATTGCTCAGCCTGTCAGGTCTGAAATTGCAATGACCTCGATCTCAACGCTTGCGCCTTTGGGCAGCCCGGCCACGGCGACAGTCGAACGGGCGGGTGGTTTTTGGGTGAAGAATTCGGCGTAGATGGCGTTCATTTGGGCGAAATCGGCCATGTCTTTGAGGAAGACGGTGGTCTTGATGACACTCTCCAGACTGGAATCGGAGGCCTCAAGCACATGCTTCAAGTTATTGAGCACTTGCCGTGTTTCTGCCTGGATACCACCTGACACCAGTTCGCCTTTGGCGGGATCCAGGCCGATCTGCCCGGCAGTAAAAACCAGGTTTTCGACTCGAATGGCTATTGAATATGGCCCGATGGCGCGCGGCGCCTTGTCGCTGGTGATGACCTTCTTACCTTTGGAAGTGGACATTGTTTACCTCGCTGAGAAAGTTTGTTTGATTTGGGTGCGTTTCAAATGAGTTATACCAGAACGTCCCGCAGGCGTTGCCCTGAGCCTGTCGAAGGGTTGGATTGAGCCAATTTGACCGTCTTTCAAAACCTGCGGGACGGTTGCTTCACTGAAATGAAACGCACCCGTTTGATTTTACTGCAAAAATGGCGGAATTTTTCTCCACCTTTGCTTGACAATCTCCCCCTCTACGGGTAAAATCACACCCGCTCGACAACGGGAAAATGAATAACTCAAGCCGAGATAGCTCAGTTGGTAGAGCACGCGACTGAAAATCGCGGTGTCCACAGTTCAATTCTGTGTCTCGGCACTCTCGACCAGAAAGCAAGGCCGATTGCGGGCGTAGTTCAGCGGTAGAACGTCTCCTTGCCAAGGAGAAGGTCGTGGGTTCGAATCCCATCGCCCGCTCTGACGATTGCGGATTGCAGATTGATGATTGCAGATTGTCAGTCGGCAATCCGCAATCGTCAATCGTAAATCGCAAATCGTAAATCGTAAATCAAACGGCGTCGTGGCCAAGTGGGAAGGCAAGGGTCTGCAAAACCCTGATCACGGGTTCAAATCCCGTCGACGCCTCTATAAAAACGAGTCTACGCAGGCTCGTTTTTTTCGTTCCCCCAGGTGTTTTTCAACGCGAATACTCTTCGAGTACGATGTGGCGCGAATAGACGAATGCCGTCGAGCCGTGGATTACAGTGATCACTCTCTGCTTGAATGCGCCTGAGTCCTTCGAGGACCGCCTCGGCCGGATCGCGGGGGGTGGAGAGCAGTTTGAGGGTCTGGATTTGCTGCGTGGACGGGTCGTAGACGACGAAGTCGGTGAATGTGCCGCCGATGTCAATGCCGATGCGGAGGGGTTCGTTTTCCATTGTCTGTCATTATAAACGGTATAATTGCCCCCATGTCTGAGTTGAGCGGCGCGAGCCTGCACATTACCGGTATCGTTCAGGGAGTCGGTTTTCGGCCATTTGTCTATAGTCTGGCGAAACGCTATACATTGACCGGCTGGGTGCGCAATACATCAGCGGGGGTGGATATCGAACTGGACGGTACAAAACCTGCGCTGGATGACTTTCTCTTTGCACTGAAGAATGAACTCCCGCCGCTGGCACGCATTGACGATCTGCAGGCGACCGGGCATGGCCCGAACGGTTTTACGACCTTCGAGATCCTCCACTCCGAGGCTGTCGCCGGCGCGTTCCAGCCGATCTCCCCGGATGTCAGTCTCTGCCCGGATTGCCTGCGCGAGCTTTTCGATCTCAAAGACCGGCGCTATCGTTATCCATTTATCAATTGCACCAACTGCGGACCGCGCTTCACCATCATCACCGACATCCCCTATGATCGTCCCAATACGACCATGGCGCCCTTTGCCATGTGCCCGAATTGCGCGGCAGAATATCAAAATCCGCTCGACCGAAGATTCCATGCCCAGCCGGTGGCGTGTCCGGTATGCGGGCCAGGCATCTGGTTGGAACGTTTGAACGTTCAAACGTTTGAACGTTCAAACGTTGAAAATGACGCCATCTTCGAAGCCCAGCGCCTCCTCGCCCAGGGCAAAATCGTTGCCATCAAAGGTCTGGGTGGCTTTCACCTGGCCTGCGACGCCACCAATTCACAAGCCGTGACCGAACTCCGCAATCGCAAGCTGCGCGTGGACAAGCCCTTCGCCCTGATGATGCCGGACCTCGAAACGGTGGAGAAGCACTGTTTTGTGAATGACGCCGAGCGCGTATTGCTGGAGTCGCGCCAGCGGCCTATCGTGTTGCTCTACCGCAGGCCTGAATCCAATATCGCCGCCGAAGTCGCCCCCCGCCAGGATACTCTCGGCGTCATGCTGCCGTATACACCGCTGCACTACCTCCTGTTCGCTCCTACCAATGAGCTTCATCCTTCATCTTTCATCTTTCATCCTTCATCTTTTACCCTTCATCCTTCATCTTTTACCCTTCATCCTTCATCTTTCATCCTTCATCCTTTAGTAATGACCAGCGGCAATCTCAGCGAAGAGCCCATCGCTACCGACAACGACGAAGCCCGCCAGCGGTTGGCCAGCCTGGCGGATGCCTTCCTGATGCACAACCGCGATATTCGCACGCGGTGTGATGATTCGGTGGTACGCACGCTCGAAAGTTGGCACGTTGACACGTTTGAAGGTTCAAACGTTCTAACGTTCAAACGTGCAAACGTGTATTTCCTGCGCCGTTCACGCGGCTACGCTCCCGATCCCCTCCAACTGCCCTTCGATGCCCCACCGCTTCTGGCGACCGGCGCGGAGCTAAAGAATACTTTTTGCCTGACGCGTGAGCGCTACGCCTTCCTCAGCCACCACATCGGGGACATGCAGAATTACGAAACGCTGCGCTCCTTCGAAGACGGCGTGGCGCACTTCGAGCGGCTGTTCCGCATCCAGCCTGAAGCCATCGCCCATGACCTGCACCCGGATTATTTGTCCACTCGTTATGCTCTTCAACGTGCAGAACTTGAAAACCTGCCAACATTCGCCGTCCAGCACCATCACGCCCACGTCGCCGCCTGTATGGCCGAACACGGGCTGCGCGGCGAGTCCCCGGTCATCGGCGTGGCTTTCGACGGCACCGGTTACGGCGAAGACGGCGCCATTTGGGGCGGCGAGTTCTTGATCGCCGATTACGCGAGTTATCAGCGACTTTATCACCTGGCATACTTCCCCTTGCCGGGCGGGGATGCGGCCATCCGCCGCCCGGCGCGCACCGCGCTGGCGTTGCTCTGGCAACTGGGGTTGGATTGGGATGAACGCCTGGCGCCAGTAATAGACCTCTGTGATGAAGAACGGATGGCACTACGCGTCCAATTGGAACGCGGCTTGAATGCGCCCCTGACCTCGAGCATGGGCCGCCTTTTTGACGCTGCGGCAGCCCTGGCAAGCGTGCGCCAAAAGGTCAATTACGAAGCGCAAGCCGCGATCGAGTTCGAAGCGTTGGCGGATGAGCGCGAGACAGGTGAATATCCGTTCGCGGTGAACAGGCCAGAGGCTTCGCTGCGAGCGCTCAGCCGAGCGGTCCAGCCGCGCCCGGCTATCGAGGCGCTCATCGCCGACGCGCTGGGCGGGACGCCCGTTGCGGTCATCTCGGCGCGCTTCCACAACGGCCTGGCAGAGATGGTGCGGGAGGTGTGCTGCCGGATTCGTTCAGAATCTAACATAAATGTAATTGCATTGAGCGGCGGAGTGTGGCAGAATCAGCTATTGCTGGCGCGAACCCTGGCGCGTCTGCAGGAAGAAGGTTTCCAGGTATACATTCATCGCCAGGCGCCGCCCAATGATGGCGGTCTGGCTTTTGGACAGGCAGCCGTGGCAATCGCAAAGATGCAGGGTACGGCGTAACCGTACCGTTCCTGTTCCTGAGCGCGCGCACAGAACGCGAGGACCTCAAGAGGGCCCGCGCTCTGGGCGTGGATGACTACCTGTTCAAACCCTTCGACGCATGGGAATTGATTGAAGCTGTCCGCACCCGGTTGGAGCGCCGAAAGGTGATCGAGCTCTTCGACACACGCGCCGCGCATCTTCAGACCGTGGTGATGCTGGCCAACGTCATCGAGACGCGCGATCCCTACACAGCCGGTCACGTTGACCGTGTGCGGCGGCTGGCGCTTTCGATGGCCTATGCTCTCAACTGGAATACAGAGGATATTGTCATCCTGGAATTTGGCGCCATCCTGCACGATGTCGGCAAGATCATCGTCCCTCGGCAGGTACTCCAGAAAATCGGACCTTTGAATGACGAAGAGTGGAAGATGATCCATGAGCATCCTCACATTGGCGCACAAATATTGGATGGAGTGGATCACCTGCGCCCAGCCATTTCGTATGTGCTTTATCATCACGAATGGTGGAATGGCAAGGGCTATCCTTACGGACTGAAAGGCGCCGATATCCCCCGCGAGGGACGCTTATTAGCCATCGTAGATGCCTTCGATGCCATGACCAGCGACCGGCCTTATTGTCGCAGTGTGAGCGTGGATGAGGCGCTGACGGAAATGCGAAAACAATCCGGCGTCTGCTTTGATCCCGAAATGGTGGACGTGTTCATCCGATCTTACAAAAGGTAGGGGATTACCAGGTGCAGCTTGGGCGGGTGTTGATGCCCGCCGATTTTCCGACGCGCTTGTACATGGTCACGCTGGTAAACGGTTCGCCGAGCAAGCCGTCGTGAATCGCCCAGGAACGCAGGCGGATGCTGTGTTCAGCCGCTCGCGGGCGGAATGGCGTGGAGCCGTCCAACCTGGCGTATAAATCGCCGCTCTCCGCGAATCCAGCCTCGATGCGCTCCATCAGTTTTTTCCCGATCTGGTAACTGAAGCCATAATTCTCGAAAATGACGGCATTGTGATAATAAAGCGGTTCGACAAAATAAAGGTCGTGACCCAAACTCTGGACAAATGACTCGAAGGCCTCGATGGCTGAAGGGAGCAGCCGCAAGCCGCGTCGCACCTGACCTGGCGCCAGCCCGGCCAGCATGGCGGCCTCTTCCGCCTCCAGGTTGCGCCGCAGGGTTCCGAATCGGGTCGGCGAGCCATCCGGCATCTTGTCTACATCGTAGCGGGGCGCGTCTGGATCGTTGAGGATATACAGTAAAACGTGGATTTGGCCGTTGAGGGTGTCAGTCAGGTGACCGTACAGGATCGGGTCTGGAAAGCCGAATTTGTGGAACAGCTTTATCTCGACATCCGTGCTGCCGGGGGCGCACTTCAGGGCGACCAGCGAGTTGCCCTGGTTATCGGTGAATGAGGGAGGAAGCTGGAACCGTTGCGACAGTTCAGGCGGCGCCAAACGGGTATAGATTTCCCTTTTTTCAACTTCCGGGAGGAGATTGACGCCGCCAATCGTCGAAGCTGACATTTTTACTCCCGCCTTTGCATCTGGCGTTCGATCTCACGCTCGGCCTCGCGCCTGGCGAGAACCTCACGCTTGTCATGTAATTTCTTCCCTTTGGCAATCGCGATTTCCAGTTTGGCGCGGCCTTCTTTCAAATATACGCGCGTCGGCACGACGGTCACGCCCTTTTGGCGGACGGCGTCCCATATTTCACGTATCTCTTTCCGGTGGAGGAGCAGGCGGCGCGGCCGTTTCGGTTCGTGGTTGTAGCGGTTAGCCTGGATGTAGGGGGCGATATGCGCCTCCATCAGCCAGGCCTCTCGCCCTTCCACCCGGACGTAGGCTTCAGCCAGGCTGACCTGCCCGGCGCGGATGGATTTGATCTCGCTGCCTTGCAGGGCCAACCCGGCCTCGAAATGCTCCAGCAGGAAGTATTCGAAATGAGCCTTGCGGTTTGTGGCGACTACTTTAACGTTCATCGCCGCGATTGTAACACGGTTCTCGACCGATGATTTTCCTCCCCCCACTTGAGGATGACTAAACCTGAGAGCAAGCGCAACACCGCGAAGAGGATCAATGCTGTCTGCAGGCCGATGTTTGCCGCAAGGGCGGGGCCGGCCAGCGAGCCGAGCAGTACCGCCGCGTTGAGAATAAGACTGTACCAGGCCAGATGCGCGGGCCGGTCGCTGGCAGGGATTTTTTCGAGCAGGTAGTTGGCATAAGCGCCGCCGAGCATCGCCCAGGATAATCCGCCGACTGCCGAGACGAGGTAATACGCGGCGACATTCTGCGAGAGCGCCAGCAGGCCGGGGTAGAGGCTTAGCCCGATGGCGCCAAATCCGGTCAGCTTATGGTGCCCGATCCGGCGCACAATGCGGTTGAGCTGGGTAGAGCCGATCAGGACAGTCAAATAGAAGAGCGAAGTGCCAATGCCGATTTGCACGCCGGTCGCCCCAAGCCGGGCGGCGTAGACGTTGAGGAAGTTGATCGCGCTGCCGCTCAGGACTCCGAACCAGGCGATATCCAGATAGAGATGAGTGAAGTTAGCCCGGTACTCGCGCGGGATTGCTGGATGTTGAAAAAGACGGCGAATGGAGATCACAGGCACGATTATAATGGCAGAGGTATAATCCCTGCACGTTCTTTCTGGCTTGCGGAGAATCCCATGGACATCTCTCTTGCATTAGGCGGCGGCGGGTCGCGTGGTTATGCCCACGTTGGCGTCATCCGTCGCCTGCAACAGGCAGGTTACCACATCCGCGCGGTTGCCGGCAGCAGTGCCGGCGGCATCGTCGCGGCCTTTTTTGCCGCCGGATATACACCCGACGAGATGGAGGCGCAATTCTCCCGGTTGGATCAAACCAAACTTTTTGGCCGCTCGCCAGATGACGGCCCGGCATTGCTTGGTGTGGCCGGGGCGGGCAAGTGGCTGCATGAACAACTCGGCGAACGCACCTTCGATGACCTGAAAATCCCCTGTGCGTTGACCGCAGTTGATCTCAAGTCGGCGCGCGAGATCATTTTAGATCGGGGGCGGTTGGTGGATGCCGTCCTGGCGACGATCGCGCTGCCGGGTATCCTGCCGCCTCAGCAGATCGGAAATTATCAATTGGTGGATGGCGGCGTGCTGGACCCCGTGCCAGTTTCCGTTGCCCGTACCCTGGCGCCCAACCTGCCCGTGGTTGCCGTTGTCTTGACGCCCCTGCTCGAGCAGGCGGGCAGCCTGGCGCACATTCCTCTCCCGATCCCCATCCCAAAACCGATTGTCCAGCGCATCACTCGGTTCCGTGTGGTGCAGGCTTTTGAGGTCTATCTTCATGCCGTGGATGCAGCCGGGCGTATGCTGGCCGAACTGCGCATGCAGGTGGACAGTCCGGAAGTTGTCATCCGCCCAGGGGTGGGTCAGATCGGCCTGCTGGATAGAGTTAATGTCCGTGAAGTGATCCGCCTGGGCGAGGCGGCAACGGATGCGATTCTGCCGGAGCTGAAACGGTCGCTCGCCTGGCCGAAGCGCATCCACCGGCGATTCTTTCCGCGAGGCCGCCAGTGACCCACGACCTGCGCCGTTACGCCCGCCAGACCAACTTCCGCCTGATCGTGGGCGCGCTACTGCTGCTCTTTATCGTCGGCGACGGTTTGATCTACCTTATCTATGGCCCAGGAGCGGCGTTGATGGGTTTGCTCTGCCTGCTGGCTGGGCTGCTCCCGGTGGCGCTGACTTTGCTTATCATGCTGCTGCTGGATTGGGTCGCGAAGAGGGTTAGTGAAGAGTGAATAAGTGAAGAGCTTCAGCCAATCGTAAAACGTAAAACGTAAAACGTAAAACGTAAAACGTAAAATGTAAAATGTAAAATGTAAAATGTAAAATGTACATTCGACTATGAGTGAACCAAACCTTCGTAAATTTAACCACTGGGTATATCGAGAGCAGCCCGCGCAGAAAAATCCTGCGCGGTTGCTTCTGCTCCTGCATGGCTGGACAGGAGACGAGAATTCGATGTCATTCTTCGCCTCCCGCATCCCGGGTGACTACTGGATGCTGTCCCCTCGCGCTCCATACCCCGCGCCGCAGGGATACTCGTGGCGTACGAACGCTGTCCTTGGCGCCTGGCCTACGCTGGAAGATTTCCGCCCCTCGGCGGAGTCGTTGCTGAAGTTCGTGGATGATTGGGCTGTTTCGACCGGTGTGGACGCGGCGCAGGTTGACTTGGCAGGCTTCAGCCAAGGCGCAGCGTTGACTTGCACGATGGCGCTGCTCCATCCCGAGCGGGTGCGCAGGCTGGCTGTGCTCTCTGGCTTCGTCCCGGCGGGCGCGGAGGAACTGATCCGCTTGCGTCCGCTGGAGGGCAAACCGGTCTTCGTCGCCCACGGCTCACAGGACGAACTGGTGCCACTCGAACGCGCCCGGCAGTCCATTACCTTGCTTGAAAAGGCCGGGGCGCAAGTGGAATACTGCCAGTCCGAGATCGGTCACAAGGTTGGCGTGGAGTGCCTGAAGAGTTTGGAGATATTTTTCTAGTCAAGACGAGCCATTACTCCTTAATGATGGTTTAAGGTGCTGGTTGACGATTGACTGGTTTACGAGTATCCTTGCCCACGCACCACGCACCACGCACCCTGCACCACGTATCCCGCTTCACGCTTCACGCACCACGCACCACGCATCACGCAACACATCAACCCGCTATGTCTCACACACCCAACCTCCTCTCCCGCCGTGATTTCCTCAAGCTCGCCGGCCTCGGCCTCGGCGCGCTGGCGCTCAACCCATTCCGCCGCGTGCTGCCGCTGCCCGAATTTCCCGCTGCCGAGCGGCTTGGGCGCAACTGCACCGGCGGCAAGATTGATATTAAAACCCGCCCCGACAGCGGCAGCGCGACGATCAAATCCATCTATGAAGATACGCTCTTGCCCTGGCTGCGCGAGGTGACGGCGGATAATCGCGACACGAACCGCCTCATTCAACGCTGGGTCGAGACTCCCGAAGGGTATGTTTACGCTCCTTTTCTTCAACCTGTCCGCTACCAGCCCAACCAGCCGTTGACTGCGCTGCCGGAGGGAGTAACGGGCTTCTGGGCGGAAGTCAGCGTTCCCTATGTGGATATATACCTGGACAACCCTCCGCCGCGTTCACCGAGCTTGAGACATTTGCTCGGCAGCAGCCTGCCGGTGCGGTTGTATTACAGCCAGGTGATGTGGATAGATCAAATCAAAACCGGCGATTCCGGCCAGGTTGCCTATCGGGTCAACGAACGTTACGGCAGTTACGGCGATATTTTCTGGGCCGATGCAGCCGCCTTTCGGCCTTTGACCGGGGACGAGATCGCTCCCATCTCTCCTGAGATGGACCCCGCCGAAAAGTCAATTACCGTCAATGTGACCAACCAGACCCTTTCATGCTTCGAGGGCAGCCGCGAGGTTTACTACTGCCGCGTATCCACCGGAATGCGCGGACTTGAAACGCCGCTGGGAGAATTTTCTCTCTGGCGCAAAACAATTTCAGTGCGCATGGCCGTCGGGACACAAGAGGCAGGATATGATACTCCCGGCGTCTCCTGGGTGACTTACTTTGTCGGCACTGGGGTGGCAATTCATGCCACTTACTGGCACAATGAATATGGCTTTGCGCGCTCGCACGGCTGCGTCAATTGCAAACCGGAAGATGCCAAATGGATCTTCCGCTGGACGATGCCGTTTGTGCCGCTGGAGCCAGGTGATGTGACCTGGACTGACTGGCGTTCGGGCAGCACGCGTGTAAAAGTCGAACAACGCTTTTGGTAGAAACAATGGACATTTTCAACATAACTATTGGTTTGGCCTTTTTGGCCGGTTTGGCCTCTTTCCTCTCCCCGTGCGTTTTTTCCCTGGTGCCAGCCTACATTGGCTGGCTGGGCGGCCGCGCCGCTGGCGGAGAAAATACGAAAGGTAGTCGTTGGGTCACTTTTTCGCATGGCCTGGCGTTTGTATTGGGCTTTAGTATTGTCTTTATCTTTCTTGGTGTGGCCGCTTCGGCCTTTGGCGGCTTGCTTTTTGATATTCGTACCTGGCTGGCCAAGATTGGCGGCATTGTCGTGATGATCTTTGGCTTGCACATGATTGGCGTCTTCCGCATTCCATTTCTGGAGTATGACCTGCGCGTCCACTCGTGCGCAGCACCTACTCGGCAGGTGGATCGCAAATGGGGTTATCTCTCCTCGGCGCTGATGGGCGTCTTCTTCTCGGCCGGCTGGTCGCCGTGCGTCGGGCCGGTATTGGGCGCCATCTTGACCCTGGCCTTGAACGGTGGGTCGGTGCTGTTGGGCGCGAAGTTGTTAAGCGCCTACTCGGCTGGCCTGGCAATACCTTTTCTGATCGCTGCGTTGGGCATCGGCTGGGTCTCCAACACACTGCGCAAATATGCCAAAGCCATGCGCTATGTCGAGGTCGTGATGGGCGTCATCCTGCTGATCGTTGGGCTGATGCTGTTCATGGGCACCTTTGAATTGCTCGCCCGCTACGGCTTTTTCGTGGATTTCGGGCTTTAGCAGATGATTACAGTCACCCTCTACACCCGCCCGGAGTGCCACCTCTGCGAACAAGCCAAAGCAGATTTACAAAACCTGCAAGATAAATTCCCGCATCGCCTGGTGGAAATTGATATTGACTCTGACCCGGACCTGCGAAGCGCCTTTGCACTTGAGATCCCGGTCGTCGAGGTCGGCCCATACCGCTTGAAAGCACCTTTTACGCCTCAAGATTTGCAGAAGACCCTGGGCGCGGCAAGCGACCGGCAGGCGCATCTGGAGCGGATTGACGATAAAGATTATCGCAGCGCGGTGGCGCGTGGGCAGACAATCACCAGCGCAGACCGGTTTTCATACTGGCTTTCCCGGCATTATCTGGCGATTATCAACCTGCTCTTGCTCCTCTATGTCGGGCTTCCTTTTCTGGCCCCCGCGCTCAAGAAAGCCGGCGCGGACGGCGCTGCGGAAGTGGTCTACAAAATCTACAGCCCCTTATGCCACCAGTGGGCCTTTCGCTCCTTTTTCCTGTTCGGTGAACAGTTGTATTATCCTCGCAGCGCGGCTAATATTCCCGGCGTGACCACCTTCGAGGCTGCGACTGGCATCACCGAACAGAACGATCCGTTACGCCTGGGGGCGCGCCAATTCGAGGGCAATCAGGTTTTGGGTTTTAAAGTTGCTCTTTGCGAGCGGGATGTCGCCATCTGGGGTTCCATGCTGCTCTTTGGCTTGATTTTTGCAATGACCGGACGTCGCATCCCGGGCCTTCCCTGGTGGGCATGGATCTTGCTCGGCCTGTTACCGGTTGGCCTGGATGGGCTTTCGCAGTTGGTCAGCCAACTACCGATCCCGGCCATCCAAACTCTGTTGCCTTACCGCGAGAGCACCCCTTTCCTGCGCACATTGACCGGGTTCCTGTTCGGGTTTAGCACCGCCTGGTTCGGTTTCCCCGTGGTGGAGGAAGCCATGGCGGATACGCGCCGCCTGCTTGCCAAGAAATTTGCCGTCGTTGCGGTTGAACGATAGTCATGCCGATCCAATCTCGTGACGGTCTTCGCTATTTCAGCTTTGAATCCTTCAGCTCAGGCGTTGTCCAGGCTGTCTTTACCCGGCAGGGTGGCGTCAGCCCAAAACCGTGGGCCTCGCTCAACGTCGGCGGGACGGTTGGCGACCAGGTGGAACGGGTGCGGGAGAACCGTCAACGGGCGTTTGCCAGCCTGGGTCTGGATGCGGCCACGCTCTTCGACGTTTGGCAGGTTCACGGAATAAACGTGGTCATTGCCGACGCGCCTAACCCGCCCCAATCTCCTCACCAAAAAGCCGACGCCATCCTGACCGATAAACCGGGCGTCACCCTGTTCATGCGCTTTGCTGACTGCGTGCCGGTTTTATTGTACGACCCGCTGCGCAAGGTTGTCGGGCTGGCTCATGCTGGCTGGCTGGGGACGGTGGGAGGCGTTGTCCGGGCGGCGGTGGAGGCGATGCAGGCTCGTTTTGGCACACAACCGGCCGATCTGCAGGCTGCCATCGGCCCCTCCATCGGCCAGGATCACTACGCGGTCGGCCCGGACGTAGTCGCACAGGTGCGGCAGGCCTTCGGCGGGGATGCCTCTGGTTTGCTGGCGACAATAGACGGCGATATACACTTCGACCTTTGGGCGGCCAACCGCCTGCTGTTGGAGCAGGCTGGTGTCCGGCAGGTCGAAGTGGCTGGCTTGTGTACAGCCTGCCATTTGGAAGACTGGTATTCTCACCGCGCAGAAAATGGGCGCACCGGCCGTTTCGGCGCGCTGATTGGGTTGAAAGCGTAGTTTATGAACGAATCCCTTATCTCTTCCATCCGCGAACGGTATCAGCGTGTGCTCGGCCAAATTGCCGCAGCAGCCGCCAGGCGCTGCCCTGAGCTTGTCGAAGGCTCCGCGCGCGATGCGCAGGCTGTGCGTCTGGTGGTGGTGACCAAGGCTCAACCGCTGGGGATCGTCCGGGCGGCGGCCGCCGCCGGGGTACGCATCTTCGCTGAAAATTATGCCGAAGAGGCTGTGGCGAAAATCGCCGCCTTCCGAGTAGGTGCTGCGCAGAAAAATGAATTTGAGGTAGAATGGCACATGATCGGCCATGTGCAAAGCCGCAAGGCTGACCTGGTGGCCGGGAACTTTAGCATCTTGCACTCGCTCGATAGCCTGAAATTGGCCGCGCGGCTGGAGCGCTTTCTTGGTGAATACCGAGTAGGTGCTGCGCATGGGAAGATACTCCCGGTATTGCTGGAGTTCAATGTCAGCCGCGAAGAAAGCAAATTCGGTTGGCCGGCCTGGGATGAAACGCGCTGGCCGCACCTCCTGCCTGAGGTGCGGCAAATTCTACAACTTCCCCACCTGGAGGTGCGCGGGCTGATGACGATGCCGCCGTACTTTGAGGATGCGGAACTTGCGCGGCCTTACTTTCAGCGTTTACGCCGCTTGCGCGACTTTCTGGCGGCTCAATTCCCCCAGGCAGATTGGCGTGAGCTTTCGATGGGCACCAGCCTGGATTTTGAGGTGGCGGTGCAGGAAGGCGCTACCTACGTCCGTGTAGGACAAGCCATCTTAGGCTCACGACCCACAAAATGAATGAGGTAAATGAATGAGGTGAACCAAGTGACCATCGTTCTTATCGCAAAACTGATCAGCTCGCTGTCAAATATCATCGTCCTGCTTGTCATCCTGCAGGTGCTATTGTCGTACTTTATGTCACCCGCTCATCCCATAAGGCGCACGATTGACCGGTTGGTCGAGCCAATGTTGGCTCCGATACGCAGGGTGGTACCACTCATCGGCATGTTTGATTTCAGTCCGTTGATATTGATCATCCTGATTCAAGTTGCGTCCTCTGTTCTGATCAATATTTTACTATCTCTGAGTTGAGACTTTCAGTTGAAGCAACCGTCCCGCAGGTTTTGAAAGACGGTCAAATTGGCTCAATCCAACCCTTCGACACCGTTCGTGCCGCGAACATCGGCGGCACGCCGGTGCGAGACGGCAGGCTCAGGGCAACGCCTGCGGGACGTTCTGGTCTAACTCATTTGAACGCACCCATATTATTCTATCTCTGAGGTGACGCGATGGTCGAGCGAAAATTCGAATTACACAATGGGAAAAAGGGCGCTGCGCTGGCCGTGCGGGTCACGCCGCGCGCCAGCCGGAACGAGATTTTCGGAGTTCTAAACGATGGGACAGTCAAGATTCACCTGACCGCGCCGCCGGTGGAGGGCCAGGCGAATGAGGCCCTGCTCAAGTTCCTGTCCGATGTGCTGGGGGTACCGGTCTCGCGGCTGGATATTGTCGCCGGAAAAACCGGACGGGATAAACTGGTCTCTGTCATAGACATGGACGCGGAGGCCGTCCACAAACGGATTGTCAAACACATGAGTTGATAAACAGAAACCCGTTTTCTTCGAGAAACCGGGACAGTGACACATGTCACCTTGCTTGCCGAGAGGGTCGGGTTACGACCAAGAAATCTCGGGATGATACTTGGAGACCATTTTGGCATAGGCCTGGATGACTCCAGGCTGCATATCGATCAACTGCCCAACTTGGGCCAGCGGCGTGTGATGCGACAAGAGCAGCTTGCCCCGTTCATAATCGCGGAGGTAGTGTCCGACGCTTTCCGGTGCATGTTGGGTCTGGCGGGCAATGGCGGCTTCGTCGAGCCCGGCTTCGTACAGGGCGACGACTTCTTCCTTGTGCGTGGGACGCATGCCCTGGTCGAAGAAATAGCCTTTGGTCGGGAGCGGCTTGCCGGTGAGTCGGCGGGCCTCGGCCAGCAACTGGCTGACCTGTACGGTGGTCAAGCCCAACATGGCAGCCAAGTCGGCCAGGGTCAGCAAGACCGAACCGTCGGAATGCTGGATGCCGTGTTCGAGGATGCGTACCAGGCGTGAGCGGAACCACTCCTGCCGCGCCGAGGCGGTGTCCGGGTGATGCGCCAGGAATTCGACATCCTCGGGCAACAGCACTGGCCAGGCCAGCGTCACCAACTCATGGTCGCCTGCACCTTGGCCGGGATGGGTCTTCCCGCCGCTGGCACGCGTACCGGTGAACACCATCCATCCGCTACTCAGGTATTGCGGCGCGGGATAGAACTGGTTGGCCAGTTTTTGCACGTCTTCGGCCAGGGTCTCCAGAATGCGGCGGCTTCCCAACAGCCCGTAATCGCTCTCCAGCAAATGGATCAACGCCTGCTGGAAGGTGCGTTTGGCGGTGCCAACATACGCCTGGCTCATTTTTGCCCCCTTTTTTCGGGTGCGGAAGCCCGATTCAGCCGTTGCAACTGGTTTTCCAGCCGTTCCCGACAGGCCGGGCTCGCCTGTTGCCGGTAGATCGCCAGGTATTCCTGCACCAGCGGCAGACCGCTTTGTAGTAACAGGGCAATCTGGCTCTCGGCAAACCCCTGGCGATGCAACTCCACCACCTGCACAAAGGTCTTGATGTAGCGCTGGATGGAGGCCGAACAGTGATGCGTATGCAAGGCCAGTTGGTCGTACGTCTCGCCTTGCAACCAGCGTCCGATGATCTGGGCTTTGTGGGTCTGCCCGCGTCCAATCCCTTGCAGGTTGCCTCGCGAAGGCAGGGATGCGCCTCGCTCTTGCAAATCCACAAAGTCGCGCTTGATCGTTCGCACCGACGTATGCAAGACCTGCGCCAGATCCTCCTGCGTGGCTGCCCCGCCTTGTTCCACCGCCTCGTCCAGCAAGCGCTGGAGACGAACTTGCCGCAACGCCTGACCGCCATGACGCGCCCACACTTGCCGATCCTCTGCTCCCGCATCCACCGTCCAGGTGACTTCCACCGTCGGCGTTTGGCTCAACGGCTGACCGTGTCCGCTTCCCTGGCGTACCAACACCACCCGCACCTGACCAGGCCGCATTTTTTCTGTCCCGCCTGCCAGACAACTTTCGGCTTCTTCCAGGATGGCTTCCGCCACCTTCGGCGCATAATGGAATTCTCGTTCCAGCACGCCCAGAAAGCGTTGCTGGGGTGTTTTCGCTTGCAAACGTTCCAGTTCGTGTTCGTTTTGCATCTGTCACCTCGTTTCGATTATAGCGGCCTTGCCGCTTAGGGGAGGTGACATGTGACACCATATAGGTTTCTAACTTGGAGCCTGCCTGGCCCTGGCGGGCTGGGCCAGGGTAGGCCACCACTATCTGGATTTTATTTAGTAGTCCATCCCGCCGCCGGGGGGCATCGAGGGACCTTTTTCTTTCTCAGGGATATCGGTGATCAGGCATTCGGTGGTCAGGATCATCGCCGCGATGGAGGCGGCATTCTCGAGGGCGCCGCGCACGACTTTGAGCGGGTCAATAATGCCGGCCTTGACCATATCCACGTATTCGCCAGTGATGACGTCGTATCCGATATTCTTGTTGGCCTTTTCTTTTGCCATGCGGCGGACATTCTCGATGATGACCGCGCCATCCTGTCCGGCGTTCTCAGCCAGTTTTCGAATGGGGGCCTCGAGCGCCTTGCGGACGATGGAGACTCCGATGGCTTCCTCTTCGCCGGTCATCTTGACTTTGTCCAGCGAGGAGACGGCATTGATGAAGACGATCTCGCCGCCGGGGACAATACCTTCCTCGATGGCCGCGCGCGTGGCGGAGAGGGCATCCTCGACGCGATGCTTCTTCTCTTTCAGCTCGGTCTCGGTCGCCGCGCCGACGCGGATAATGGCAACACCGCCGGAGAGTTTGGCCAGGCGTTCCTGGAGTTTCTCCTTGTCGTAGTCGCTGGTGCTCTTGTCAATCTCGACGCGGATCTGGTCAATACGACCCTTGATGGCAGCCGAATCTCCCTTGCCGCCGATGAGGGTGGTGTTGTCCTTGTCGGAAACGACTTTCTCGGCCCGGCCCAGGTCCTGGACGGTGGCTGTTTCCAGCTTGCGGCCGGTTTCTTCGGAGATGACCTGTCCGCCGGTCAGGACGGCAATATCCTGCATCATCGCCTTGCGGCGGTCGCCGAAGCCGGGGGCTTTGATGGCCAGCACGTTCAACATGCCGCGCAGCTTGTTGAGGACGAGCGTCGCCAGGGCTTCGCCATCCACATCTTCGGCGATGATGACCAGTTCGCGCTTGCCAATCTGGACGAGCTTCTCGAGCAGGGGGACTATATCCTGGGCGGCAGAAATTTTCTTATCGTAGATCAGGATGTAGGGTTCGGCGATGACCGTCTCCATGTGTTCGGGGTCGGTGATGAAATAGGGCGAGATGTAGCCGCGGTCGAATTGCATGCCCTCGACGTATTCGGTCTCGAATTGCAATGACTTGGATTCTTCGACGGTGATGACGCCGTCTTTGCCGACCTTGTCCATCACGTCGGCAATCAGGTTGCCGATTTCAGGGTCAGCCGCGGAGTTGGTGGCGACTGAGGCGATTTCTTCTTTCGTCTCGATCTTCTGCGACATCTTGCGCAGCGCCTCGACGACCGCATCCGTGCCCTGCTTGATGCCCAGCTTCAGGCGCATCGGATTGGAACCCGCGGCCAGGTTCTTCAGGCCTTCGGTCACGATGGCGTGCGCCAGGATGGTCGAGGTGGTGGTGCCGTCGCCGGCGATGTCATTGGTTTTGGTGGCGGCTTCCTTGAGCAGTTGCGCGCCCATGTTCTCGAAGGGGTCTGCGAGTTCGATTTCCTTGGCCACCGTCACGCCGTCATGGGTGATGGTGGGGGAGCCGAACTTGCGGTCCAGCGAGACATTGCGGCCTTTGGGTCCCAGCGTGGTGGCGACAGCGTTGGCAAGGATGTCAATACCATTCTTGAGCCGCCGGCGCGCGTCTTCGGAAAAAACGAGTTGTTTTGCTGCCATAATTCAATTCCTCCAGTTACATTTCAGGGATTACTTGCTTTCGATAATAGCCAGCAGGTCGCTCTCACGCAGGATGAGCAGCTTCTTGCCGTCAATCTTGAACTCGGTGCCAGAGTACTTGGCGAAGAGAACTTTATCGCCAGCGGCCACATCCATTGGGATGCGATCGCCGTCTTCGTCGCGGTCGCCGGGGCCGACGGACAGGACGAAGCCCTGTTGGGGCTTTTCCTTGGCCGTTTCGGGAATCACGATGCCGCCCGCAGTGATTTCTTCCTGCTCGAGGGGTTCCACCACGACACGGTTGCCGAGGGGTTTGAGAGATAGTGCCATAATTATTAGCCTCCTGTAATACTTGGTTTCAGCAATTTAGCACTCGTTGTTGTCGAGTGCTAAAAACTATCATACTTGTCTTCGAGGCACACGTCAAGGGAGAAAAGCAAGTTTTAACGAAATTCTGATATTCACCCCAGCCCCCCTCTGTCCCCCCATTTCTGCCTGCGCCAGTGCCGCAGGCACAGGTGAACTACGGAATGGGGGGATGAAAGGGGGGCTACGGCCTCGGCGTGGGCAGCGGCGTTGGGGTAAAGTAAGGCGTAGGCGTCTGGGCCAGGGATTGGGCCAGCGAGAGGCAAATCTGCTCACCGGCGTCCACAATGCTGGCAATGGTCGCGTCTCCGCCGAAGTCAGCGCGCACCTGGCCGAGAACAATTATCGCCTCCGGGCAGTAGTTCTGCTGCGGGCGGCTGAGGGCCGCCAGAACTGAGCCGTAGGTATAATAATAGACGACCGTGCGCGGCGAGAGCGCCTGGGCTTGCACCTCCACACCGACTTGATTTGCAGCGCAATCACTGCCGAAGCGCGCCTGGCAGGATTCATTGGCGGAGCAGCCGCGAACCGCACATTTCAGCGCCGGGATGGAGCCTTCGTAGTTGCGGGATTTAAAATAAATGATGCCCAGTTGACCGTAGATATCCGCGTTGGCGGGGTCAAACTCGAGCGCCTTCTTGATATTCAGCGCGGCGGTGAAGAAATCGCCTTGCTGGGAGTAGGTCTTGGCGATGGCAATGTATGGGATCGGATCCTTGATTCCCAGTTGTTTATTCAAATTTGCGGCCTGGGCGAAATATTCCAGGGCGTTATCATAGAGATCATCCCGCTCGCCTTTGAGTGTGCTTTCAAAGGCAAGCCGCCGGTAATTAGCGCCCACAGAAATGTAGAGGAAAGTCAGGTTAGGGTTGATCCGGATGGCCTCCTTATACGCCTCGATTGCCTGGTTATACCGTCCAGTGGATTCGAGCACGTAGGCGTAGACGCGGTGCACATCCATGAGGCTCGAGTCGCGCTGAACGGCTTGGAGAATGACCTGCTCGGCTTGCGGCCATTTTTGCATGTCCACCAGGATTTCGGCATAGAAGGCCAGCGCCAGGACATTCTGGTTATCCAATTGCAGGGCACGGACGGCTGCCCGCTCGGCCTCGAGCAGCAAGGCTTGATCTCCATTGTTGGCGGAAGAGTTCCAATCCAGCACTAAGGCACGGATGGCGTGGATGGAGCTGTCGTCAGGAGCCAGGGCAACAGCCTGGTCGATCGAATCCAGGGCTTCCTTCAGGCGTTGTCTGCGCTGGGCGTCGGTGGTCAAAAGGTTGGATGAATAGGTTTGGATGCGGGCCAGCTTCGCCCAGGCCTCGGGATTGGACGGTTCAACCTGGGTGGCCTCCTGGTAAGCAGTGATGGCATCTTCGAGCTTGCCGGCCGCGAAGGAGGCATCCCCTTCCAGGGCGAAGGAGTGTACCGTGCGTGTGGAGGTGGGAGTTGGCAAGAAAGGACGTTCGATAACCCCCTTATCCACCTGGCCGGTAAACCAGGCAAGGATCAGGACCAGAACGACCAGGGCGAAGACGCGGTAAAGGTTGGAGCGCCGCTGTTGGTGGAAGAGCTGACGACGCGGCATCACGTTCATGGCGTGGGGGTGATTCCCGGGGTCGCCGTTGGCTGGGGGATTGGGGAGGGCGTCAGGAGATTGTTCTGGCAAATGCGCATGCTTTCATGGGCGTTATAAACGGCGGTATCGTCTGTCGGTACGCTCCCCAGGATCAGTTGCGCAACAGGCAACACCTCGCCGCAGCGGTTCATGCGCGCCAGTACAAGGGCGTAGATGAAGTAATATTCCGTCAGGCGAGGGTCGCTTCCGGTCAACGAGAGTGGCTTTATCGGCTGGTTGTCTTCGCTGACGCCACCGTTGATGGCCAGGGATAGCTGCACGATCGCTTCCGGCCACTGCAGGTTGCGGTAGAGCATCACGCCCCAGTTGCCGCGCAAGTAAGGATCGGTAGGCGCGACCTTGACAGCCTGTTCGGCATACTGCGCGGCCTTGGCGTCCTCGCGCACCGCAGCGTAAGCGCGCGAGGTATACAGGAAAGGTGTGGGATCGGATGGGTTAAGCGTGTTGGCGAGGGTGAATTCCGCGATCGCTTTGTCCAAAACCCCCATGGCTCTGTAAGTACGTCCGAGGGCCAGGTGCAGGTCAGCGATGTTGCCATTGATGGCGATGGCAGCCTGATATTCCTGCACCGCTTGCTCGCGGTTGTCGGTGATCTCCAGAATAAACGCCCGCGCGCGGCGTGCTTCGAGTGAGTTGGGCGCCAGTGTGGTTGCGACTCGGGATGCCTCCCCAGCGAGTGTGATGGCGTCGAATGGCCCGCTGTTATCGAGAAACATGTTCCCCAGCAATTCGGCGTAATAGGCGTGGGCGAGGCCGTTGTTGGAGTCGAGTTCCAGGGCGCGTTTGATGGCGGCCTCGGCCGCCAGATAATCTTTATCCGGCGTCAGCGCCCAGCCGCGCACTGCGTGAGCCATCGAATTATTCGGGTTCAGAAGCAGGGCGTTCTCGGCATTTTTTTGAGCATCCTTGTAATGCCCGGCAAAGACCTGGACGCGCGCCAGGGCAATGTAGATCGCCGGGTCATCCGGTTTGATGCGGATGACTTCTTGATAAACTGCAATGGCCTGCAGTAGTTTGCCCTGGTTGAAAAGGCCTTCCGCGTCGGTCAGGTATGATTCTGGCTCGCGGGTGGCGGTGGCGGTCGGGACGAACGGCGGCGGCACGCCAGGCACCACCACCTGGTTAATATAAACCGCGATTGCAACCAGCAGCAGCAGGAGGAGGATACGAAAAACATTGATTGGCTGCCGCCGGCGCTTCATACTCCATTTCGAACCTCGTAGATACATAGTGTCATCTTACCATTGCCTGTTAATGCGCGTCAAGGCGACTTACGTTAGCACTATTGCGTTTTTTCCTCTTGTGCTAGAATGGGGACATGCGGTTCGACGTTTTCACGCTCTTGCCTGCCGTATTCCCCCCCTATCTGGAAAGCAGCATACTCCAGCGCGCCCGCCAGCGCGGGCTGATAGACGTTTACTTGCACAACATCCGCGACTGGACGCACGATCGCCACCACGTCACCGACGACGAACCTTACGCCGGCGGGGGCGGGATGGTGATGAAGGCCGAGCCGATTTTCGAGGCGGTGGAAAGCGTGCTGGGCGCACCGCCGGCTTGCCTGCTCATTTTGCTCACCCCGCAGGGGCGCGTCTTCGATCAACGCGCGGCGCAGGAACTGGCCCGGCATGAGCGCCTCGGCCTGATCTGTGGGCGGTATGAGGGGGTGGATGAACGCATCCGCGAGCATCTCGTTAGCGATGAAATCTCGATTGGCGATTATGTACTGACTGGAGGTGAACTGCCGGCATTGATTCTGATCGACGCGTTGACGCGTCTCATCCCCGGCGTGCTGGGCGACCCGGACGGGGCCGCAGACGACTCCCACGCTACGGGGCTGCTCGAATACCCGCACTATACCCGTCCGCCCGAATTCCGCGGCTGGCGCGTGCCGGATATTCTGCTCTCCGGCGACCACGCCAAAATCGCCAAATGGCGGCGGGAGCAGTCACTTTTGCGAACGTTGGAGCGGCGGCCTGATCTGCTTGCCGCTGCATCGCTTTTGAATGCCGACTTGAAATTTCTTGAAGAGCACGGCTTCAAGCGTTAGAACGTTTAAACGCTTGAACGTTCGAACGTGGAAACGTGTAAACGTGCAAACGATAAATTCATAAGGAGGAGAACGATGAAATTCAACTACGGCAAGATATTCCTGTTGGGCCTGGGCTTCTTCGGCATAAGCGTCATCTGGGGGGTGTATAACGCCTTTGTGCCCATCTTCCTCGCCGAGAAGTTCAACCTGGCCCCGGCGATGATCGGCTTCTTCATGACGCTGGACAACATCGCCGCGCTCTTCATCCAGCCGCCGGTAGGCGCATGGTCAGATCGGCTGCGCACGCCGATCGGCCGCCGCCTGCCGTTCGTGCTGGTCGGCGCGCCGATTGGGGCGGTGGTCTTCGGGTTGATCCCCCTCGCGGCTGCCCTCCCGTTATTTGTGGCCTGCACCAGCACGCTGATCTTGAGCATGGCGCTGTGGCGCACGCCCGTGGTGGCGTTGATGCCCGACATCACCCCCTCGCGCTACCGCTCGCAGGCCAACGGCATCATCAACTTCATGGGCGGCGTGGGCGCGATCTTTTCGTTCCTGGGCGGCAGCGCGCTCTACCGGCTGAACCCGGCCTTCCCCTTCTGGATGGGGTCGGCGCTGGTCGTCCTGGCGGGCGTTCTGGTGCTGGCCTTCATTCGAGAGCCGAAAGAATACGCGACGGACGAAAAGCAGCCCGGAATGATTGAAAGCCTGAAAGAGGTGCTGCAAGACCGCGAGCGCAGCGCCATTCGCATCTTCCTGGCCATCTTCTTCTGGTTCCTGGGATTTACCGCCATCGAGGCCTTCTTTACCCTCTACGCCAAGAATCACCTGGGGCTGAACGAAGCCGACGGTGCGCGTCTGCTGGGGCATCTTTCGCTGATCTTTGTGCTGGCGGCGCTGGCCGCGGGCTACATCGGCGGGAAGGCGGGCCGCCGCGTGACCATCCTGTCGGGCATCGCCGTTATCGGCGTCATCGTGTTGACCATTTTCTTCCTCCCACCGGCTGTGCTGACAACGGTGGTGACAAAACTTCCCGTGCTGGGTACCGTCCCGGTCATCAGCCTGTTGTTGATGGCCGCCGGCGCTGGCTGGGCGTTCATTAACATCAATTCCCTGCCGATGGTCGTCGAGCTGACCAGCGCGGCCCGCTTCGGAACATACACCGGCCTGTACTACTTGTTCTCAACCCTTTCGGCCATTGTCGGGCCAAATGTCAACGGCTGGGCGGTCCAACTGAGCAGCGGGAACTACAATGTCATCATGCTGCTGGCGCCGTTCTTTATGGTGATCGCCTTCACTTTGATGTTCGGCGTAAAGCGCGGCGAGGCGACCAAGAACGTTTGAACGTGATAACGTTCGAACGTTGGAACGTTACAAACAAGTACTTGCCTAAAGTCTGAAGTGGCTGTATACTTGTTTTAGATCAACCCGAGGGGCTTTGCATATCCGGTTCACAGTAGATAGAGGAGGTGGCATTGCTTCTAAGTGAGACCCTTCTTCAAACCCATATCCTGTAATTCCCAAATCTTTCCTGTATGAGGAGAAGAACTATGAAAAAGCTATATGTTGTAATTGCTGTTTTGCTCGTGGCTGCGATGCTCATCCCGGCCTGCGCCCCCAAGGCCCCCGACTGCACCAAGGCGGATGTCTTCTGCGTCGGCATGGTGACGGACGTCGGCAAGATCGACGACAAGTCCTTCAACCAGTCCACCTGGGAAGGTGTGAAACTGGCCGGGACAGAACTGGGCGCCCACGTACTGTATATCGAAACCACCGACTCGAAGGACTACGCCAAGAACATCTCCACCTTCGCGGATGCCGGCTATGATGTCATCGTCACCGTTGGCTTTGCCCTGGGTGAGGCCTCCGCTGCGGCTGCCGTTGCCTATCCGAATGTGTACTTCATCGGCGTGGACCAGTTCCAGGCATGGCAGTATGATGATGATGCGACCAACGATATCGCCAACCTGGCCGGCCTCGTCTTCCCTGAGGATCAGGCTGGCTTCCTGGTCGGCGCCCTGGCCGCCCAAATGACCAAGACCGGCAAGCTCGGCGGCGTGTTCGGCACGGATGCTGTCCCGCCCGTTTGGCGCTTTGGTGAGGGCTACCGCGCCGGTGCGCAGTACATCAACCCGAACATCGAGATCTTCATCGTCTATCACAGCGACGTCGGCTTCGACAAGACCTTCACCGACCCCGAGTGGGGCGCGACGACGGCCAACTCGATGATTGACAAGGGCGCCGACGTGATCTTCGGCGGCGGTGGCAAGACCGGCAACGGCGCGGTCATCGCTGCGGCGCAGCGCGGCGTCTATGCCATCGGCGTGGATACCGACCAGTATTACACCCTGCCCGAAGCCGCTTCGCGCTTGCTCTCCAGCGCCCTGAAGCTGCTCACCCCCGGCACCTTCGATCTGATCAAACTGGCCAAGGAAGGCAAATTCCCCAGCGGCAACTACCTGGGCAAGGGCGGTTACGCTCCGTATCATGACGTGGATGCCGAAGTGCCCGCCGCGGTCAAAGCCAAGATGGAAGAGATCAACAAGGCGCTGCTCGACGGCTCACTGCAGACCGGCGTATCCCCGGTCAAGCCGTAACCGGCAGATTGTCACAGTATGGTAGCCAGTAGGTTACCATAAAAGCATTACAAAAAAGGGAAAGAGAGCAACCTCTCTTTCCCTTTTTATCGATTATAATTACAGCGCAATGTCGGATAATCCTGTTCTTTTCCCCCTATTGTGGCGAAAGGTGGTGCTTCTTGATGTCCACAATGATTGCGATTCCGGACGAATTGGTTGAGCAAGTCAAATCGGTCGCCCGTACGGAGGCGTTGGAAAAATTCTTCATCAATGCGGCGCGCAAGCAAGTGCGAGAGATCCGCGCTCGCCGACTGCGCGAAGAATACGAGCGTAAGCACCGCCGTCTTACCCCGCACCAAGTCTACGAGAGAACGCTTACTGGAGTCGTTGCCTTTGAACTCAAGTACGGGCTTTCGTCTGACCAGTTCTTGCGGGACTTCGAAGCGGGTGTGATTGATGAAGACCGTGATGACTGGATGGCCTTTTATCGTTGGCGGACAATGGCTTACGGATTACGGCGTATGGAAAAAGAACATGGTTTCAGGCGTGAGGCGTAGTCCAGCCGAAGGTCCCCGTAGCGCAGCGGAGTGGGATGGCAGCGGACAAAATTGAGGCATACTATTGGGACATCTATGCTCTCATCTTCGAGAGTGATGACCTCCTGGATCTCGGTGATCCGGTCTTTTCACTCTCAGACGCTGACACGGTCAGCATAGAGCAGACAATCCACATCGTTTTGCCATTTCGAGATCGTTCGCGGTTGTATGCCGAAATCCTACTGGCTGAAGATGGCGAGACGGTTGAGGAGCGGTATGCCTATGTCTACTATGATGCTGGAGGCAAACGTATCTTGCAGTACGATAACCGCAGCCATCATCCGGAAATCTCGACTCATCCGCATCACATGCACGAAGGGCCAATTCCTGCCTCTGGCGAGAAAGACCGTGCGGGGCCAACGGATATCGAGTTTGTCAGTTTCGAGGCTGTGTTACAACAGATACGAGAGCGGTTCTCCTCGTAGGTGCTTGAGGATAACGGGATCAAAGCCGGATAGCATTTTTTAGGCGCAATGAAGGTTAATATGCAAAATTCAGAAGAACGGACAAGTCCGCAAACCAAATCTATCCTGCGCTTCATGCGCCTTACCCTGAATGCGCTCGGCGTGCCTTTGCTGGCCGTGCTGACGGCAATGCTCGTTGGCGGAGTAGTCATCGCCCTCGCCGGCGGCGATCCATTCAGGGCTTATCTGGGATTGTTCCAAGGCGCGTTTGGTTCGCCCAAAGCCTTGAGCGAGACAGCCGTTTGGGCGTCACCGTATATCTTCGCCGGACTGGCGGTAGCGTTCGCCTTCAAAGGCGGCTTGTTCAACATCGGCGCGGAAGGACAACTGGCCTTCGGCGCAGTGATGGCAGCCTTGATCGGCTATGCCCTGCCGGGTTGGCTGCACATTGACCTGCCTGCATTTATTCACATTCCTCTGGCCATAGGATTCGGCGCATTGGCAGGGGCGCTTTGGGCGGCCATCCCCGGCGCGCTCAAAGCCTATACGGGCGGGCACGAGGTCATCAACACCATCATGATGAATTACATTGCCCTCAACCTGACCAGTTTCCTGCTCAACGGCCCGATGAGAGACCCCAATCCGCTCAACGTAGTGGCGCGCACACCGCTGATCGCCGAGAGCGCGCGTATCCCCCCCCTGTTCGAGGGATTTCGCGTCCACTGGGGATTTGTTCTCGCCCTGCTGGTTGCCGGGCTGGTCTGGTGGCTGCTGTGGAAAACCACGCTGGGCTTCGAGATCCGCACCGTTGGCGCCAACCCAGATGCAGCCAAATACGCCGGCATCAACGTCAAGCGCACCATCGTGCTGACCATGGCCATTTCGGGTTTGCTGGCCGGCCTGGCCGGGACGATCGAGGTCACCGCGCTGAATCACCGTCACGAACTTGGTTTTTCCATCGGCTATGGCTTCGACGCGATTGCCATCGCCCTGCTCGGCAAGACCCACCCGCTGGGCGTGGTGCTGGCCGCCCTCCTCTTTGCGGCCATGCGCAACGGTGCGACGCGCATGCAGTTCCTGACGCAGATACCGGTGGACATCATCTCGGTCATCCAGGCGCTGATCCTGCTCTTTGTTGCCGCGGATGCGATCATCCGCTACATTTACCGCATCCGCGCCCGCGATGAACGCGTGGTGCTGACGCGCGGCTGGGGAGGGTAGGCTCATGGACTGGCGTCGTTTTGGTTTCATTGCATTGATCATCTCTGTCCTCTTCGGCGTGGTGGTATTGATCGGCCATGTGCAAATCTCTCCAGTAATCATCATCACCAGCATGTTGTCCACCACCATTGCCGTAGCCACGCCGCTCACCCTCGGCGCGCTGTGCGGCCTTTACTGCGAACGCGCCGGTGTGGTCAACATCGGCATCGAGGGCATGATGCTGGCGGCGGCCTTTTTCGGCTGGCTGGCTTCGATCTACATGAATACGGTTTTTGGCATGGCGCCCATGCCCAGCCTGATCGGCGGCGTGGCTTTTGCCATTCTCACCGGCGGCCTGCTGGGATTGCTCCATTCCGTGCTTTCGGTCACTTTCAAAGTGGACCAGATCATCGGCGGGACGGTGATCAATATCCTGGCAATCGGCATCACCGGTTTCCTGAACCGCCAGTTGTTCTTCGAAAAAGGCAGCATCTTTGGCGGCAACGTGCCTCACGCCCCCGGCGTGCTGCCGCGCATTCAAATTCCCTATCTGGCCGACATGCCCGTGGTTGGACGCATCTTCGACCAGCAGCCGATCACCTGGGCAGCCATCCTGCTGGTTCTGATCACCCATTATGTCCTGTTCTATACGCGCTGGGGATTGCGTACGCGCGCGGTTGGCGAACACCCGCGCGCCGCCGACACAGTCGGCATCAATGTGATCCGCATGCGCTATGCCAATGTCATCCTCGGCGGCATGTTGGCCGGGCTGGGCGGCGCATACTTCACGCTCGAATCGGTGCCCTCTTTCGAGCCGCTGATGACCAACGGACGCGGCTTTATCTCGCTGGCGGCGATGATCTTCGGCAACTGGACGCCCTTCGGCGCCTGGTCTGCCGCGCTGGTCTTTGGCGCGGCGCAAGCCTTGCAGATCAACCTGCAGTTCTTCCGCGAGTTGATCCCGCCCCAGTGGGCCTTCCTGCAAATATCTTACGTTGTCGGACTGGCGCCCTACCTGCTGACTATGATCATCCTGACCGGCATCATTGGCAAGAACATCCCACCAGCCGCGGACGGACAGCCATACGAAAAGTAGGGCGGGTTTTTGCGCAGCACCTACTCGGCGCGAAGCACCCCCGGAGGGGGCTTACCCGCCGCCGATTTGGCGGCTATGGACAGCCGCTCTACGGAGTGAATCAACGATGACCATCGTACTCGAAGCAAAAAACATCACCAAGCAGTTCCCCGGCGTCCTCGCCAATGACCAGGTGGACTTCGATCTGCGCCAGGGCGAGATCCACGCCATGCTCGGCGAGAACGGCGCCGGCAAGACCACGCTGATGAACATCATCTATGGCCTGTATAAGCCGGATTCAGGCCAGGTGAGCGTTCGGGGAGAGCCGATCGAGATTCACTCGCCCAAGGATTCCATCCAGGCCGGAATTGGGATGGTTCACCAGCATTTCATGCTTATCCCGGTTTTCAGCGTCGCCGAGAACATCATGCTCGGCGACGAAACAGTGCGCTACCGCTGGGCCCTCGGCGGGAAACTCGACCAGAAAACAGTTGCAAAACGCGTGCGCGAACTGTCCCACCAGTACAGCCTGGATGTTGACCCGACCGCGCTGGTGGGGCAATTGCCGGTGGGTATCCAGCAGCGCGTGGAAATTGTCAAAACCCTGTACCGCAACGCCCAGATCCTTATCCTGGATGAGCCGACCGCCGTGCTGACCCCGCAGGAAGCGGAAGACTTGTTCCGCATAATGCATGAATTGACAGAAAAAGGGGTCTCCATTATTTTCATCACCCACAAACTCAAGGAAGTGCTGGCCATTGCCGACCGGATCACGGTCATGCGCGCCGGCAAAGTCGTCGGCACAGTCAAGCCAAAGGAGACAAACGAGCATAAATTGGCTGCCATGATGGTCGGGCGCGAAGTCATCCTGCAAGTCGAGAAGAAGGCCGCCAAGCCTCAAGAGGCAGCCCTGAAAGTAGATGGCTTGAAAATTCGGGATTTCCGCGGCCTGGAAGTGGTGGGCGATATCTCCTTTGAAATTCGCGGTGGGGAAATTCTCGGCATTGCCGGGGTGCAGGGCAACGGGCAGACTGAACTCATCGAAGCGCTGACAGGTTTGAGGTCCGTGGCGGGCGGGAAGATGCTCTTCGCCGGAAAAGATGTGACCGGATGTTCCCCGCGCACATTAACCGAGACCGGCATGGCGCACATTCCCGAAGACCGCCAGCGGCATGGCCTGGTGCTTCCTTACGCTGTAGCCGATAACATGGTTCTCAACACCTATTACCTGCCGCCGTTTGGCGTGCGCGGCATCCTGCAGCCCAAAGCGATTGATGCTAACGCCCGCAAACTGGTGCAGGATTTCGACGTGCGCACTCCCTCACCGTATGTGCCAACCTCGAAACTTTCAGGAGGCAACCAGCAAAAGGTGATCGTGGCGCGCGAACTCAGCCGCGCAGTAAAACTGCTCATTGCCAACCAACCGACGCGCGGCCTGGATGTCGGTTCGATCGAGTACATCCATAAAGAAATTGTGCTGATGCGCGATCTCGGCGTGGCAGTGTTACTGGTTTCTGCCGAACTGGATGAGATCACGGCCCTTTCGGATCGCATCGCGGTCATGTATCGCGGCCAGATCGTGGCAACGGTGGAGGCGAAGAAGGTGACCCGCGAGCAGCTTGGCCTGTGGATGGCGGGCGGGCATCCGGAAGGCGTGCCGAGTAGGCGTTGCCCTGAGCCTGTCGAAGGGTGCTGCGCATAAACACCCTCACCTCCAACCCTATGTAAGAACAAGAGATGTTCCTGTTTTCACGAATGGAGGAAAAATGTCCAAAAACCTGCGTTTCTTCTCTGTGATCTCCATCCTGGCGGTCGTTTTCCTGGCCTGCAACCTGCCCACCGCCGGTGTGCCCACACCTGCACCGACACTTGACCCGAACGCGTTATATACTGCCGCGGCACAGACGGTCGAGGCGCACCTCACCCAGTCTGCGCCGGGCGATACACCCATTCCATCCCCCACTGAGCCGCCGAGCGCCACCCCGCTGGGGACAAATACACCTCTGCCCACAAACACCCCTGTCCCCTCACCCACCCCGATCTGCGATAAGGTGGAATTCGTCAGTGAGACCATTCCAGACGGCACCAACTTCGCCCCGGGCGCCGCGTTCACAAAAATCTGGCGATTGAAAAACGCGGGCGTATGCAAGTGGACCACCGCTTATGCGCTCGTATTCGACAGCGGCAATGCCATGGGCGCTTCGTCCCCGGTCTATCTGACGGGTGATGTCCTGCCGGGGCAGACCGTTGAAATTCAGGTGCCGATGACCGCCCCGGCCACAGCAGGTACATACACCGGCTACTGGAAAATGCGCAATGCGGCCGGCGTTTTGTTCGCCAAAGTCTGGGTGAAGATTGACGTGATCGCGCCTGCCACCTTTACACCCACGACTCCCGGCCCAGTGGTGACCTACAAATTCATAGACCAGGCGCCTTCGGCACAGTGGCTGTCTGGTGGTGATTCCTCGGCTGAATGCCCCGGCACCGCTAAGGTGCTGACCTTTGGCGGCCCGAACAATGATCCATGTGGCTTTGCCATGTACATTGAGGGCTCAAAGGTGGAAGGTGGTACAGTACCCCCCGGCAAGATTCTGGAAATGCATCCCAAATGGGTGGACAATGGAGTGATCTCCGGCCTCTTCCCGGTCTATACAGTGCAGAGTGGTGACCGCTTCCGCGCACAACTTGGCTTCCTGCTCAAGGCCGACGGCACCTGTGGGGTGGGCAACGTGGTGTTCCAACTCAATTACAAAGTAGGCAGCACCCTTAATCCTCTGGGTTCGTGGAGCGAATCTTGCGATGGCACACTGCGCTCTGTGGACGTAGACCTTTCAGGGATCGTCGGCCAGACTGTGCAATTTGCCTTTGCGGTGCTGGCCAATGGTTCTGCTGCACAAGACTGGGCAGTTTGGATTGCGCCGCGTGTTGAGCGTTAGTCTCCTCTTTTGAGAACGTACAGCGCACCTGGCTACACATGCCCACTGTGGGGAGCCGCATTTTTGGGCATGTGCGACGCACTCCACAGACCGTTGAGCGCCCGGCAACACCGGGCGCTCTTTTCTTTTTTTGACTGGTTTGGGCTTTTTCGCGGCGGGAAAATTGCGTTATAATACAACTATACATTTGCGCTCCGCGACCGAGAACCGGTCGGGAACTCTCTCCGAGCAGGCCTTCGGCAGGGTAGGGAACGTTCATAAAGTGACCTTTTTCTATAAGGAGGAATGCCATGTCAATCCGAAAGCACAGCCTCGTTATTACCCTCAGTCTGGTGATTCTCATCCTTATTTCGGCTTGTGGCGGACGGGCTACCCCGGATGCCGCTGCAACCCTGGCGCCGATGTATACTGCCGCCGCGCAGACCTTGCAAGCGCTTTCCACTCAGGTGGCGTTAACTCCTGATGTGCCTGCTCAAATAACCCCAATACCGACTTCTACTCCCATCGCCCCTCTCCCGACAATCGCACCACCCGCCCTGCCCACACCTGTCCCGCAAATACCCCCGCCGGTCACCCGCTGTGATTGGGTTGGATTCGTTGGGGATGTCAGCGTGCCGGATGGCAGCGTTTTTGCACCCTCCACGGCTTTTACCAAGACCTGGCGATTGAAAAATACTGGCACCTGCACCTGGACAACCGCTTATGCCCTGGTTTTCTCCAGCGGCTTGCCAATGGGTGGCCCGGCGGCGATCAATTTGCCTGGCAGCGTCGCTCCGGGTCAGGTTATGGAAATTTCGGTCAGCCTGACGGCTCCCGCGACGGCGGGGAACTATCGCGGTTACTGGATGCTTCAAAATCCGAGCGGCATGAAGTTTGGTTATGGTTCCCAAGCTAATAAAGCGTTCTGGGTGGATATAAAGGTGGCTGGCGCAAAGGTGAGCACGACAACCATCACTGCGGATACGCCTGATCCATCCACACCCGGCCAAATGGTCGCGGTGAGCGTTACCGTGAGCGGAGCAGGGGGCACACCGACTGGAACGGTGGCTATCACTGGCGCGGATACCAATTGCAGCATCACGCTCGCGAGCGGGAGTGGCAGTTGTAATGCGATCTTCAACACAGCCGGCGCCAAGACCCTCACGGCGACATACAGCGGGGATGTGAACTTTGCCGGCAGTTCTGGTACTGCGGGCCATACGGTGAGCAAGGGTTCCACGACGACGACCATCACCGCGGATGTACCTGATCCATCTGTTCCCGGCCAATCAGTTGCAGTGAGTGTTACTGTGAGCGGAGCCGGAGCCATGCCAACCGGAACTGTTGCCATAAGCGGCGCGGATACCAACTGCACCATCACACTCT
>JASEHI010000002.1 GCA_030018695.1 Anaerolineales bacterium
GAAACTGGCCCTGCTGCAATCACTGGCCGAAGAAATCAAACGTAAAAAACTGTGTTTCATCACCGAGGCCGGCTTCCATCCCGGATTGCCCTCGGCGCTGGTGCGTTATGCCGCCAGCAAATTGGATTCCATCGAGAGCGCCGTCACCGCCGGGTATCTCAACATGGGCGGCAGCAAACTGCCCTACACCGATGCAATGGACGAGTTGATGGAGGTTTTCAAGGAATACCAGGCGCAGGTATACAAGAACGGCCAATGGACAAAAACCGGTTCGTTTACCCTGCGTAAAATTGACTTCGGCGGCGACCTCGGCGTGAAGAACTGCTACTCGATGTTCTTCGAGGAACTGCGCCCACTGCCGGAACTGTACCCCTCGCTCAAAGAAGTCGGCGTTTACATGTCGGAATCACACTGGATGACCGACTTCGTGATCAGCCCGCTGGTCTGGCTGTTGATCAAGATTGCGCCGCGCAGCCCGCGTCCGGCCGGCAAACTCCTGTGGTGGAGCATGGGAAAGTTCCACAAGCCGCCATACCGGGTGGAACTGCAGGTGCAGGCATCCGGCTTGAGAAACAGTCAGCCGGCCAAAGTCCAGGCCAGCGTTTCGCATCCCGATGGCTACGAGTTGACCGCCGTTCCAGTGATCGCATTGCTGTTACAATACCTGGAAGGTTCCGCCAAACGCCCCGGCCTGTGGATGATGGGACACCTGGTCGAACCGGGACGGTTGATGAAAGATATGGAAAGGATGGGAGTTTCGGTTAAGACTTCCGAAATCTCGGAGTCTTCGAAAGTCTAAGGAGGAGGCTGTCATGTCTGGCATTCGCATTGGCAAAGTAACACATTACTTCGACCGCATCAGTGTCGCCGTATTGGAATTGACGGATAAGATACGGGTTGGCGATACGGTGCACTTCCTCGGCCACGCCACCGATTTCAAGCAAGAAGTGAAATCGCTGCAGATCGAGCACCAGAATGTAGAAGAGGCCGACCCGGGGCAGGATGTAGCCATGAAAGTTGCCCAGAAAGTCCACCCGAACGATGCGGTGTTCAAGATCGTTGGAGAGGAGTGATTGTTGCATGAAAGATTACTCTTTATCACGGAAAAAAACTTTCTAAAATCCGTGCTTTTTCCGTGTTATCCGTGTAATCCGTGTCCAAACGCGCCAACCCCGTTTTCCACGCCCAGGTCGGACGGCGCAAGTTCGCCGCCCGCGCAGTGGAACTCAGCGCGGAGCAGGGCGAGGAGATGCTGGTGGATTTCTATCGCAGCGCGCCGAAGTACGCCCGCGCCGTCATGTCGCTGGGCGGGCTGAAGGTCAAGGAGCCATCGAGATAAATGGGGTAAAATAAGGGAGAGAATGCTCCCATTCGAATTCAGGGCAAAAATCATCACGCGGAAATTAAAGATGCCCAAACAAACCTCATCCCCCTCCAAGCAGCCCTCCTCGTTCAGCCGATTGCCTGCCGCTTTCCGGGCAAGGCTTGACAGCCTGCAGCGCCGGCTGGCCGGGCAGTCGTCCTCCTTCCCCAAGCCGGGTACAGCCGCCAGTCTTCGGAATTTGCGCGCACGCCTGTTGAATCTCCTGCTCCTTAGCGGCGCGATAATCGGAACGGTATTATACGTATCCGCCCTGCTGCCATCCTTCGAGAAGGGGCTGTACACAGCCAATGTAATATACACGATCGTCTACCTTTGGCTGCTCGTGGTGACGTTTTTCCGCCGCATCGTATACTGGATACGCGCCAGCAGTTTGCTGTTCATCCTCTATATTCTGGGAGTAACCAACCTTTTCTACAGCGGACTCAACGTTGACGCCGGCCTGTTCCTCCTGACCTTCATCGTCATGACCAGCCTGCTTATCGGACTGCGCGGCGGGTTGGGAACGATTGTCTTGAGCAGCCTCAGCGTGGCAGCGCTGGGCTTCCTGGTTGTAGATGGCGCGCTCACCCCAAGCCTGCGGCTGCCCCAAGAAAACCCCATGCTGTGGGTGATTGGCGGGCTTGTTTTACTGCTTACCGGCATCCTGCTGACCATCTCGCTGAAAGCGCTGGTAAGCGGCCTGGAAACCAGCCTGGTCGAAGCCTCCGCATTGACCGAAGAGCTCGAACAAGCGAATGAAACGCTGCGCGCGAGCGAAGCGGATTATCGCAGCATCTTCGAGAACGCCGCCGAAGGCATCTTCCAGAGCACGCCAGGGGACAGGTTCCTGCGCATCAACCCGGCAATGGCGCGGATTTACGGTTACGCTTCGCCGCAAGAGATGGCAACCAGCGTGGGCGACATCAAGCAGGGCCTCTACGTCAACCCTGCTCAACGGGAGGAGTGGCAGCGCATCCTGCAAGAGAACGGCAGCGTAACCGGCTTCGAATCCGAAGAATACCGCAAAGACGGCAGCATGATCTGGGTCTTATCGAGCACGCGCGCAGTCCGAGACGCAAGCGGCGCGGTGCTGTTTTACGAGGGCATGCTCGAAGACATCACCGAGCGCAAGCGGGCAGAAGAACAAATCCAACGCCAATTCAAACGCCTGTCTGCCCTGCGCACGATCGACGCGGCCATCAGCGGCAGCCACAACCTGCGCCTGACGCTCGAAATAACCCTGGCGCAGATCGTTACACAACTGGGCGTGGACGCCGCGGACGTGCTGCTGCTCGACCCTCACACCCAAATCCTCGAATACGCCGCCGGCCGCGGTTTCCGCACCCCTGCCCTCCAACATACCAAACTGCGCTTGGGGCAAGGTTATGCTGGCATCGCTGGCCTGGAACGCAAAACCATCCTCGTTACCGATTTGCGCAGCCGCAAAACGGATTTCCTGCGCTCCCCCTATTTCAAATCCGAAGGATTCGATACCTGTTGTTGTGTGCCGCTGATCGCCAAAGGCGAGACCAAAGGTGTGTTGGAAATCTTCCACCGCCAGCCGGTGGAGGGCGACTCAGAATGGCAGGTTTTCCTGGAAACCCTGGCCGAACAAGTTGCCATTGCCGTGGATAGCGCCCAACTATTCACCAACTTGCAGCGCTCGAACGCCGACCTCGCCCTGGCTTACGACACCACTCTCGAAGGCTGGTCGAAAGCCCTCGATCTGCGCGATAGGGAAACCGAGGACCACACCCAGCGCGTCACCGAGATGACCTTGAAACTGGCGCGCGGCATGGGAATAAGCGATGTTGAACTGATGCACGTACGCCGCGGCGCGCTGCTGCACGATATTGGCAAGATGGGCGTTCCCGACAGCATCCTGCTCAAACCTGCCAAACTGACTGACGAAGAATGGGTCATCATGCGCAGTCACCCGCAGTTTGCCTACAACATGCTCTCGTCCATCGAATTCCTGCGCCCTGCGCTTGATATTCCGTATTGCCATCACGAAAAATGGGACGGCACAGGTTACCCGCGCGGGCTAAAGGGTGAGCAAATCCCGCTGGCGGCGCGCATCTTCGCCGTGGTGGACGTGTGGGACGCCCTGAACTCCAACCGTCCCTACCGCAAGGCTTGGTCACGTGAAAAAACGCTGGAGTATGTCAAAACCAATTCGGGAACCCATTTCGACCCGAAGGTGGTGGAGGCGTTTTTGCGCCTTCAACAAGGAGAAGAGTAGGGTGGGATTCCATTCCCGCCATTCTCGGCAGGTAAGAAACCTGCCCTACAACTGGTTCATCAACCGCAAGATGATCCCCTGGCCGCCGGAGCCGCTGCGCTTGATCGCCAGTCAAGCAATCCGCGGCTACATGCGCATCGAAGATGCGCTGTACGAGAGGAAAATGGTATAGCACACACGACCCCGTTTCCTTGAAGGGAACGGGGCCGTGGGGAACGTAAGGTAGGAGCGAGCGCAGAGGATCAGGCTGTTGCAGGCACGGAATAGGAAATGCCAACCTCCTTGAAAACACCAGTGTCTTTTCTCTCGAGCCTGGCAGCGATGCTTTCGAAGCGGGCGATGGTTTCGGGTGTGTACAACCTTTCGCCGCAGTGTAAACACACATCGGCCTGCACCTTGATAATCGCGGTATTACCTCCACCGCGCACAATTTCCTCGACCTCTTTACTCGCCATTTCGCCACCGCAGACAGGACACTTCGGGAAGGGTAACATGGTTAACTACACATTCACACGAATATGATTAGGGTGTGTTTCAAATGAGTTGAAGTAAGAACGTCCCGAAGGTTTTGCTGAGAAAATTTGATCGTTTTTTGCCAACCTTCGGGACGGTTTCAACTGAAATGAAACACACCCATATGATTAGATCGGATTGCCTGAAATATGTCTGGAAGTTTCATTTACCCGATTATAGCATGGCATATGGAGAAGATGAGATGAACAACATTCTAGATTAGCTTCTCGAACCCGAAAACCCCTCGGTGCGTTACTTCACCCTGCGTCACCTGCTCGATCGTCCGGAGAATGATGCCGAAGTGGCGGCTACACGCCGCGCCATCATGGACAGCGAGCCGGTGCAGAAGATCCTGGCCAGGCAGAAGGCTGAGGGTTATTGGGTTAAACCGGACGCAGTTTTAGTCAGGCGGTTTGCTACGTGACAGTCACTTCGGAAGTGACTGTCACGTAGCTGAATATCACAGATGAGGAGCACCCCATGATCACCGAACCTCAAGGCGTATTCAAGGGCCGGCCACGCGGCCTGCTGAGATTGTTTTTCAAAGCCCCGCTCATCCTACATCGCCTGGGTTTGGTCTGGTGGATCGAAAAATTCAGCGGCGCGCAGTGGATGCTGATCACCACCATCGGGCGCAAGAGCGGCAAACCCCGCCAGGTGATGGTGGACGTGGTGGATTACGACAAAGAGGCCGATACGTTCTTCGTCGTATCGGCCTACGGTCAGCGCGCCGATTGGGTGCGTAACATCCAGGCCAACCCCGATTTTCGTGCCCAAGTCGGGCGGCGTAAATTTCCGGCAAGTGCAGAATTCCTCCCGCCAGAGATCGCCGAAGAAAAATTGATCGCCCAGATGCGCCGCGCCCCGCGCTACGCCAAAGCGGTGATGGCCCTGGGCGGCTTGAAGTACAAGGACGAAGCCGGGCTGCGCGCCCTTTCACGCAAGATGGTTTTGCTTGCCATTCATCCGCAAAAGCAGAAAGGTTAGACCATGCCTGAACAAACTCAAATCCTCCTCGGCCCGCTCGTCGGCGGTCTCTCACACGATCACGTCAACCTGTGGGCGCGCGCTAGCGGCCCGGCGACGCTTCACGCCTGGCTGGGACGTAAACCGGATTTCAGCGACGCCAAACTGGCCGGAAAATCCCTGCCGCTGAACGACGCCACCGGCTGCGCCGGGGTGGTGCCTCTGGATAATCTCGAACCTGAGACCAGTTACTTTTACGCCCTGACGTTGAATCCCAAACCGCCGCCGAAGGCTGACGGCCACTTTCGCACCTTCCCCAGACCCGGCCAGCCGCGCGCGTTCAACTTTGCCTTCGGTTCCTGCTTCCGTCCGCAGGGCGGGAACAGCGGCGCGACCTTCCGCGCCCTTGAGACCCACCGCCAGGAAGACGAGCTGCGCTTCATCCTGCTGCTCGGCGACCAGGTCTATGCCGATGCCTGGGAGTACAACGGCATCGCCAAAGTAGCGGCCAACCTGACCGATTACCGCAATGTATATACCCATGTCTGGTCGAATCCGTATTTTCGCGCTCTGCTGAACAACCTGCCGGCTTTCATGACCCTGGATGACCACGAAGTGGACGATGACTGGCGCTGGAACGACGCGCGCCGCCGCTGGGCGACCATCCCCTGGTGGGATCAGGTCGTGCGCTGGCTGAAGGGGCGTCCGCCGGAAGAGTGTTACCTCCCCCTTCACCGCGTGCGCGACGCCCTGCAGGCCTACTGGGAACACCAGGGCATGCACGCTCCAGCCATGACCCTGCCACCGGAACTCAACTACGCCGGACAGTACAAACTACGCGAGCAGGATCCCGGCTCGCTGGCGTATTCTTTCACTTACGGCGCGGCGGCTTTTTTCGTGATGGACACGCGCAGTATGCGCGTCAAGGGTAAATCCGGGAAGACGATGCTGGGCGAAGGACAATGGCAGGCGTTGGAAGATTGGCTGCGGGCGGTGAGGGATGATTTCCCGCTCAAGTTTCTGGTCACTTCCTGCTCGGCTTTGTACAGCATGTGGACGGACATCCCGCGCGACCGCTGGTCAGGCTTCCCTGAGGAACGCGACCGCCTGCTGCGTTTCATCGGCGGGAACGACATCCAGGGCGTCTATCTCCTGGCTGGCGACCTGCATTCGGCGCACGCCATCTCCGCCGAATGCGGCCCGCGCCGCAACCCGGTGCGCATCTGGGAATTTTGCTCCACGCCCTTCGAGCAGGATACCAATCCTCTGAGCCGCTGGATGTACATTCCCATCCTGAGCGGCGCGGTCAGGCGGCAAAAAGTCCATTTTGTCGTCACCAGCAACAATTTCGGCGTGGTGCGCGTGGAATTCCCCGCTCAAGGACAGCCGCAAGTGCGCTTTGAACTTCATTACGAAGACAAAGGGGAATGGAAGGAGAAAACGGCGGGATAGAAAACGCAGGAAACGAATAAACGAATGAAGTAGAAGTTGGAATTTGGACTAAAAAAGACAGGTATTCGTTTATTCGTTGGTCATTCGTTGACGGAGGTTTCACGGTAAAAAACTCATTTTGTGTCCGTTTGAAGTATAGTCGCGGAGTGAAGTCCGCTGGAGGTGTGACACTCCACTGCGTTGCGTGTCACACTACGAACTACCGCTTCTGATCCAGCCTCCGCAAACCAGCTTTGCGAGCCATCTGAATAGCGGCCTGGTATTCCCTCGCAGTGATCAGGCGGTTGAGTTCGGGGAAGAGACGCGCCTTATACGCCGGGCGATATTGATCCATCAGGTTCAGATAAGTGTTCGGAGAAATTTCCTCGGCCAGGAAGCGCAGGATTTCCGCTGTGCCAGCCAGGTTGTTCGGCAAGATCAGATGCCGCACCAGCAGGCCGCGCTGCGCCAGGCCGTTCTCGTCAACCTGCAGATCGCCGACCTGACGATGCATCTCGCGCATCGCAGCCTGGTTGACACGCGGGTAATCGCGCGCCACCGAATAGCGACTGGAGTGGTCGGAATGGGCGTATTTCATATCCGGCATGTAAATATCAATCACCCCGTCGAGCAATTTCAGGGCCGAGATGGAATCATATCCGCCGGTGTTATAAACCAGCGGCAGACGCAGGCCAGCCCTCCCGTAAGGACCGCGGGACGATGGGGCTGCCAGCGCCAGCGCAGCCAGGATCTGCGCCACCACGTGGCTGGGCGAGACGAAATTGATATTGTGGCAGCCATAAGCCTGCAATTCCAGCATGATGGCGGCCAGTTCCTGCGCCTCGACCTCCCGCCCGGCGTCCGTCTGGCTGATATCGTGATTCTGGCAGTACTGGCAGCGCAGGTTGCAGCGGGTGAAGAAGATCGTCCCCGAACCGCGCCAGCCACGCAGCGGGTCCTCCTCCCCCAGATGCGGGTTGTAACTGCTGACTTTTGCCCGCAGGCCAGTGCGACAGACGCCCATCTTT
The DNA here is from genome assembly GCA_030018695.1 of Anaerolineales bacterium. Classification (GTDB taxonomy): domain Bacteria; phylum Chloroflexota; class Anaerolineae; order Anaerolineales; family Villigracilaceae; genus CG2-30-58-95. Next base: position 7,544 of record JASEHI010000002.1, read on the forward strand.
CCGGCGCGGCGATCCACCTTGCACTCGCGCGCACACAGGTCGCAGCACGAAAGATGTTCAAACGCTTCCGCCGCGCGCCTTTCGAGTTCGCCGGAGGAAAGTTTCAGATAAGCGGGGATAAACTCCATCACTGACTGCAACTTTCAACCTTTGACCTTCAACCTTTGACCTTCAACCCAATTCACCGCCCGCACTGGGCAAATTTCTCCCAAGAGACGCGGCAGCATACCTGCCAAACCCTCCAGCGGACCGCTGGTATAGAATCGCAGCGCGCCGGTGCGGGATGAACCCGTTCCCTCGAAGGGAACGGGTTCATCAAGGACAGTCTCCAACAAACGCCCAACCTGCCGCGCCACCGCCGGAGCCGGGTCAATCACGCGCACCTGCGGCCCGACGATTTCCTGAATGAGCGGGATGACAAAGGGGTAATGCGTGCAGCCCAGCACAACGGTATCAATTCCCTTTTCGAGCATCGGCAGGAGCGCGTTTTCCAGAATGGCGCGCGTTTCGGGTGTGTCCAGTTGCCCGGCCTCGATCTGCGCCACCAGTCCTGGACAAGTGTGCTGTATTAATCTCACCCCGTTGGCGAAGCGTTCCACCACCGAGGCATACAGCGCGCCCTGAAAGGTGGCCGGAGTGGCCAGCACGCCGACCACGCCGGTCTGCGTATGTTCGGCAGCCGGTTTGACTGCCGGTTCCATGCCAACGAAAGGCACCTCGGGAAAAGTCTGCCGCAAGTGCTGTAAAGCCGCCGCCGAGGCCGTGTTGCAAGCCACGACGATCAGTTTCGCCCCGCGCGCGAGCAGAAAACGGGTGATCTCTTCCGAAAAAGCGCGCACTTCCGCCAGTGGACGCGGGCCATACGGCACGTGTCCCTGGTCAGCCAGATATAGCACCGCTTCATGCGGCAATTGCTGGCGTACGGCGCGCAAGACGGAGAGTCCGCCGACGCCGGAGTCAAAGATGCCGATTATTGTCATTATTTATCCTTCATCAGTATAATCCACAACGCGGTTCCATAAGTAAAAAGAATCACCCAACCTGCGCTGCCATCCACGCTTTGCGGATGCCAGATCGAGGGCCAGTTCCAGGAGGGGCCAATCAGGAGCAACGCGATCATGGAAAGCCAGGAGGCGAGGGCGAGGATCAGTTGCTGGCGCAAATTACGGGCGACGAGCAGCAGGGGCAGTTGATCGTAGAATCCCATCCGTTGCGGCATACAGGCCAAAACCAACAACAGGCGCGCTTCGGGCTGACGCCAGCGCATCAGGGCCAACAAGAGCAACGGCCCAGGTCCATAGAGGATGGGGATGAGATGCCGCGCGCTGGCTCGCGCCGACTGAAGCCAATCTGCCGGCCAGGTGGGCAGCAGTATCAGGCTGAGGGCCAAAACGACCAGGCAGCCGATAATCCCCTTTGGGGAAAGTTTTTTCGTGGACAGGGCGAGACCGATATTCGGCTTGAGCAAAAAAAGCGGGAGCGTCGCAGGCCAGGCCCAAATAACCATCAGGAGCGGAGTCCATTGCACCTGAGCGACCGCCGCCCAAAGCGGGAGGCTGGCCAGGATGGGCAACCGCCAGGCGCCCTCGCCCAGCAGCGCATAAGTCATCAAGCCGACAGTGAAGCCGATCCAGAGTGTGGCGGCAAGGGTATCCGGCAGGGGCGCCAGGGGCAGGATGGCCAGCACTGCCGGGAAGGGGTAGAAAAGCGGCGCACCCTGATCGTACGGATAGAGAGAAGGATCGCTCGGAAGGTTGTATGGATTTTTCCCGGCCAGCCACCCCCTGGCCCCAAGCAGCGCCCAGGTCAGATCCGCGGCGTCACGGTCGAACCAGTGTGTCTGGAAGAAATAACACACCAGGGCGGCCAGCAAGCCGGCGCTGACAGAGATCAGGATGCGCGCCCAAAGCCTGTGCATGGGATGGCTCGTTTCAAATGTATCCCAGAACGTCCCGCAGGCGTTGCCCTGAGCCTGTCGAAGGGTTGGATTGAGCCAATTTGACCGTCTTTCAAAACCTGCGGGACGGTTGCTTCAACTGAAATGAAATACACCCTTATAGTTTGTCCGATTTTGCGCAAGAATCCTTTTCGCCAGGTGATGCCGGCCTCATCCTCGATGCCCTTGGGCGGAAAACCGTCCACCACACCCAGGATGCCGCGTCCCTGCCCGCTTTCGGCGAGTTTCATTTTTTCCTCCTATAAAGACAAAAGGGCGCAGCATATTAGTCTGCACCCTTATCCATTCGACAACCTCCCCTGACTTAATCGAACTTCTGCTTCAGGTGGGCTTTCTTGCCCGTGCGCTCGCGCAGGAAGTACAGTTGCGCCCGCCGGACATGGGTGTGACGTTCGACCACCACCTTGTCAATGCGCGGCGAGTGAATCAGGAAAGTGCGCTCGACGCCAATGCCATTGCTGGCCGTGCGCCGCACCGTAAAGTTGGTGTTGTTGCCGCCTTTGCGCAGGCGGATTATCGTCCCTTTGAACTCCTGGATGCGCTCACGCTCGCCTTCTTTAATGCGCACGTGAACACTAACGCTATCACCCGGAAACAGGTCAGGGATGTTTGGATTCTTGGTGGTGTTGAAGTTCTTGTCGAGGTCAATCATTGTCATTTATCCTTACTTTCATTTCTGCTGCCTCTCGGCGCGAAGCGAGATTATAACATGTCCCATAATGTATGAGAAGACCGTTTTTAGGGTATAATTTTGTCCGGTCTGCCCCCGTAGCTCAATGGATAGAGTAATGGACTTCGAATCCAGTGGTTGCGAGTCCGAGTCTCGCCGGGGGCACTGCCAATAAATACCCGCCGCTGGGTGAGGGGGGCACCCAACGACGGGCAACTATATTTTGCCACATAATGGCGTAAAAATCAATACTTTTGGGGGACTAATTTCGATGCAATTTACTTTGCCGCCTTAACCGTAAATGTAAACCTGCTGCCCTGCCCTCCCCCTTCGCTCTCGGCCCAGATCCGCCCACCGTGCGCCTCGACCAGATGCCTGGCGATGGTCAAGCCGATGCCGCTGCCGCCGCCCGCGCGGCGCGAGCGCGATTTATCCGCACGATAAAAACGGTCAAAGATATGCGGGATATGCTCGGCAGGCAGGCCGATTCCTGTATCCGTCACCGTAATTCTCACTTCATCGCCGTCACGGGTTGCGGAAATTTGAACATTTCCGCCCGCAGGGGTGTATTGCAGTGCGTTGCCAATCAGGTTGAGCAAGACCTGCCCAACGCGATCCTCGTCAACCTGGACCAGCGGAAGGTCTGCCGGCAAGCCGGAGGTCAAGGTGACGCCCTTCTCCTCGTATTGGCGGCTCAAGCGCCCGAGGGCCGAATCCACCAAATCCACGACCGCAACCGGCCTGAGGTCCAATTTGAACGTAGCCGCCTCGACGCGGCTGAGTTCCTGCAAGTCATCCACCAGACGACTAAGCCGGTCAGCTTCCTGATGTATTTGTCCAAAGGTTTCATCGCTTGCCGGCAAGATCCCATCCATCAGGCCCTCCATCGAACCCTTGATCGCCGTGAGCGGAGTGCGTAGTTCATGGGCGACGTCGCCGATAAGCTGGCGGCGCATCGTCTCGATCTGTTCGAGTTGTCCGGCCATCGTATTGAAACACCTCGCAAGCTGGCTCAACTCGTCCTCTCCACGCACCTGCACCCGCTCATTATAATGCCCCTCCGCGATGCGTTGGCTGACAGACATCATCTCTTGAACTGGAGCGATCACCCCACGGCTGAAGATCATACTTACCACCAGCGCCAGTGCGGCGGACACAAAAACCGCCAAAGCCAGGGCTTCATTGAACGAAGCCCGAAAGTTGAAGTAAAGCTCCTCAGCCTGTCCCAGACCGGAACCCGGGGCATTCATCATACCTGGCCCCATCCCCGGCCCCATGCCTGCGCCCATACGCATCATGTGGCGTTCGAATGCCCCCGGGAGGGCGAATTGCGTGGTGCTGGCCAGGATAACCACGCCGACCAGGATCCGGATGCTCGTCCACTGAAACTTGTCTCGCGCCAACGTCTATACGCAAGCGACGAAAAGCCAGCACCTCACTTTCGGACCCCGAGCCGGCTCCCGTTTGCAGACGGCGCAGCGCGGCCTTGATCCGGGCGACCAATTCGCGCGGGCTGAACGGCTTGGTGACATAATCGTCCGCCCCGACCGATAGACCGACGATTTTGTCGGTCTCTTCGGTGCGGGCGGTGAGCATGATGACATAGACATTCGATTCACGGCGCAAGTGGCTCAACAATTGGATGCCGTCCATGCCGGGCAGCATGATGTCAAGCACGATGATATCCGGCTTATAGGCGCGCGCGGCTTTGAGACCCGCCGGGCCGTCGGCGGCGGTGTAGACTTCGTAACCTTCCGGGCGCAGATAGGCCGAGACGAGATTTACGATGCTGGGTTCGTCGTCAATGACGAGGATTTTAGTGGTGGGCATAAGTCTATTTTACCGGAAATTCATCAACAATGTTCGCAGCCGCGAACGCAGTGCAGCGAAGTCCGCCGGGTTGCGACACTCCGCTGCGCTGCGTGTCATACTACGAAGACAAACTCTATTCTTCGCTCATCTCGATGAAAGTACCGTGCCAGTAGTGATAAAAGACCTGAGCGGAGAAGCCGTTGACGCTGAGCATACCAACGATCCTGCCATCCCGCAGCACGTCAATGGTGTAGTAACCATAGAAAGGTTCGGCTTCAGCGGCGGCTGTCGCGCCGGACAGATTGGCGTCGAGAAATTTTTGAGCGTATTCGAGCGCCTGCTCATCAGTGACCGTCATTTCAGCCGGGACATCCGCAGGCGTGGTATTCCAGACCTGTCCACTCATCATGCCCCTGCGCCCACCCATCATATTCTGACCGATTAGGTGCTGCGCATGATTCAGGCCGCCATATTTGAGATTCCACATCATGTTAGCGCCATGCTCGGGATAGACCGCCAGGCCTGCACTGAGCAAAGTCGAAGTGGTGACCGGGTCAACGAGCAACTCGAATGCGCCGATGCCGGTGCTTGTCTCGACGACACGCACGTAGGCATGGTTATCGAAGACCATCACCTCGCCGATTTTCAGACCGTCAACGCCGAGGTTATTGATATATTCCTGCGCGGCGCCTTCGGCCTGTGCAATCGAAAGCGGCTGGAGGTCCGTCAGGCCGGAGCGGTATCCGCCCATCATCCCGGGGCGATAGCCGGAGTAAGCGCGGCCGCCCATCATACCGCCGCGTCCGCCCATCATGCCAGGTCCAAAAGCGGGGGACTGGGCATAAGCGGGTTTCTTCCAGTCGTAACCGCGCATAAGATAACTGGGAGCGAAGGCAGCCGACCGGGCGCGGTTATTTGCAAACAACCAGCCCGCGAATAGCGAGCCGCCAGCCAGGAGGGACAGACCAATGACAATCAGTGTGGTTTTGAGAATTTTGTTCATTTCCAAATCTCCTTTGAGTATTATTACAGCCGTAAGTATAAAAGAGCGCGATAAAGATAGAATGAAATATGTCTAAAGATTCTGTAAAGAAGCAGTATAATCAAAGTATGCCAGAAGAACAATACACCTCCCTATCCCGACGCAAGATCGCCATCCTGATTGATGGCGACAACGCCCAAGCCAGCCTGTTACCGCAGATGCTTGTCGAGGCTGGAAAATACGGCTTGGTGACCGTCCGCCGCATCTATGGCGATTGGACAACCAACTCGATGAATTCCTGGAAGGATATTTTGAATTATCATGCCTTCCAGCCGGTGCAGCAATTCCGTTACACGATCGGCAAGAACGCCACCGATTCGGCGATGATCATTGATGCGATGGATATTCTTCATGACGGCGTGGTGGATGGATTCTGCCTCGTTTCCAGCGACAGCGATTACACGCGGCTGGCAACCCGCATCCGTGAAACAGGCGTGTTCGTGATGGGTATCGGCGAGAAGAAGACACCCAAGCCGTTCGTCAACGCCTGCGACGTGTTTATCTACACCGAGAATCTGGTAAGCGAAGAAAAAGTCGTCAAAACAAGCGCCAAAAAGGCACAGGTGAAGAAAAAGGCCGAACCGGAGCCTATGCCCTTACTCCGCAAGGCTTTCGAAATGGCCGTGCAGGAAGATGGCTGGGCGCGCATGGATTCGATGGGCAACGCCCTCTACCAGCTCGACCCCGGCTTTGACCCGCGCACCTACGGCCACCGCCAACTTTCGCGGCTGATTGCCAGCAATAAGCACTATTTCGAGATGCGCGGCGTAGAAACCGGCGGGTTCACGCTGTTTTATGTGAAGATGAAGGAATAGGATTAGAATAGGCGCATGGCAAATAGCGAATATTTGTTTAATGTGCTTACACCACTCGGATTCAAAGTCCACGTTACCCGCGCCTATTGGGAAATCATCACAACAATAAAGCATCCGGTCATGGCTGGACGCGAGACAGATGTAGAAGAAACGCTAAAAGACCCCGACGAAATCCGGCTGAGTCGGAGCGACTCACAGGTTTATCTATTCTATAAACCGGAACGCCTTGGCCGCTGGGTTTGTGCAGTAGCAAGACAACAGGATGGGGAAGGTTTTCTGTTTACTGCCTACCCGACCGATGCCGTAAAAGAAGGAGAAAGAATATGGCCCAAGTAAAAGTTTATTATGACCGCGAAGGGAATACCCTTACTGTTTGGTTTGGAAATCCGAAAGACGAATATGTTTGCGAAGAGACCGGCGAGGAAGTTATCCTGATGAAGGACAAACAGGGACGTGTGATCGGTTTCGAGAAGCTCAATTATGCCTTGCCAAAACAGGCTGATTTGCGGATTGCCTTTGAAACAGTGGCGGCATAAGATGCGCACGCAGGAGATTGACGGCTCGACGCTGTTCTATGTGAAGATGAAAGAATAACCAGCCTGCTGTATACTATCCCGAATGGGAGATTGTGGCGCGAAGGCAGATAAGCAGCTACCTTGAGGTTGTCAACCGGGAGGCGGTACACTCGCCGCTGAACCGTATTCATCTCGGTATTAAACACACCGAGCTTGTATAAAGCCAGCATTAAACACACCATGCTCGTAGAATCACGAGTTAGGCGACTCAACAGGGATTGTAAGTCAAGGTCATTACATGATGAATGCAAATGATGTACTGATCGATATGCTTGAAGATAATAGGCGACGCTTGCGTCGTTTGCTCGACACCTTGAGTGATGAATGCCTGACTTGGAAACCTGAAGCCGATGCCAATAACATCACAGTTACTTTATGGCATATGGCACGAATTTTCGATGTCTTTCTAATCCTACAGGCCAAAGGATGTGTTTCGGAAGAAGAATGTTGGTTTCGGCATGGTTGGGCAGAGCAAACGGACTATGATCCACGTGGCATAGGTCAAAACGGTTGGGGCATGCTCACAGGGTATACGCAAGAAGAAGTCGCTGCTATGCCGCAACTCACGAGGGAGCAGGCACTTGGATATTTGAATGACGTATACGATACTGTCAAGGAATATCTCACAAACACGCCCATTGAAAAACTGGAAATGCCAGGAGTAGGTTTCGAGGGAAGATATTCCCAATATCAGTGCATTCAAATGGCGTTGCTTGATAACGTAAGGCATCTTGGTGAAATCTTTGCTATCCAAGCAAGATGGGAGCGAAAAAGAAAACAACAGTAAAAGAGCCGCCTAACACCGGCTCCAGTCGGACAGCGGCTCCGCCGCTCGTTGGTATGCACTTGGCTAGAAATGGCGCGATAATGATTGTGGAGTCTTGCCAGTCCCGCCGCTGCCGCTGAGCCAAGCCGTTAAACGCCAAATGGGGCAGAACAGGGGGATTGAGCGCCATCAACTGCGGTCAACTAACATTCCTTACCCCCCGCCAACTCCCCATACACTCCCACAATCTGCTTGGCGATCTTCTCCCAATCATAATTCAGGGCATATTCCGCCGCGGCGCGGCCCATCGCCGCGCGGCGTTCCGGGTGGCCCAGCAGCACCGACAGCCGGTCACACAGCGCGGCATGGTCGCCATCCGGGACGGTGTATCCGGTCACGCCATCCTGCACCAGAAAGGCCAGCCCGCCCACCTGCGAGGCGACGACCGGCGTGCCGCAGGCCATCGCCTCCAGCGCCACCATGCCAAAGGATTCGTAGTGCGAAGGCATCACCACGACTTCCGCCGCAGAATAGTAATATGGCAGGGTGTCCTGGCTGCGCTTGCCGAGAAAGACGACCAGATTGCCCATACACAGCTCATCACACAAACTTTGCAGGCGGGCCATTTCCGCGCTCATCGCATCCGGGCTGACCTCCGGGTCGCCGCCGATGATCGCAAGGTATACAGACTTGGAAGGGCAAATATCCTTCTGCTGAAGGAGAGCCACAGCCCGGATCAGGGTATCCACACCTTTGAGCGGCTCGATCCGTCCGACGTAGAGCAGCAGGCATTTATCCGGCGATAAGCCAATATACTGCTTGGCTTCGTCGGGCAGGATCGGATAGAAATGACAGCTATCCACGCCGGGCGGGATGACGGTCATCTTGCGGACATCCGCCTTGTACAACCATTCGAGTTGCGCCTGCTCGGCCACGGTCGAGACGATGAGCCGGTCGGCGCGGGCGATGACGCGGCGCTCACCCTCCAGGCGGTACTCCCCCTCCCGCTCGTCGGCGGAACGGGCGACGCGGTTTTTCATCTCGCCCAGGGTGTGGAACATGTGCGCAACCGGTACGCCGCCCCAAGCCCCCGAGAGCGTCTCGGCGGCCAGGCCGGACATCCAGTAATGGCTGTGGATAATATCGTAGTGAAGTTCTTTTTCTGAAGCAAATTGGATAATGCCCTCCGCAAACTGAGGGATGTAATCGGCCAATTCCTTTTTGGGAAGCGGCACCTCCGGCCCGGCCGGCACGTGGACGACGCGGTTACCGTAGCCCAGGTCGTGCAGCACATGCGGCACGTGCTCGTCCTGCGAGCGCGTGAAGACGTCCACGTGGAGACCCATGCGGCCCAACTCGCGGGTCAGGTCGCGCACGTAGACGTTCATTCCGCCGGTGTCTTTGCCGCCCAGCGTGGCCAGCGGGCAGGTGTGGTAGGAAAGCATGGCGATGTTCATCTTGTGAAGTATAACATGCGGAAACTTGTCGGATTTTAAGGTTTGCTGTATAATCCCGCCACTGTAGGACGAAATTCTATTTCGTCCACTGTAGGACGAAATTCTATTTCGTCCAATGCAGGACAAGATTCTATTTTGTCCAATGCAGGACAAAATAAATTTTGTCCAACCGCCACCGTAGCTCAGTCGGTAGAGCAGACGTTTCGTAAACGCCAGGTCAAGGGTTCGAATCCCTTCGGTGGCTCTTTCCTATTTTTTAGGCAATCGGTATCGCAACCCGACCTCTGTGGATATTTCACAAATCGAGGGCCAGGCGCAGGCGGGTTTCCACTTCATCCAAACCAGTTGGCGTCAGTTTGCCAATGCGCCGCGCAACAGCCGTTTTAGGTACGGTGGCGAGATTGGATATTTTAACCCAAGAGGCCATCTTCAACCCCGCGGCTCTGGCCTCAGGAGTGTTTTCGGCAATCGCGTAGTCTGTTCCCAGCGGTCTGGACGCCGGGCGCGAGGAAATCGCCGCAATGAGGACATCGGCGGTCTGGGTATGGATGGCTTGTCCAGAGATGACAACCGCTGGGCGTGGTTTCACCTGTACCTGTCCACCTGAGTTGATGAATGGGAAGCGCACGAGAACTACCTCCCCACGTTGGGGTTGCCAACTGTTGGCGCTCATACAGCCTCCCCATCTTCCCACATATACACATCCTCGTCGGGGTGGTCCCAAATCCGGGCCAGCGAAGCCTGGGAAACCAGGTACCATTCCTGGGGTTCAGATACGGCACGCGGTCGCGACAGGGCTTCGAATAGTTGAGCGCTGAGTAGCACTGCCCGGGCGCGTCCATGCCGCGTAATGAAAATGGGTTCGCTTTCATTCTCCAACTGGTCGAGAATGGCGCTCAACCGGTCACGGACTTCAGTAGCAGGAATAATGGCGGGCATCTCGAGCTCCTTTTGTACGTAATTCCGTAAAGAATTCTATCACATTTCCCTTGCCACCTTCTTGGAATTCTTGCTTTTTGTGCCGAGTAGGCCTTCGGCAAGGAAATTCCAACCGCTAAGACGCCAAGAACGCAAAGCCTGCTTCCCTCACCAGTCGAACACGCCATCCAAATCTTCTTCCGCTACATCGAACACAGCATTATGCGGGGGTAAAGGTTCACGCGTCATCCATTCGGGCAGGCGGTCGTCTTTGGCAGTGAATCCGGCGCGGCGGTTGAACTCGCGCTCCAGTTTCAGGGTTTCTTTGCCGAGCGCCTGCAAAATATCCGTGCCCACGTTCCAGCCGTAGCGGGCGTTGAGCAGGCTGGCTATCGTCTCCACCGAGGCGACGGCAAAGCCAAAACCGGCGAAGAGGCACGCGCCGAGGCTATCGTAACCGGCCATGTTGATCTGCGCCGTGCGCGAGACGTCGGCCTGGCCTTTGGGGTCGAGATGGTTGATCCTGGCGCGGATGGTCAACCCCGCAGTATGATCTGCGCCCTGCGGCGAGGTGGCGTAGGTGACGCCGGTGCCTTTGATGGCGCGCGGCTCATAGGCCGACATGGCCTGCCCCTTGACCGCCGGGACGCGCTGGATGCCGAAATGCTTCCCGGTCGAGACTGCGCCGTTAGCAAGAACGCGTCCGAGCGGTGTGTTGCGGCGGATCTCATCCAGCAGTTCCAGCGCCCGCGCCGCGTCGCCCCATCCCATCTGACCGGCTTCGGCGGCCACGCCCAGCGCCGCGCCGACCTCAATGCTGTCCAGCCCGAGATCGTTGACCTGCCAGTTCAGGCGGGCGATGGCATCCAGGGAGTCAATGCCCAGGTTGGAGCCCATCAGGCCGATGCTCTCGTATTCGAGCGGCGAGACGATAACCTTGCCGTCCTCCCCGCCGAAGACATTCGAACAGCGGATGGTGCAGCCAGGCATGCAGGCATGGGTCGGGTTCGAGACGCCGCCGCGCCCGAGCAGGAGTTCGCGCAGATGCTCGCCGGAGATGGCGTCTGCCCCCTCGAACTGTCCCGCCGAGAAGTTGCGCGTGGGCAGCGAGCCGAAGGTCTGGCACATCTGCACCATCGCCGCCGTGCCGTAATCACGGTACGTGTGCGTCTGCGGATGATCCAGCAGGGCTTTGTTGTAGACCTTCTGCGCTTCGCGATAGGCCTCCGGGTTGGCAATCGGCGGCTTCGGACAGCCCGCCGCGTCGAAGACGACGGCCTTCAGTCCCTTGCTGCCCATCACCGCGCCCAGGCCGCCGCGCGCCGCGATGCGCGAGGGGACTTTGTCCTTATCCAGATTCTGGATACCGGCTGCGGACAGTTTCATTTCGCCGCCGGGACCGATGAGCGCAATGGCGACTTTCTGACCGTATTTCTCCAGCAGTTTCGACGCGGTTTCATAAACACCCAAGCCTATCAGACCTTTAGGGTCTTCGGAGACCCCTTCGGCAGGCTCAGGGCAGGCTCTAAAGGTCTGCTCGAAGCGCGCGCCTTGTTTGCTGAGATGCAAAACCCAGAATCCAGGCTCGGCAGGTATGTCTTCGATAATCAAGGCTCGGATGCCCAGATAAGCCATCTGCAGGCCAGTGGTGCCGCCCGCGTTGGCTTCCTTGATTCCCCCTGTCAGCGGGGACTTGCCGCCGATGGAAATCCGATCGCAGGACGAGAGCATGTGGCCCACCAGCAGGCCGGGGGCGAAGATGAGTTTGTTGCCCGCGCCGAGAGGGTCGCAGGACGGGTCCACTTCGTCGAGCAGGATGCGCGCCGAAAGTCCGCGCCCGCCGAGGCGCGACCAGGATTCCGGCGCGGGTTCGCGCGTTAAATTTCGCTGCCCGACATTCACTCGCCAGATTTGCATACGGGCGCTCACTACGGTCGAAACAGAGCAAGTTCGGCATGTTCCCCCGTTGCCTCATTGACAACAACCAAGCCTCCAGCATTTTCCCGCTGCAACTGCTCATTCGCGTTCAGGAGTTCAATGCCATAGATCGTTCCGTTTGGAGCCATATCTACAACGAGTTCATCGCTCACGCGGATTGCCTCAACCTCAGCCCCCTTCTCCTGGAAACGAATGTAGGCAATATTGTAACGAGGATCGTATGTAAAACGCATAGCATCACTCCTAGAAATAACGCGTAATCACGGTGATTACCAACCAGCCATTCTCACCTTCTTGAACTGAATACGCTTCGATCTGTTTCGTCGCGTAGGACCGTCCCTGCCACAGCCGGTCATATGGAAAATTACGCCGAAATCCTACGCGCCCAAATTTTGCTGGAATTCGCTCGCCGAATTCGACCGTGGCGCGCACATCATCTTCGGTTGCGCCGCGTTCAGCCATCCGGCTAAGAGCGTGAGGGTGGAAGTGTATTGTCATAGGCGAAGGATATATCTAGTGTACCACGTCTTTTAGGGCTTCGCCGAAAATGTTCAAAGCCTCGTTGCCCTGCGCCTCGGTGACGATGAGCGGCGGGATCCAGCGGATGGTGTTGTCATGCGTGCCACAGGAAAGCAGCAGCAGGCCGCGCTCCTGGCAAGCGTGGATGACGGCTTTAGCCAGCGCCTTGTCAGGTTTTGGCTTGGCGGAAGGCTTTCCGCTGACAATGAACTCGGTACCAATCATCAATCCCAGCCCGCGCACGTCGCCGATGATGGGATGCTGCTCCTGGAGTTTGCGCAGCCCGGTCAGCAACTGGACCCCGCGCCGGGCCGCGCTGCCGGGCATATCCTCCTCGCGCATGGCGCGGATGGTGGCCACGCCGGCTGCACAGGCGACAGCGTTGCCGCCGTAGGTCCCGCCGTGGGAGCCAACCTGCCACTTCTTCATCAGGTCGAGGCGGCTGAAGACTCCCGAAAGCGGCAAACCCGAGGCGATGCCCTTGGCGACCGTCATGATGTCTGGCACGACGCCGAAGTGATCCTGGGCAAACCATTTGCCGGTGCGCCCGAAGCCGGACTGGATCTCGTCGAAGATGAGCAGGATGCCGTGCCTATCGCAGATTTCGCGCAAGCCCTTGAGAAAGGATGCGGGTGGGACAACGTATCCGCCCTCGCCAAGCACCGGCTCGATCAGGATGGCGGCGGTTTCCTGCGGGGCGGTCTGCGAATTGAGCAGGAGGTCCAGTTCATCCAGGCACCACTGGCTGGTTGACTCGGCGTCCCAACCGTAGCGATAGGCATACGGATACGGCGCGACGAAAACGCCCGCCGGCAGCGGCTGGTAACCGGCGCGGTAGATGGTCTTCGAGGTGGTCAGCACCATCGTTCCAGCCGTGCGACCGTGGAAACTGCCCTGAAAGACAATCACATTCGGGCGACCAGTAGCGGCGCGCGCCAGTTTGACCGCGCCTTCGACCGCCTCGGCGCCGGAGTTGCTGAAGAAGAAGCCGTCAATGGAGGGGTGGACAATCGTGCGCAGTTCCTGCACCAGTTCGAGCAGCGGCTTGTGGACGACGATGTTGGCCTGTGCGTGCAGCAGAGATCCAGCCTGCTCGCGGATGGCGGCAACGACTTTCGGATGGCAGTGGCCGGTATTGGTCACACCGATGCCGCAGGTGAAGTCGAGATATTTCTTGCCATCCGTGGCATGGATGTAACAGCCTTCGGCGCGCTCGGCCTCGACGGGGAAGATGCGTGTCCAGACAGGGGAGAGATGGGAGAAGTTTTCGGAGTAGAGGGTCATAGGAGTTTGGTGGAGTAAAACGTGAAAAGTAAAACGTAAGGGGGAGAGGCGCAAATTACGTTTTGCGCCTCTCCGTGGCTGTAAATCAGGCTGGTAGATACTCAGCCGCCCACTCGAGATCGAGCTTTTTGAGCGTTGCGGCAGTCGGGATGCCATCGTTTGTCCAGCCAGCCAGTTTGTAGTACTCGTCGAGGGCGGCTTCGACTTCCTTCGGGTCGAGGGCAATGCCCGCTGTCGGGCCAGTGCCGGCCAACGGCTTGAAGAATTTCTTCGGCAATTGGTCGTCCTTGCGGGTGAAGCCTTCGCGGGCATTGAACGTGCGCATCAGGTTCAGGCGGCGGGCGCCGACGGTCATCAGTTCTTCGAGGGTCACATCCCAGCCGGTCACGGCGCGCACCAGTTCGACCGTCTCTTGCGGGCCGTAGAGCGTCCAGCCCGGGCCCCAGACGAACTGACACAGTTCCAGCGTGTCCAGCAGGCTGTAAAAGACCTCGGTCAGGTAGGCAAAGCGGACTTTCTCCGCGCCGAGGCTCATCTGTTCCTGTGGATCTTTCAGGCCGAGCAATGCCAGACGACCCAGATACAGGTCAGTCGCCATGCCATTTTCGTACATCCAGTCATGCTCGCTGGACTGGTGATCCGCGCCGAAGGGGTTGACCGCATAGATCAAGGCCAGCGAACGTTTGGCCTGCGGCATGTGCGCCGGGGCCTCGTGATTCTTGACCGTGACCAGGCATTCGTCTGCGCCCCTGCCCCAGGCCTGCGCGGCGCGGGCTGAACCCTCGGCCAGCACCGCACCGAGCGCACCGGATCTGGTCACAATTTGCATCAGCACTTCCAGCATGGCGTCCGCGTCCCCGAAGCGCAGCTCAATGCCGCCAGTTTCTTTATTGGTGATGATGCTTTTCTCGTAGCACTCCATCGCAAAGGCAATCGTCGCGCCGCAGGAGATGGTATCCACTCCATATTGATTGCAAATCTGGTGCGCCTGCGAGATGGCCGCCAGGTCGTCAATGCCGCAGTATGAGCCGAAGGTAGCGATGGTCTCATATTCCGGGCCGCCATAGTACGGGTCAACTTTGTACGCGCCCTCTCCTCTCTTGAGCAAAAGCCTGCCTTGAGCCTGTCGAAGGGTCGAAGGATTGATTTCAACGACGCGCTTGCAGCGCACCACGCAGGCGTGGCACGTATCGCGCTCTTTCAGGATGGTCTCGGCCATCTTCTCGCCGCTGATCGGTTCGGCGCCCTCGAATTGGCCCTCGTTGTAGTTGCGCGTGGGCAGCGTGCCAAAGGAGTTCTGCGGCATGACCACGCTGGCCGTGCCGTACTTTCCCAGGCCGTCCATATCGGGATTTTGGGGCATCAATTTAGGGCCAGTCTTGTTTAGGTCGGTCAGCGCCTTCGCATCAGCCAGTTCGGGCTTCTTCGTCCCGCGTACGACGATAGCCTTGAGATTCTTACCCGCCATCACCAGCCCCATGCCCGTGCGTCCGTTGTTGCGGTTGGACATGCTGAGCAGCGAGGAGAAGAGCACGCTTTTCTCCGCCGCCGGGCCGTGCTGCAAGATTTCGATCTTTGGGTCGCCGAGTTCTTGCTTGAGGATGGCGTCCACTTCGCCGGTGATTTTGCCCCGTAAATGCGCGGCGTCACGCAGCTCGGCCTGGCCGTCCTTGATCCACAGGTAGACCGGCTTCGGCGACCTGCCCTTGACGACAATACCGTCGTAGCCAGCGAACTTGAGTTCCGCCGGGAAGAAGCCGCCACCCTGCGAATCGCCGATCGCGCCGCTGACCGGCGACCTGGCATTGACATTGACGCGGCTCTGGCCAGAGATGGGCGCACCGGTCGTCACGCCCAGCATGACCGTCAGCACGTTTTCGGGCGCGGTCGGGGCCACGCCTTTGGGTACATCCCGCAGGATGTAATGCAGGCCCATCGCCGAGCCGCCCAGATATTTGCGGTAGAACGCTTCGGGCGGGGTCTCAGTGTCGAGTTTGCCGCGCGTCAGGTCAACGTGTAAAATTTTGCCGTGGTAGCCGTAAGGCATGGTCAACTCCTTTCCGTCAAGGAAGAGATAGATAAGGTATGAATGCAACGACGTTGCATCGTGCGCACCAAAAGGCACGCACAATGCAACGAGTGTCACGTAATCGTCTGTTAATCGTCGGTTTCGGCTTTACTCCAGGCAAAGATGCTCTTGGTATTGACCAGTTTACCGTCGATATCCGTGAGGAGCTTGGGCGGGTCCTTCTTCTGGGTCAGGAGTGAGACCACGATCAGGAAGATGACCGAAATGGCGAACGCCGGGAAGGATGCGATATAGATCGAGTCCCAGATGACATCGTCCATCATCTCGCCTTCGTAGACAACCGGCAGCACGTAGGTGTACATCCAGGTCACGGTCAGGATGACCCAGGAGACCATGCCACTGAAAAACGAGGCCAACGCGCCGGAATGGTTGGCCTTCTTCCAGTACATGCCGATCAGGTAAGGAGCAGCCATACCGACGAGGATGGATGTGTTCGCCATGACAGCCAATTTATAGATCGTCGAGGCGAACAAGGCAATTCCCAGGCTCATGACGCCGCTGACGAGCAAGGCGATGCGGGTCAGGCGCAGCGAGTCTTTATCCGACAGGGCCGGTTTGCTAACCTTGACAATGTTCTCGGTGAACATGGTCGCGCCGGCGAGGAGCGAGCTGTCGGAGGTGCTCATCAGGGCGGAGGCGATGACGGCCACAAAGACAGCCACAAGGGCTGGCGGCAGATATTTCATCGCCATCAGGATGAGGATGTTCTCTGTCGCCGCCCCACCCAATTCCGGGCCTAGAGCACCGTAGGCGACCACGCCGATCAGCGGGGAAAGCACGCCGAAGCCCAGATAGAGGGCGCCAGCCAGGAAGGTGGCCTTGACAGCCGTATTCTCGTTCTTCGATGCGCAGGTGCGCTGCAGGTAGTCCTGGGCCGGGATGGCGCCCAGGCCAAGGGCAAGCCAGGCGGCAATGTAATAGAACCAGCCATGGATCCCGAAATAGCCGTAGTAGCCATCATTGGCAGTCGGCCAGATGGCAAAGGTATTCGTGGTGTACTGCGCGCCCGCCATGTTGACCATATTGCTGAAACCATCCACGCTAATCATAATGGCGACGGTGATGATGACCAGACCGATCGAGGTCAGGAACATCTGCATGAAATCGAGCGCCGTATCCGCCCATAGCCCGCCCATCAGGGTGTAGAGGGTCACGACGACCGTCACCAGGATCATGCCCCACGCAAGCGGCCAGCCCAGGAGGGCTTGCATGATGGCACCGCCGGCGACAATCTGGGCGGCCGTCCAGCCGAAGTAGGTGATGATCTGCGTCACCGCGCCGATGACCGACATGGCTTTTCCATAGCGATGCTGGAAGAAATCCATGATGGTGACGTACTTAGCACGCCGTGCCAGACGGACAACGAAGATGCCGGCGATAACCAGGCACATCGTCGCCCCGAAAGGATCGAATACCACACCCTGGAAGCCATATTGGTAGGCTTCATTACTGGCTCCCATCAGGGTCTCGGCGGCAAACCAGGTTGCCATGATAGACGGTGCTGCCATCCATAAAGGCAAGCGACGTCCGGCGAGGACGTAATCCACATTGGTCTCAACCTTCTTGGACGCCCACCAGCCGATGATCATGCGGATGATCAGGATGATCACGATCCCTCCGATGATCAAGCTTGCATGCTCATATGCTCCAAGTTCCATCTCATTCTCCTTTTTCTGTCATTGAATGGGTTCGGGTGTGACAGCCACCCGGATAAACGGACTACATTTCCTTTATCCCATACGGGAAGCCGTAATCGGCCATCTTCTCCATGAACGGCTCCGGATCGAAGGCTTCCGGCCCCAGTACGCCGGCACCCTTCCAGACGCCATGCTCCAGCAGATCCCAGCCGACAACGGCGTTGAAGGCGGTCTGCGCCACCACCGCCTGGCAGCCCAGGCGCTTCATGCACTCCACGTTATCGGCCACCTGGTACAGGTAGACCTGGCGCGGCTTACCGTTTTTCGTGCCCTTGACCCACGTCCCGGCGCAGGTTTTGCCTTCCATGCGGTCGCCGAGGTGAGCCGGGTCGGGCAGGCAAGCAGCCACCACGTCACGCGGGGCTACTTCCACATCCTTGACCTTGATCGGTTCCTTGTTATCCAGGCCGAGCATGTGCAGCGTTTTCAACACGCCGATGAACTGGTCACCCAGGCCGTATTTGAAGGTGACGCGCTTGCATTTGACCCAGCGCGGCACGAGCAGCACTTCCTCGTGTTCCACGTTGACCACCTCGACTTTGCCGATACCTTCGGGGAACTCGAAGGTCTCCGGCTCGGAGAACGGCGGGGTGGTAAACCAGCCCTTGTCCTTCTCCCAGATGACCGGTGGGTTGAGGCACTCCTCGATGGTCGTCCAGATGGAAAAGTTGGGCGCGAAATCGTAGCCTTTGACCACGATATTGGCGCCGTCGCGGATGCCGATCTCCTCGATCTCATCGAACAGGTAATCCTGCGCGTATCGGGCGAAAACATCCGCCATGCCCGGCTCCACGCCCAGGCCGACGATGCACAGGATGCCCTTCTTCTCCCATTGTTTGGCGCGCTCGAACTGGTAATCGCCCAGTTTGACGCCGCACTTCTCGAAGGGCTTCTTCGGGTGCGGCTCGCTGAGGGTCATCGCCATGTCCATGTAAGTGACGCCAACATTGAAGGCCGCGTCGAAGATCGGCACATTGAATAACGGGTCGCAGGCGTTCATGATGAGGTCCACCTTGTACTTCTTCGCCAGGCTCTCGATCATTTCCTGCTTGCCAGCGTCGATCCATTCGATGGAGAAGCGATTCTTGTCGCCCAGTTTGGCCTGTACTTCCTTGCAACGTTCCAGATTGTAATCTGCCAGTACGATTTGCTCCACCCACTTGCGGGGTTTAGCAATCGCGGCAATGGCTTCCCCCACCCCGCCCACACCGACGAGTAATACTTTCATAATCATCCTCCTCGTTTTCATGTTGGAACGTTCTTACGTCTGAACGTTCTAACGTTATAACGTCACAACGTTCAAACGTTTTTCGCCACTTCTTTCAGCGTATCCGCCAACCGCTTCAACACTTCATCCAACTGCTCATATCCAATGACCAGCGGCGGCTCGATGCGGACAGTCTGCGCGCTGGTCAGCGTCCCGGCCACCAGCACGTCGCGCTTGAAGAGGCCGGCTGCCACCTTATAACCGATCTCCGGCGTGTGGAAGTGCTGGCCGATGAGCAAGCCTCTGCCGGTGATCTCTTTATAAACCTGTGGGAA
This sequence comes from Anaerolineales bacterium, assembly GCA_030018695.1. GTDB lineage: Bacteria > Chloroflexota > Anaerolineae > Anaerolineales > Villigracilaceae > CG2-30-58-95. The sequence continues at coordinate 26,625 of JASEHI010000002.1, forward strand.
TTCTGCCGCCAGCTCCTCCAGTTTCGGGATCAAGTACGCACCCTTGGCCGCGGCCTGTTCCCACAGCCGGTCGCGCAGTGTGACATGGATGGAGGCGATGGCTGCCGAACAGGCCAGCGCCCCGCCGCCGGTCGTTGTAGTATGGATGAACGGATTCGGGTACATCATGCACTGCCAGATCTCCTCGGTCGAGCAGAAGGCGCTGACCGGCATCACGCCCCCGCCCAGCGACTTGGCGACCGCCAGGATATCCGGAACAACGTTCCAATGCTCCACGCCCCACAGTTTGCCGGTGCGCCCCAGGCCGGTCTGCACTTCGTCGGCGATGAGCAGCACCCCGTAATGTTTGGTCGCCTCACGGACGCGCGGCCAAAAGTCATCCGGCGGGACGATCGCGCCGGCCTCGCCCTGGATGGGTTCCATCAGCACCGCGGCGATGCCGATGCCGACTTTATCGCAGATTTCCAATTGCCGCTCAACTGCGCCGGCATCCCCAAACGGGACATGATAGACCGGCCCGCCATATAACGTGCCGACCGGTTCGCGGTAATCGGCTTTGCCCAACATACTGAGGGAGCCCATCGTTTTGCCGTGGAAGGCCTTGGTCGCCGCAATGAAACCGGCTTTTTTGGTATACATCTTAGCCAGTTTGATGGCGCCTTCGATGGCTTCCGTGCCGCTGGCGGCAAAGAAACTATACTTGATATCGCCAGGCGTGATCTCAGACATCAGCCGCGCCAGCACGCCGCGCAGTGGGTCAATCAATTCCTGGCTTGGCATCGGCGAGCGTGAAAGTTGCGCCCGCACCGCGGCGACCACATCGGGATGGCTCCAGCCGAGGTCCATCATTCCGTAGCCGCCCAGGCAGTCAATGTACTCGCGCCCGAGCACGTCGCGGAAGATGGCGCCCGAACCGGTCCATTCGGTGGCGGCCCAGTCGCCGGCCTCGGTGACGGACTTGCGGTAATCCAGCCAGCCCCGGTTGAAATGCTCGGCAAAGTTTTGCTTCGCCTCTTCGATGATCATCTTGGCTTCCGCTTCATTGACTTCGGTTTTGTGTATGATGTCAATCCAGCGCCGCGAATAGGCAATTGCGTCTTCAAAGGATTGCGTCATAGGGTTCTCCATTGGTCATTATTTCAAATTCCATGGCCTGGCCTGTCGGCCAGGGGCAGGCATGCTGACACACCTCAACGAGCATTAAGGTTGTCTCTCTTCCTCTTTGGGCCAAATCGCCTGCTTGAGGGACAAAATGCCGAGCGAATTCTTCAACGACAGTATTTTGCCATCCACATCGGTGAGCGCTTTGGGCGCGTCCCGCTTTTGCGTGAGCATGGAAGCCACAATCGTGACCAGCAGCGAAACGAAGAAGGCTGGCACCGAGCCGATGTAGGCCGCGTCCCACTGGGCGATCTCGAAATCGCCGGCGTTCACTTCCAGCGTGGTGGGCAGCAGCAGGATCAGGGTTATGATCCAGGCAGCGATGCCGCTAAAGAAGCCGATCACCGCGCCCCACTGATTGGCCTTCTTCCAATACATGCCCAACGCAAAGGGGGCGAAAATACCCACCAGGATCACCGTCCAGGCAAAGACCGCAAGACGGTAGATCGTTTCAGCATACAGCCCGAGCAGCAGGCTGATCGCGCCGATGACCAGCACCATGATGCGCGTCCAAAGCAAGTGCTTCTTTTCGTCCATCTTCATGCCCAGGGTCGGCGCGATGTTCGTGGTGAAGACCGAAGCCCCGGCCAGCACGGAACTGTCGGAGGTGCTCATCAGCGCCGAGGTCAGGGCGGCGATGAAGAGCGCGGTCAGGATGGGATGCAGATGCAGTTGCGCGGCGTTGATCAACAGGAATTCGGTCTGTTCGGGTGCAATGTTGGGGTTCATGGCGAACATGGCAATGCCGACCAGCGGCGAAAGAACGCCAAAACCCAGGTAGAGGATGCCAGCCCAGTATGTGCCATGCACCGAAACGGCCTCGTTGCGGGCGGCCATCGAGCGCTGCATCAAGTCCTGCGCGGCGATGCTGCCCAGGCCAATCGCCATCCACGCGCCCAGCCAGTAGGTCCAGCCCAGCGCGCCGGTGTAGCCCAGGTAGCCTTCGCCGGCAATCGGCAGCAGGGTGAACGGATCCGAAACCCACAACGAACCGGCGTTGGCGAGGAAAGCGTCCCAGCCGCCGACCGCCTTCATCACGCCGAAGAAAATCAGGGTGATGCCGCCTGCCGTCAGGAACATCTGCATGAAGTCCAGCATGGTATCAGCCCACAGGCCGCCCATGATGGTGTAGGCGATGACGATGGTGGCGACGAAGATCATGCCAATCGAGACCGGCCAGCCCAGCAAAACATGGACGATATTGCCGCCAGCCACGATCTGCGCCGCCGTCCAGCCAAAGTAGGCGATCATCTGGATGACCGAGGCAGCCAGCCCCATGCCTCGCCCGTAGCGGCGGTCGAAGAAATCCACCACGGTCAGGTAACGGGCGCGGCGCATCAGCCGGATGAAAAAGAAACCGGAAATGAACAAGCACAACGCCGCGCCGAACGGGTCGAAGACCACGCCCTGGAAGCCGTATTTGTAGGCTTCGGCGCTGGCGCCCATCAGGGTTTCGGCGGCGAACCAGGTCGCCATGATGGAGGCCGCTGCCAGGTAAATGGGCAGGCGGCGCCCGGCTACAATAAAGTCGGTCGCAGTGGAAACTCTACGCGAGGCGTAGTATCCGATGCCAAGACGGATGAGAAAGAACACCACAATCCCGGCGATGATCAGCCATGTGTACTCGTAATTGCTTATGTCCATTTCTGTCTCCTGAATTTTATGTCTTTATGGAAATCACTTTTCTTTTCAAACGGATATGCAGATTATTCCCTGGCTTTCTCACTCCTTTCATTAGAATTTTCTCGACCACTCTTTCGGCCAGCGCTCAATGACCACTTTCTTCTGCGTGAAGAACTCGACCGCGTCCATGCCCTGCCCGTGCAGGTCACCGAAGAAACTTTCCTTCCAGCCGCTGAACGGGAAAAACGCCATCGGCGCGGCGACGCCAATATTGATGCCGATATTGCCGGCCTCCGCCTCGTAGCGAAAGCGGCGCGCCGCGTTCCCGCTGGAGGTGAACAAACTGGCCTGGTTGCCGTACACGCCGCGGTTGACCAGTTCAATCGCCTCGTCAATCGTATCCACGTGCATCAATCCCAGCGCCGGCCCGAAGATTTCGGTGCGGGCGATTTCACTGTCCGGCAAAACGTTGGCGAGGATGGTCGGGCGGACGAACGTACCTTTTTCATAACCCTTGATGACCGCGCCGCGCCCATCCACCGGCAGCGCCGCGCCTTCCTGCGACCCGAGCCCGATCAACTGCTCAATGCGCGTTTTGCTCTGCTGATTAATCACCGGCCCCATCTGCACGCCCGCATCCAGCCCGTAACCGACGACGCGCGACTGGGCCGCGTCACAAATCATTTCCATGAAAGTGTCCCGCGCCTCGGCCACCGTCACCGCCAGCGAGACGGCCAGGCAGCGCTGACCGGCGCAGCCGAAGGCCGAATCGGCGATGATCTTGACCGCCATCTCCATGTCCGCATCCGGCAGAACCACAACCGGGTTCTTGGCCCCGCCCTGCGCCTGGACGCGTTTGCCGTGCGCGGCGGCGGTCGAATAGATATATCTCGCAACTGGCGTCGAACCGACAAACGTGACTGCCCGAATCGCCGGATGAGTCAACAGGCCATCCACCGCGTCCTTCGCGCCGTTGACCATGTTGATCACGCCTTTCGGCAAGCCGATTTGCTCGATCAGTTTGAAGATCAACTGCATTGTCAGCGGCACCTTTTCCGAAGGCTTGACGATGTAGGTATTGCCGCAGGCCAGCGCGTAAGGCAGATACCAGAAGGGAATCATGCCGGGGAAGTTGAACGGCGCAATCGTGGCGCAGACACCCACCGGCTGGCGGATCATGATCTCGTCAATGCCGGGGGCAATGTCTTCGGAGATGACGCCTTGTGACATCAGCGGAATGCCGCAGGCCACCTCGGTATTCTCGATGGCGCGGCGCATCTCGGCTTTGGCTTCCTCGAAAGTTTTGCCGCATTCCATCACGATGGTGCGCGAGATTTCGTCAATGTTGGCATCCAACAGATATTTCAGCTTGAATAAATATTGCACGCGGTCTTGCGCCGGAGTCTGACGCCAGGCAGGGAAGGCAGCCGCGGCGGCTTGTGCGGCCGCCTCCACGTCCACTTTGCCGCACAGCGGGGTCTTTGCCATCCATTCACCGGTGGCAGGATTGACAACATCGTTGAATTCCGAGGCTTTCGATTCGACCCATACACCATTGATGTAATTCAAGATTTTCTGCATTTTCACTACTCCATTATTCAACCGCAGAGAGCGCAGAACACGCAGAGTTCTTACGTTTTACGTTTTACGTTTTACGTTTTTACTCCGCGCTCTCCGCGCACTCTGCGGTTATTCGATCATTTTATCCGTCGTCTCGGCTAGCGCTTTCTCGATGATCGCCAGCCCCTCGTCCAGTTGCGCCTCTGTAATGCACAGCGGCGGGACGACGAACAGAATGTTGTGAAAGTTGAAGGTAAACAGCCCATTAGCGCGCAGCACCTTCTGCACATCCGTCAGCGGGTCAATTGGCTCTTTCGTTGCGCGGTTCTTGACGATTTCCAGCGCCGAGAACAGGCCGATGTAACGCGCATCCCCGACCGAGGGATGTTTGGCTTTGATTTCTTCCAGCCGCTGGCCGAGATATTTCCCCACCTTGACGGCATTTTCAATAAGCTTATCTTCCTCGTACACCTCGATCGTCGCCAGCGCCGCGGCGCAGGCCAGCGGGTGGCCGTTATAGGTCAAGCCGGCCCAGAGCATTTTGTCTTCGAAGTAATCCGCGATCTTGTCGCTCACAATACACGCCCCCAGCGGCACATAGCCCGAAGTGATGCCTTTCGCAGTCGTGATCATGTCTGGCACTGTGTTCCAGTTGTCCACGCCGAACCATTTGCCGGTGCGCCCCCACCCCGACATGACTTCGTCCGCGATGAGCAGGATGCTGTATTTATCGCAAATCTCACGAATGCGCGGCCAGTAATCCTCCGGCGGGACGAGCAACCCGTTGGAGCCGGTCACACCTTCCATGATAATCGCCACGATTTTATCCGGCCCTTCGTAGCCGATGACTTCTTCGACATGCTTGATGCACTCGCGGTGACAGGCCTCTTTCGTCCAGCCGAACGGACAACGGTAGCAGTACGGGTCTAGGAAGTGGACGACGCCCGGCATGGCCGGTTCGACCGGCAGGCGGCGGTAGTCGCCGGTCAGGGCGATCGCGCCGTGCGTCGCGCCGTGATAGGAGCGATAGCGCGCCATCAGTTTGAAGCGTCCGGTATAGGCACGCGCAATCTTGACCGCGTTCTCATTGGCTTCCGCGCCGCCCAGCGTGAAGAAGGTTTTCTTGAGGTGTCCCGGCGTGACCTCGGACAGTTTCTTCCCCAGCCGGCCGCGCACATCGGTGGCGTTGCCCGGATGGACGAAGCACAGTTTCGCGGCTTGTTCCTGGATGGCCTTGACCACTTTCGGGTGCTGGTGGCCGATATTCATGTTCATCAGTTGCGAAGAGAAATCCAAATAGCGTTTGCCGTCCGCGTCCCAAAAGAAAATCCCTTCGGCCTTGACCATCGGGATAGGATTCGCCTGTGACTGCACCGACCAGGAGAAAAAGGTGTACTCGCGATTTAGGGAAACGATTTCTTGAAAGGTGAGATGTTTCGTTGTCACAAGACCTCCGAACGGTTTGGCTCGCGCGCCGAGCGGCTCTGGCAAGAGTGCTTTCAATTACGCTGCCTGCTTCAGAACCCGAAGCGCATCAAGGGTAATCCACTTGCTGGGCTGATTGCGCTTCTCGATGGGCCAGGTGCGGGAGATAGAACCGCACAGCCATCGCCCCTGATCATCTTGGCGATTCAGCATCTGTTTGAGCAAAGGCATAAACCGCGAGTCGCGGGCGTAGCCATGAGTAGCAAGTGCCTTTAGCGCACTGAGCAAGTCCCAAGCACGAGGCACACCGAAGGTAAGCCAGCGTTTGTGCTCACCTTCGAAATCATACTTGGCATCCAGTAGCGCATTAGCCAGGCGCTTCATCACTCGTTTGGATTGTGCTGAGCGCATGTCGGTGGGGAGTGCAGCCAAGCCATTAAGCGCCGCGATTGCGCCCCACAGACAATCCCGATGCTGATAGCGTCCACAATCGAGTGCATCGTCAGTGGACATGTCTTCGATGAGAAAGGCGAAAGCAACCCGCACACGAGGATCGTCTCCCAAACCGAAATAAACCAGAAAGGGGAAATGCTCACCAGTGGTGCAAGGGAATATCCCACTACGAAGTTTCTTCGTCATTGAAAAGCCACCGCTCTCATGCTGGCAGAATTTCAGGAAGGAATCGCAGCCAGCGGCGGTACGCTTGTTGGGAGTAACGCCCAGCATGTGCAGCAAGGTAAGCGCGGCTACGGCCCCCTGTGCGGTGTATGGTTTGGTTTCATCATCGCCCCAATAGCCTTCAGGGTGCTGAAGGGCGAATAACTCCTTCACCAACGGTTGTTGGGCGATGGCTGCTCTGGCTTCTTGCACTTCGGGGTCGTTAGCAGGTCGGTCGAGAATATCAATCAGTGTCCAGTAGCGGAGAGATGGGTTTTCAGGATCGAGCAGCCAGGGAAGCGGATCGCCGTTCAGATGTTTTTGCCAGTTTCGCATTGCAAACCTTTCACCATTAAACGAATTTACGCATCGGACAACCGACTATTTGACTACCTCCACCATCACATTCAGCGTCTCATCAATATCGGCCTCGGTATGTGAATAGCACAGGAACCACGGCTCGCGCGGATCGTGGTCGGGCATCACGCCGCGCTCGATCAATGCGTCAACCAGGGCAAGATAGTATTCCTTCTCGCTCTTGTCCCACGAGCGCTGGTCAGTGACTTTCTCCACGCCGATAGCATACGAGAACATGGCCGGGTAACCGTTCATGCAGTGCGGGATGCTGGCCTCGGTCAAAATCTTCGAAATCCCATCCATCAACCGCTTGCCGCGCTTTTCGATGGTTTTCATCACCGGCTCTTTTTCCAGCACGGTCAGCGTGGCCCAGGCCGCGGCGACGCCGGGTTTATTGTTGTTGAACGTTCCGCCCTGCGCCACGCCGTGACCGATGATGGACATGATCTCCTTCCGGCCGCCGAAGGCCGCCAGCGGGTAACCGTTGGCCAGGGCTTTGGCATACGTTGCGAGGTCCGGTTGGATGCGGTAGTATTCCTGCGCCCCGCCATTGGCAATGCGGAAGCCGGTCTTGACTTCGTCGAGAATGAAGACGATGCCATATTTGTCGCACAATTTACGGATAAGTTGCAGGAAACCCCTGACCGGCAAAATCGCCCCGCAGTTGCCCATGCACGGTTCGACGATAATTGCCGCAACCTGTTCGCCGACGTTACGCAGAGTCGCTTCCAAAATCTCGGTATCGTTGAACGGCAGGGTGATAATCAATTCGTTGAGTAACTTCGGGATGCCAGAACTGGAGGGGACAGGAATCGGGCTGCGAGCATTGCCATAGGCTTCTACCGGCGCGTAGGTTGACCAAAGCGTGTAATCCTGAAAGCCGTGATACATGCCCTCGAACTTGATGACCTTCTCGCGGCCGGTGTAGGCGCGGGCGACGCGCAGCGCGTGCATGGTCGCCTCGGTGCCGGAACAGGCGAAGCGCACCATCTCGACCGCGGGACACATTTTGACAATTTTCTCGGCAACTTCAATTTCCAGTTCACCGGTCATCGCCGCCAGCGTGCCGTATTCGATTTCTTCGCGTACTTTGGCGTTGACCGTCTCGTCAGCATGACCGAGGATGATTGGCCCAAAGCCCAGCCGGTAGTCAATATAGCGGTTGCCGTCCGCGTCCCAGAGATACGCGCCTTTGGCTTTCGACACGTAAGGCGTGATGCCTTCGCCCCAGAAACGGAAATTCGAGTTAACCCCCAGAGGCATGACTTTAAATGCCCGTTGTTGCAATGCCTTATTCTTCTGCCATGCAATATTCATCTGTGAAGCATCCTCAACCTTTTTGCTCACTGCCGGGCGGCACGCGCCACTGATACACGTCTTTCATGACAACCGGTACAATGGATGTGGTTGTCTTGCGCACACCGGGGATTTTACCGATGACCTCCGTCACAAAGCTATAAACCTGCGCGGTATCTTTGGCAAAGAGTTGAACGCTGACGTCCGTCTCGCCGATGGCGCAAGCCACATAGCTGACACATTCATATTCGGTGACTTTTTTCGCCACTTCGAGAATCGAATCGGATTCGACCTCAAGGAAGACATCCACGACGGTGGAATAGCCAAATGACTTGGGGTTGACAATGGCGCTGATCTTGATCAGGCCATCCGTGACCATGCGTTCGATGCGGTAACGGACTGTGCGCTCGGAAATGCCCACCTGCCGCGCAATCTCCGCGGCCGGCATACGTCCGTCTTCCATGAGCAATTCGACAATTTGCAAGTCTAGCTTGTCGGTTTCGTACATCTCTTTACTATTTCTTTTCCTTTTCCGACTATTGATACATACACTCTAGCAAATTCAAGCCGGGCAAGTCAAGTGACATTTGTCATATCGTCCAAACTTCCCGGCTGTCCGGCAACTGCTCTACGACCGCTGTCCGCTTTGGAAGGCGAGTACGGCACGGCTTTCAAAACGAACATAGCTCTGATTTTCATGCCGAGCAGGCCTTCGGCGCGGGCTGTGGGGTATAATTCAATCATGCCCAACAACACCCCGCTTGTCATCGGCATCGCCGGCGGTTCCGGCTCCGGTAAAACCACCGTCGCCCAGGCCATCCTCCAGCGCGTCGGCCCCGACCGGATCGCTTTTCTCCAGCACGATTCGTACTATAAAGACCTGGGCGGACTGCCTCCCAACCAGCGCGCCGAGGTCAACTTCGATCACCCCAATTCGCTCGAATCCGAGCTGCTCATCCGCCACATCGAACAGCTCAAGCGCGGCCGCGCGGTAGATGTGCCGATCTACGACTTTGCCACCCACAGCCGCACCGAGCGGACCTTCACCGTCCAGCCGCGCCCGGTCATCCTGGTGGAAGGCATCCTGCTCTTTGCCGAGCCGGCGCTGCGCGAGTTGTTCGATGTCAAGATCTTCGTGGACACCGACTCGGATATCCGCTTCATCCGCCGCTTGCAGCGCGACATCGCCGAGCGCGGCCGGACGACCGAATCGGTCATCAAGCAATACATGTCCACCGTCCGCCCGATGCATTTGGAATTTGTCGAATCTTCCAAACGTTACGCGGATGTGATCATCCCCGAAGGCGGGTTCAACACCGCCGCGCTGGATATGGTGGTGGCGCGCATCGAAACGCTGTTGTAGCCGTGGGACAAGTCTACAGACTTGTCCTACCCCTCTCGCCAAGCCCACAGACTTGCCAGCCGTGAGACAAGTCTACAGACTTGTCCTACTTCCCCCTTTGCCCGCATGGACACACCCGAACCATCCCCCAAAGAAAAACCGAAATGGAGCACCACGCTCCTGCGCATCCTGGCGCTGCTGGCCGTCATTGGCATTACCGTTGGCGTTTACCTGATCCGCGACCGGGTGCAGGAATTTGCCCATTTCGGCTACCCGGGAATTTTCCTGATCGTTTTGATTTCCTACGCCACCATCCTGATGCCGGTGCCGGGAATGGCGGTTGTCTTCTCGATGAGCGGCGTGTTCCATCCGCTCGGCGTGGCGCTGGTCGCCGCGACCGGCGGCGCGCTCGGCGAGATTTCCGGCTACCTGGCCGGTTACAGCGGACGCGCCATCATCGAAAACTGGAAACGCTACGAAAAGATCACCGCCTGGGTGCGCAAGCACGGCGGGCCGGCCATCCTGCTGCTGGCCGCGCTCCCCCATCCCTTTTTCGATCTGGTCGGCGTGGCCGCCGGGGTGCTCAAGATGCCGCTGTGGAAATTCCTGCTGTGGTGCTGGCCAGGGCAGATGATCAAAATGCTCTACGTCGCCTATGCCGGTTACTACTCGCTCAACTGGCTGCTCCCAAATTAGTGTCACGTATCATGTATCATGTGTCACGTGTCACGTTCCACGTTTCAAGACACACGGCGCGAATTACTCATCACCCTTCATCCTTCATCTTTCATCTTTCATCCTTTACAAGGAGCCTCGCATGTCACCCTTCGAACAAATAGACGCCTATCTCGAAAGTCACCTCGACGAAAGCATCGCCGAACTTTCCCAACTGGTCGCCCAGCCCAGCGTCGGCGCGCAGAATTGGGGAATGAAGGAATGTGCCGCGCTGGTCGCCGGGATGCTGCGCAAGCGCGGCTTCACCGCCGAGATCATGCCCACCGGCAACGAATTCGGCGAGGGCGCGCCGGTCGTTTTAGGGGAGCGCAAGGGGAAGAGCGATAAAACCCTGCTGTTCTACAACCATTACGATGTCCAGCCGGCCGAGCCGCTGGAATTATGGGAGACGCCGCCCTTCGAGCCATCCCTGCGTGAGGGTAAACTCTTTGGCCGCGGCGTCAGCGATGACAAGGGCCACATCGTCAGCCGCCTGTTCGCCATTGACGCCCTGTTGAATGAGTTGAGTGAATTGCCCTGCAACGTCAAATTCATCATCGAAGGCGAAGAAGAAACCAGCAGCCTCCACCTGCACGATTTTGTGCGCCAGAACAAAGAACGGCTCAAGGCTGACGCCTGCATCTGGGAATTTGGCGGCGTGGATCACGAGGAGACGCCGATACAGTACCTCGGTCTGCGCGGCATCTGCTACGTGGAACTCTCACTCGAAACCGCCAGCACGGATGTCCATTCTGGCCTGGGCGGCTCGATCTTCCCCAACGCGGCCTGGAGACTGGTTTGGGCGCTGAATACGCTTAAAGGGCCGGATGAGCGCATCCGCATCCCCGGTCATTACGATAACGTCAAGCCGCCCAGCGCCCGCGACCGCGAACTTATGGCCGCCCTGCCCGAAACCGCCAACGAGTACATGACGCGTTACGGCTTGAAAAACTTTGTGCGCGGCCTGAGCGGCGGCGTGGAACTGCGCCTGGCCGAGGTTTTCGAGCCGACCTGCACCATCTGCGGGCTGACTTCCGGCTACCAGGGCAGCGGCTCGAAAACCGTCCAACCGGCGCAGGCCTCGGCCAAAGTAGACTTCCGCCTCGTCCCCGACCAGACTCCTGAGGAAATCCTCGCCAAGCTGCGCGCCCATCTGGACGCTGAAGGTTTCGAGGATGTTCAGGTCGAATACCTGGGCGGCGAACCTGCGGCGCGCACCGACCCGGATGACCCGTTCATCAAACTGGTCGTCGAGACCGCAGGCGAAGTCTATGGCGCGCCGATGCAACTAGTCCCGCTAGTGGGCGGTTCCGGGCCAAACGCCCCATTTATTCACGAGCTCGGTCTGCCGGTCGCCACGGCCGGGCTGGGCTACCCGGATACGCGCGCTCATGCGCCCAACGAGAATATCCGCATTGATCTGTACCTGAAACACGCCAAACACATGGCGCGGCTGATGGTGGAGTTTGGGAAATAGACCCCCTCCCTGCCTCCCCCATTTTCCGCGCCAGCAATTGTGCTATACTTCGTTTGCCCATGGAAAGGCAGGTAGAAATGGTAGTAAACGTAAATTACGACGATGCGAAAACCAAATTCCAAGATTTGCTCGAAGCTGCCATGCGCGGAGATAAAGTCATCATCACAAAAAACGGCAGGCAGATCGTTCAACTGATGCCGATGAAAAGCGCGCCCAAACCAAAATTTGGAAGCGCAAAGGGGAAGATCAAATTTGCCAAGGATTTCGATGAGCCATTGGAAGATTTTCGCGAGTACATGTCATGAATTTGTTGCTGGATACCCACGCTTTTCTTTGGTTCATTGCGGGAGATTCAAGCCTGAGCCAATCGGCGCGTTCAGCCATCGAAGACCTGAACAATAACCGTTACCTGAGCGTGGCAAGTCTATGGGAAATCGCCATTAAAGTTAGCGTCGAAAAGCTCGAACTGAGCGAGCCATACGAAGTTCTAATTCCCGAACAACTCGTTGAAAACCGAATCGAACCGCTGGCAATTTCCGTCGAACACACGGCAATGGTCGCGTCCATGCCATTTCACCACCGCGACCCATTCGACAGGCTGATCGCCGCGCAAGCCAAAATCGGGCAACTGACCCTGGTCAGCGCGGACGCTGTGTTCAACGCTTACGAAGTAAACCGCCTTTGGTGATTTCTTCAAAACAATCTCGCCCCATGGCTTGATTCAGCGGGGCGATTTTCTTTCCACAAACAACATCCATGACCAACTCCCCATTCACATCCCAACTCCTCATTCCCCTCCCCTCGCGAAGCATCCCCTTGGGACAAATTCGACACCCGAATTCCTGTTCGCATCCCAACTACCCTTGTCGCATTTGCCCTTACAGGGTGCTCCGCGAGGGGAGGACGGGTGGGGGTTCCAAAGGCGGACACCTTGACCAAGCCTATCTCCAAGCAGAAAAGAATATGCTATACTTTTGATCATCAGCAAGGAGTTTCTTATGACTATTACCGAACTGGAACAAGCCGTAACTCAATTATCTGAAAAGGAATTAGACCGCTTCCGCGCCTGGTTTGACGAATACTATGCCGAACTCTGGGACAAGCAGATCGAAGAAGACGCAAAAGCGGGACGACTCGACAGAATCATTGCGGAAGTGGACGCAGAATACGACGCGGGGTTGAGCAAACCTTTATGAACCACCGCACTCTGCCTCGCTTCTGGCAACTTTACCAACAACTTCCAAAAGAAGCGCGCGAGTTGGCGGACAAGAACTTCGACCTTCTCAAGTCTGATCCCTATCACCCATCACTCCACTTCAAGAAGGTTGACGATGTCAGAAAACTCTGGTCGGTGCGCGTTGGCCTGCACTATCGCGCCGTGGGCAGGGAAAAACCAGATGGCATCGTCTGGTTTTGGATCGGCCTGCACTCCGAATATGAGAAGATGATCGGATAGTTTCAAATCGCCCTGAGCGGACATCTGCGCGGGGCGATTTTCTTTCCACACAAAACACCCCATGACTTCCCATTCATTTTCATCCCAACTTCTCATTCCCCTCCCCCAAATCCGCTCTTCGATTTGGGGGAGGACGGGAGGGGATCTCGTCACCAACCATCCACGAATAAAACCTTCCACGAATACTCGAACGCGCGCCGGTAACCTCTCAAAAAGAAGGGGAAACGTCCCGAAGGTTTCCTCGAAAAAACTGGTTGAGCCGCTCAAACCTTCGGGACGGTATGCCGCCATCCCCAAGTTATTGAGAAGTTATTGAGAAGATACGCGCGCCGTCGTTATTCGAGCATTCGTGACTCCATTCGTGGACGGTATCCACCTCACCAAAGGCGGACAGCATGGTGCATGACCAAGCCTACCTCCAAGCCGAACAAAAAATCCGACAAGCCCTGCAATCGGGCGCAACAGGAGCCTAAATGATACACACCCTGCGTGAAAAAGCATCGCCCAGTCAGGTAAAAGATATGTTGCAAGAATACGACACCATGATCAAAATCGTCGTTGACATTCGCCAGCGCATTTTGTCGGGAGGCGGGGAAATGCACGCCGACTGTGAAACGGTATTACTGGAAGGCGGCAGTGAGCAGGACGATCTTTGGGGCGCGAACTGGTATCCAGCGGAGGAACGAATCGAATTTGAGTCTCTTATCAACATCCGTCCGCGTTTGGGAAATCGCAGTATCATTCTTCAAGACGAGAACCTCCGCAAGCAAGTGGAGGAAGTGACCCGTGCAATTCTTGGAGGTGTGCAATGACTGACCGCGAAAAACTCAAACAACGCTTCCTGCGCGACCCGCTCGAAAGAAGACTCGGCGGACTCGCCGCCACCCTGGCGCGGATTTCCTCCAGCGCGCGTAATTCCGAATCCCCCGTCATCGTGGAAAACCTGCTGGACGAAGCCAAGCATCTCATCGAGTGGACAGCCGCAGACGCCGAAGCCGAGACCGCCGCCGAACTGGTGCAAATCCAGCGCTTGATCACACTTTGGCAAAAATCATGGAAAACCGCCATGCAGGACAAAACACAGCGCACCCTGCTTTCCACCCTCGCCAAAGAATGGTCGGACAAGGCTTTGCAAAGTTCAGGATTGATTTGAAATGAACAACACAAACCATCCACGAATAAAACCCTCCACGAATACTCGAACGCGCCCCGTCGTTATTCGAGCATTCGTGGCCCCATTCGTGGACGGTATCCACCTCACCAAAGGCGGATAACATGCCAAAAGACGCAGCCTACCTCCAAGCAGAAAATAAAATCCAACAAGCCCTGCGATCGGACGCAACGGAACTTGACCTCAGCATAAACGAAAGCACTTCACATATAAATTATCAGTTGCTCACTGAATTACCAGAGTCAGTCGAACAACTCACACAATTACAATCGCTGGATCTCTCCAACAACTTATTATCAGCATTGCCAGAGTCGTTGGGGCAACTCACGCAGTTGCAGTCGCTGTATCTTGGCGGCAACCAACTGACAGCATTGCCAGAGTCGTTGGGGCAACTCACGCAATTGCAGTCGCTGTATCTTGGCGGCAACCAACTGACAGCATTGCCAGAGTCGCTCGGCAATCTAACACAGTTGAAGCGGTTGCATCTCCATACCAACCAACTGACAGTATTACCAGAGTCGCTCGGTAGTCTCACGGAGTTGCAGTCGTTGAATCTCTCCTACAACCAACTGACTGACCTTCCTCCTTCTCTTGCCCAACTTAAGCATCTGATCGAACTCCCTCTCCAAGGCAACCCCCTCAACCCCGCCTTGCAAAGCGCATACAAACAAGGTCTGCCCGCGGTTATGGCATACCTCCGCAGTCTCGAACAAAACGCCGAGCCGCTCTACGAAGCCAAACTGGTGCTGGTCGGCGAAGGCAACGTCGGCAAGACCACCCTGCTCAAAGCGTTGAAGGGCAAGAAGGGTAAACAAGCGCCAAAAAAAGGAGAACTCACTACGCATGGCGTCGAAATTGATATTCAGGCTCTGCAATTGCCACATCCCACAAAAAGAAAAATCAAAATACAACTCAATACCTGGGATTTTGGTGGGCAATATGTCTATCGCGTCACGCACCAGTTTTTCTTCAGCCGCCGTTCGCTCTACCTGCTGGTCTGGGAGCCGCGCCGCGGCGTCCAGCAATGTCAGGTGGAAGACTGGCTGAACATGATCCGCCTGCGGGTCGGGGTCGACGCGCGCGTCATCATCGTCTCCACGCACTGCAAAACGGGCGAGCGCATCGCGCGCATTGACAAACCCGTTCTCATGCAGCAATACGGCGAGATGATCGTCGGCTTTCACGAAGTGGACAGCCTCGTCCCCGACCCAGCCACAGGCGAGATGGTCGGCATCGCCGAGTTGAAAAAGATCATCGCCGAACACGCCTCAAAACTCGAACAAATGGGGATGCTTTTCAATAACGACTGGAAAGCCGCCCGCGACGAACTGCTCGCCCGCCCCGAACCGCGCATCTCTTACGGGACTTTTAGTGGAGTCTGCGCCGCACGCGGCTTGAGCCAGATCGAGGCAGACACCCTCGCCCACCTGATGCACGACCTCGGCTACATCGTCCATTACAGCGACGACGAAAGCCTTTGCGACGACGTCATCCTGAAACCCGAATGGCTGACCAAAGCCATCGGCTTCGTGCTGGAAGACCGCGCCACAGCGGAAAGCGAAGGAATTTTGCCTGATAACCACTTACACCAGGTCTGGCATGACCATCCCTTTCCAAATGAACCACGTTACCAATCTACCTTGTACCCGTTTTTCCTGCGCCTGATGGAAAAGTACGATGTTTCCTATCGCCTCCCCGAAGACCGCCACGCGAGTCTGGTTGCCCAGCACGTCCCGCAAGTCCGCCCCGCCCTCCCCTGGCTGCCCGAAGAGAATCCGCCCAAAAACCTGCGCCGCATTGCCATGATCTGCGCCATGGAAGAAGACCCGCCCGGCCTCGTCCCGTGGATGATCGTCCGCACCCATGATTATGCATCTGAGAAAAACAATCATCGTCTGCACTGGCAAAAGGGAATGTTCTTGAATCATGCGCCGCACGGCGAAGCCATGCTCGAAAAACGCGGGCGCGAATTCCACGTCTACGCCCAGGCGGATTGGCCTGAATATTTCATGAACGTCCTGCAACATACCTTGCAAAAACTCATCACCGACAACTGGCCCGGCATGGAAGGACGTTATCGTTTTATGGTTCCTTGTCCAGAAATTATTGACGGTGAGCCATGCAAAGGAAGATTCAACATTCACGCTTTGCGCCAATTTTTAATGCGAGGGATTCGAGAATATCCTTGTCAGGAATGTTTCACCCCACATTCGATCACTGAATTGCTAATGGGCTTTGAAGATCGCCCAGTTGATGTTCAACTGCGAGAGATTAACCAGCGTCTTACAGGCCTGGACAGTCGTATTGCCAATTACTTCATGGCTACCATGCACGCCATCGCCGACGAAGCCAAGCATGGTCCGCGCCTATTCACTTTCCGCTCGCGTGATGCTGGACTTTCTCCAAAACAATTTTTCGCACGCCCGCTGGAACTTCAATTATGGTGTGAGCATGAAGGCCGTCCGCATCCCGTTATCGAATCTGGCAAAGGCGTTTACAAGATTGACCAGCCTCACAAATGGGTCACTCAGATTGCGCCTTACGCCAATTTCGTGCTGGATGTGTTGAAGACGTTTGCGCCGATGGCTGCGCCAGCAATCAGTATTTTCAAAGATCCCAAGATAATCGAGAAATGGAAAGATGAAATTGATCTGACGAAAGCCATCATTGGCAAACTGCCCGACGAGATCAAAACCCCCGACCGTCCCATGCTTCAAAGAGGCCTCGTCAGCGAACCCGAACGCTCCGGCATCCTCGCGCTCCATCGCCTGCTCCACGAAATAGATCCCACACAGGATCGGATTGGGCTTCACCGCGTCGCCACCTACACCGGCGATTATCGCTGGCTGTGCGACCATCACTACGCGGCCTGGCAGCCGAATATCCCTGACACGATCAAGTAACCTTTAACAGGTGACGGTCACTTATGTTTATTTCGCCCTCAGCGCCTTCACTTCCTCCGCCGTCAGCCGCCGCCAATGGCCCGGCTTCAACAGACCGAGATGCAGGCTGCCGATGCGCACGCGGATGATCTTCACCACCGGCAAGCCCAACAGGGAACCGATCTCGCGTATCTGCCGTTTGCGTCCCTCCTGCATGACGATGCGCAGCCAGCTTCCCTTGCCTTTGGTGTTTTCCAGGCGGACATCCGCCGGGGCGGTGCGCTCCCCTTCTGCCAACACCACGCCGCGCCGCCAGGCTGCCAGTTGCTCCGCGTCGGGATGCCTCGCTACCAAAACCCGGTATTCTTTCTCGTGCCCATAGCGCGGATGCGTCAGGCGGTTGGCCAGTTCGCCATCGTTGGTCATCAGAATCAGACCCTCGCTATCGAAGTCAAGACGACCGACCGGATAAAGCCGCTCGCGCATCGGGATCAAATCGCGCACGGTCTGGCGCGTGTCGCCCGCTTCCGCTTCGACCGTTGACAAAACATAGCGCGGTTTGTGGAGTGCAAGATAGATTTTCTGCTCGGCCGGCTTGATTGGCCGGCCGTCCACTGTGATTTTGTCAACTCGAGAATCGACTTTCTGACCGATGCCAGCAACCTCACCGTTGACCCGCACGCGGCCAGCGATGATCAACTCTTCGCAACTGCGCCGGGAGCCAAGCCCGGCGCGGGCCATGATTTTCTGTAAGCGTTCTTCCATATTTCCTTTGTCGGTTCTTTCTATCCCTCGAGGGGAACTTCGCCATTCCCGTTTTCAGCCAGGTTCAAAGGCGGCAGTTCACTCAGTGAACTGAGACCAAAATGCTGGAGGAAATCCGGCGTGACGCCATACAGGATCGGCCGCCCGGGGCCTTCGGCGCGCCCAAACTCCTGCACCAACCCCTTGCCGAACAGACTCTTCATCACACCATCGCTATTGACGCCGCGCACCGCTTCCACCTGCGGGCGGGTGACCGGCTGCTGGTAAGCGATAATGGCCAGCGTCTCCAGCGCGGCGCGGCTCAGGTGGCTGGTTGACTCCAGGCCGAGGAAACGCTCGATCAGTTCAGCGGTTTCCGGGGCGGTGGTCAGTTGGACGCGTCCCGCGTGGCGCTGCAGACGCAGGCCACGCGTCCGCAGTGCTTCTTCCAGTTCGTCCAGGCCGGCTTCCGCCTCCGCAGCCGAAATTTCCAGCGCGGCTGCCAGTTGCGCCGGGGGGACCGGTTCCGCCGTAACGAAGAGCAAAGCTTCCAGAGAAGCGGCTAAATCCAACTTTTGGGGGTTTTTGGAATCGCTCATGCTATAATAGCTCCCGTGACACCGTTCGTCCACAGGATCGCTTCGCTGATGCCGCGAACACCGGCGGCACGCCGGTGCGAGACGGCAACGAATAACGCTTGGAGAAATATCAATGATCGCTCAGAAAAAAATCATCCTGGTAGCACTCGCCCTGATGCTGGCGACCCTGGCCTGCGTGATCAATGTCGGCGGGCCGGCTTACCCGACCCCGGCCATCCCGATCTCGACTGAGGCTGTGGGCAGCCTGGATCAAGCCATCCAGACAGCTGTCGCCGCCGGTGCAGTGTCTGGCGAGGTGACGCTGGTCATCACCGAAACCCAACTGACCTCCTACCTGGCCCTCAAGCTTCAGCAACAAAGCAGCCCTTTCATCACCAATCCACAAGTGTACTTGCGGGAAGGGCAAATCCGCATCTACGGGACCGCAACACAAGGCAATTTCCAGGTTACGGTCAATTTCATCTTGACGGCTGGCGTTGATGAACAAGGCCAGTTGACAATTGTCTTGACCTCCGCCGACTTCGGCCCGTTGCCGGTCCCGAATGGCATGAAAGAGGCTGTCACGGCCATTATCGAGGAAGCCTACACCGGTTCTTTAGGCCCGCTCGCGACTGGCTTCAGGCTGGAAAGCATCACGGTCGCAGATGGGGCCATGGTCATCGTCGGGCGGATAAAATAGCGCTTGGATTATACCAGTATCCGCATGGCAGGGATTTTTTCAACACTTTACCGTTTTAATTCTCTCAACGCGAATATCGCGAATGGGCGAATGACGCGAATGGAACTTAATAACCATTCGCGTAATTCGCTTATTCGCGGCATTCGCGTTAAATATTGCCTGCCATTCCTACTCATTGTCTGCCTGCTGATCCTAACCAGCTGCCGCCCGCCCCAGGTTTCACAAGCGGACATTACGGTCAACATCCAGGCGGATGGCGCGATGCAGCCGGTCAACATCCCGGCGGGAAGCACGGTTCAACAAGCCATCACTGCGGCCGGGATTACGGTGGGCAATCTGGATCGCCTCGACCCGCCAGCTTACACCGTCCTTTCAGGGGGCGATTCGGTGCGCGTGCAACGCGTCCGCGAGGAATTTGAAACCCGACAGGTTGTCATCCCTTTCGAACATCAGGAACAACGCAGCGAGTTGCTCCCAGCCGGTGAAACTCGCCTGATCCAAGCCGGCCAGAATGGATTGAAGGAATTAACCTACCGCCGCGTCTACGAGGACGGCGTGGAGTCGAGCAGTTCGGTCGTCAAGGAAGTCATCCTTCAGCCGCCCACGCCGGAGATCGTCATGCTCGGCGTGCAAACGCCTTTCGCGCCCCTGCTCATTCCCGGCAAGCTGGCTTACCTCTCCGCAGGCAACGCCTGGCTGATGGAGGATTCGACCGCCAACCGCAAGCCGCTGGTCACTACCGGCGACCTGGACGGGCGCATTTTTGCTCTCTCACCGGATGGCAGCTGGCTGCTCTTCACCCGTAAATCCACCAAATCCTTGCAGGAAGAAAAAAACACTTTGTGGGTTATCAACACGGTCAGCCAGACCTCGACACCGATCAACCTGAAGGTATCCAACGTGATACACTTTGCCGGCTGGGTGCCCGGCCAGGCTAATACGGTCGCTTACTCGACCGTCGAGCCACGCGCCACCGCGCCGGGCTGGCAGGCCAATAACGACCTTTACACCGTCACCTTCAGCCCCAGCGGTGTGGTGGTCAAGCCCAAAATGATCGTCGAGGCGAATACCGGTGGAATCTACAGCTGGTGGGGGACGACTTTCGCCTGGTCGCCGGACGGCTCACAACTGGCATACATCCGGCCCGACGGCGTCGGCTTCGTGGAGCTGGAAAGCGGTTCGCTGACCCCCTGGTTGGATATCACCCCCCTCAACACTCACGGCGACTGGGCCTGGATCCCCAGCCTGGCCTGGGGCGCGGACGGGGAAACCCTGTTCCTCGTCACCCACGCCCCACCGACGGGTCTGGTCAGCCCCGAGGAGTCGCCCTTCTTCGATTTGATCGGACTTTCGCTGGTCAACCCTGCGAACGTCCGTCTGGCTCAACAAGCCGGGATGTTCGCTTATCCAGCGGTGTCGCCGCTGCGGATGGATGGGACGGAGAAGGCTTACCGCGTTGCCTATCTGGAGGCCATCTTTCCAACCCAGAGCGAAACCAGCCGCTATCGCCTGGTGGTGATGGATCGCGACGGCTCGAACCGGCAGCGGCTCTTCCCCGCCCCAGGCTTGACCGGCCTCGATCCGCAGACGCCGCTTTGGGCGCCGGAAGCGATCCCAGGCCAGGGCGACTTCCTGGCCGTTCTGTACCAGGGCAACCTGTGGCTGGTGGATGCGGCCAGCGGCCAGGCGCAGCAGATCACGGGCGATGGCTCACTCAGCCGCATTGACTGGAAGTAATCGCCCATCACGTATCACTCGTCACTCTTCACTCTTCACTCTCCACTCTTCACTCTTCACGAGGTAACCATGCGTATTCTAATCACCGGCGCGGCCGGATTCCTGGGTTCACATCTCTGCGATCGCCTGCTGGCCGAAGGTCACGCGGTGGTCGGGATGGACAATTTCATTACCGGCAACCCGGATAACATCGCCCACCTGGCCGGTAATGAGAGATTCGCGTTCTATCGAAATGATGTTTCTAATTTCATCCTTGTTCCCGGCAAGATTGATGCGGTCTTGCACTTCGCCTCGCCGGCCAGCCCCAACCCGGCCTCGCCATTTGGCTATCCCAACCTGCCAATCCAGACGATGAAAGCCGGCGCGCTTGGCACGCATAACTGCCTGGGGTTGTGCCGCGCCCACGCGGCGCGTTTCCTGCTTGCTTCCACCAGCGAAATATACGGCGATCCACAGGAACACCCACAAAAAGAAACCTACTGGGGTCACACCGACCCGGTCGGGCCGCGTTCGATGTACGATGAAGCCAAACGCTTCGCCGAAGCCTTGACCATGGCCTATCATAATTATCACAACGTGGACACGCGCATCGCGCGGATTTTCAACACATACGGCCCGCGCATGCACCTGGATGATGGCCGGGTAGTACCCAACTTCATCCAACAGGCTCTGCGCGGCGAGCCTTTGACCGTTTATGGCGATGGCTCACAAACCCGCAGCTTCTGCTATGTAGATGACATGGTGGATGGAATATACCGGCTGCTGATCTCCGACGAACACAGGCCGGTCAATATTGGCAACCCGTTTGAAATGACCATGCTCGAATTTGCTGAAAGCATCAACCGCATCATCGGCAACAAGGCTGGCATCGTCTTCAAGCAAAAAGACCGGCTGGGAGATGATCCTCAGCGTCGCCAACCCGACATCACCCGCGCCCGCAACATATTGGGCTGGGAAGCGAAGATCAACCTCGAAGAAGGTGTCTGCCGGACAATCCCGTATTTCAAGGAGAAACTGGGCTTAGTATGATTCTTCTGACGAACTCCCAGGAGCAAACTCGTTTCCTGCGCTTCCTGATCGTTGGTGTAACCGGCGCGG
Organism: Anaerolineales bacterium; assembly: GCA_030018695.1. Taxonomy (GTDB): domain Bacteria; phylum Chloroflexota; class Anaerolineae; order Anaerolineales; family Villigracilaceae; genus CG2-30-58-95. Next base: position 48,603 of record JASEHI010000002.1, read on the forward strand.
TCGTAGACTTCGGCGCCTTCAACCTGCTCACCTTGGTGCTGCACGTTCCGGCTGTCCTGGCAAGCGTGATTTCCTTCACTGCGGCGGTGGTCAACAATTTTCTCTGGAACCGCTTCTGGACCTACCCGGATTCCCGCTCCAAGCCGATCCACCGCCAGTTGACCCAATTCACACTGGTCAACCTGGTCGGCCTGGCCATCCGCACGCCGCTTTTTGCCGGGCTTGAAGCGCCGCTGCGCCGGATGTTCGCCTTGATCGCGCTGCCTGCCTCCATCTCTCCAGACTTCCTGGGGCATAATCTCGCCCTGGCTATTGCAGTTAGTGTGGTCCTTTTGTGGAATTTCTTCGTCAACCGTTATTGGACGTATAATGATGTGGACGCGTAACGCGAAATTCATTTCGCAATAGCGCGGCCCCTGAGACAGCGCAGCAAGTACCAGCAGGAAACAACCATGGATAACAGAAAGCCCCTCATCCCCATCTACACCTCGCGCGGCGATGTCGAGGTTTTTCTGGTCTACCCACACCTCTTCAACCTGCAAGGCGAGTGGGTCGGCTTTGTGACCCCCGAACGTGAGGTTTATTCCGTGCTTGGTTTTTACGTCGGTTACCTTAATCGCGACCCGCGTATCCTACGCAAGCGTGTGCTCGAAATCACCCGGCCGCGGCTAGAACCAGCGGCCCGCCCGTCAAAAGTCTATCCGCCGGCCACGTTCCCACTCGCCCCGCTGATGAGCGAACTTTATCAAGATACGATGGACATCCTCCTTGAAGAGCCTGAACGACTGCACACGTTAGATGCGGGCGATTTGCGGGAGGATCTGGATTAACGACACACATTTACGTTTTGCGTTTTACGCTTTACGCAACAGGTAAAACGTGATCCGTGAAACGTAAAAGGCGGTTGCCCATGTCCGATACCTTACCTCCCAAACCCATGCGCGCCTCGCGCATCACCATCGCCCAGTTGATGCAGTTGGAACAAGCCAACTTGCTGGGAAACGTTCACGGCGGCTGGATCATGAAACTGGTTGACGAAGCCGGCGCATTGGCAAGTATGCGCCATGCCCAGCAGCGGGTGGTCACTGTGGCGATTGACCAGATGGTCTTCCGCCAGCCCATCCGCATCGGCGACCTGGTCAGCTTGACCGCCGAGGTGACCTATACCGGGCGCACCTCGATGGAAGTCGAGGTGCAGGTCGTCGCCGAAAATCCGATCACCGGCGAGCGGACGCACACCAACACAGCCTATCTGGTCTACGTGGCGCTGGGCGAGGACGGCAAGCCGGCGCCTGTACCGCCGCTTATCGCTGAAAATCCAGCCGAGAAAGCCCGCATGCAGGCCGCCAAAGAGAGGCAACAGAGGCGGTTGGCGCAGAAATGACTATGCCCCTCACCCACCGCGAACGTTTGCAGGCCTGTCTCGCCGACGACCCGGCATTAGATCGCCCGCCGATTGCGCTCTGGCGGCATTTTCCCGTTGACGACCAGTCGCCCGAAACGCTGGCCGCCGCCACGCTGCACTTCCAACGCAGCTACGATTTCGACCTGGTCAAAGTCACCCCGGCCTCGTCTTTTTGTCTGAAGGATTGGGGCGCGGAGGATGCCTGGGAAGGTCACAGTGAGGGGACAAGGCGCTACACCAAACGCGTCATCCAGACGCCGCAGGATTGGGAACGCCTGCCCGTCCTTGACCCCTCCGCGCCGCATCTCGCGGGACAACTGGCCTGCCTCCGTTTAATCAAGCGTGGACTTGACCCCGAAACGCCTCTCCTGCAAACAATATTCAGTCCATTAGCCCAAGCCAAGAATCTGGCCGGCGGCGAAACGCTGATCGCTCACCTGCGCCAATATCCAGATTCAGTTATGATGGGACTGGCAACCATCGCCGCGACCACCAGCCGTTTCGTCGCGGCCGCCATCGAGACCGGCATAGACGGAATTTTCTATGCCATTCAGCACGCCCAGGCAAGCCTGCTCACCCTCGATGAATACAAATCCTTCGGACTTCATTTCGACCTGCAAACTTTACAACCTGCAACTGCTCTCTGGTGCAACCTGCTCCACCTGCACGGACTCAATATCTACTTCGACCTGATTCCTTTCTTCCCTGATCACCTGTTCCCTATCGTCAACTGGCACGACCGCGAAACGCCGCCGTCCTTGCGCGAAGCCAAGACCTCCGAGTTCTTCGAGAACTCGGAGGTCTGTCCCGCGCTGTGCGGCGGGATCAGCCAGAAGAGCATCGTTTTTGGCAGCAGTTCCGAGGTCCAAAAAGAAGCGGCGGACGCCATCCAGCAGACCAAAGGCCGGGGATTCATCCTCGGCACGGGCTGCGTGGTGCCGGTTATCGCCCCGCATGGGAATATTGTGACTGCGCGCCAATCCGTAGAGGAGGAAAACGTAATGCGTAAAGCGTAAAAAGTAAATTACGTTTCACGCTTTACGGTTTACGGTTCAAAATGAGCCTGAGAGTTATTTCTGGAACCGCCAAGGGTCGCAAATTGCGCGACGTCCCCGGCGACACCACCCGCCCGGTGACCGATATGGTCAAGCAGGCCCTGTTCAACATCCTCGCGGGGGATGTGGTGGACGCCGCCTGGTGGGACCTGTTCGGCGGCACGGGCGCGGTTGGCATCGAAGCCCTCAGCCGCGGCGCGGCTTTTGTCCGCTTCAGCGACCTGGGGCGGGCGGCGGTCGAGACCATCCGCTGGAACCTCGACCACTGCCGGTTCAGCGCGCGGGCCGAGGTGCGGCGCGGCGACGCCTTCGCCATGCTGGCTTCCCCGCCCGACCGCGCCTTCGATTATGTTTACATCGCCCCGCCGCAGTTTAAGGAGATGTGGTCGCAGGCCTTGCACGCGCTGGATGCCAATCCCGGCTGGTTGAGCGAGGGCGCGTGGGTCATTGCGCAAATCCACCCAAAGGAATATCAAGAACTGGCTTTGAAGAACCTGGAAGAATTCGACGAGCGAAAATACGGGAGCACGCTTTTGGTGTTCTATGAAAAGTGCTCACCCTCTGGGCAGGGCAACGGCTGTCAGCGGATAGATAGCGGATAAGCGGATATCGGTGGGCCATGACGGCACCATCCGCTTATCCGTTTTGCCGAAGGCAATCCGCTGGGAGCTCTTTGTCTGAGCGAGTACGAACTTTGGACAAATGGCGTTGAAGTTGTGATGGCATAAGAGCGAAGCAAGGAGCAGGATCATGCGCCGCCAGGAGCAGTATCGCCGAAACGTATCCATTGCCTGCCAGCGGATGTGGAGCGGATAAACGGATAACCAGAAGCGTTTCTCGGGCGCGAGTCCATCCGCTCATCCGCTTTGCCGAAGGCAATCCGCTGGCAGTCTTTGTCTGAGCGAGTACGAACTTTGGGCAAATGGCGTTGAAGTTGTGATGGCATAAGAGCGAAGCAAGGAACAGGATCATGTGCCGCCAAGAGCAGTATCGCCGAAACGTATCCATTGCCTGCCAGCGGATGTGGAGCGGATAAGCGGATACCCAAAGGCATTTCTCAGGCGCGGGTCCATCCGCTTATCCGTTTCGCCGAAGGCAATTCGCTGATAACTGCTAATGAGGAGTCTCCCCTATGCACCTCACCTCCCTCCCCATCGAAAAACCCGAAGCCATCAACTTCATCCTCGGCCAGACGCACTTCATCAAGAGTGTGGAAGATATCCACGAGGCGCTGGTCACGGGAATATGAATGGCTTACATAACGCTTGACGTCAATAACGTTCAGCGTTATTATATTGCCAATGATAAGGACCTTCGCGGACAAGGAAACCGAAAAACTGTTTCGGCGCACGTATTCACGAAAACTGCCTCAAAACGTGCAGCGCGCCGCGCGTTTGAAATTAGAGATTTTGGACGCGGCTGAAGTTTTACAAGATTTACGCGTTCCACCGGGAAACCGCCTTGAAAAACTATCGAGTGATAGAGAAGGGCAGCATAGTATTCGTATCAATGACCAATGGCGAATTTGTTTTGTCTGGAAAGAGGGAAATGCTTACGATGTGGAAATCACGGATTATCACTGATCGTTTTCTACCGGTAATTTTTCGAGAAGGAGCAGCATAAAATGAATGAAATGCTTTCCCCCATTCATCCTGGAGAAATCCTGATAGAAGAATTTCTCAAGCCAATGAACATCAGCCAATACAAGTTAGCAAAAGATATTGGCGTCCCTGCGCGGCGCATCAATGAAATCGTTCACGGTTTGCGTGCAATAACTCCCGATACGGCGCTAAGGCTATCGCGATATTTTGGGCTATCGGAGCGGTTTTGGATGAATCTTCAAACCCGATATGACCTTGAAGTGGAGAAAGACCACCTGCAGGGCAGGCTCGAACAAGAAGTGCATGTGTATACAATGACGCCGCAAGTCTCGGCGAACTAAAACAGGAGTCTTCCCCCATGCACCTCATCCCCCTCCCAATCGAAAAACCCGAAACCATCAACTTCATCCTCGGCCAGACACACTTCATCAAGAGCGTGGAGGATATCCACGAAGCGCTGATCAACGCCGTGCCGGGGATAAAATTCGGGCTGGCCTTTTGTGAGGCCTCCGGCGCGTGCCTGGTGCGCTGGTCTGGCACGGACGAGGCCATGATCGAGCTGGCAAAGAAGAACGCCCAGGCCATCGGCGCGGGGCATTCGTTCATCGTCTTCCTCGGCGAGGGCTTCTATCCCATCAACGTGCTGAACGCGCTCAAGACCGTGCCGGAAGTCTGCCGCATCTTCTGCGCCACCGCCAACCCGACCGAGGTCATCCTGGCCGAAACGGATCAGGGTCGCGGCATCCTGGGCGTGATAGACGGCTCGTCGCCCAAAGGCATCGAAGACGAAAGCGGCATCGCCTGGCGCAAGGGCTTCCTGCGCAAGATTGGTTACAAGCTATGACCACCAGCCGCGCGCCGGGCGAGATCGTCCAACGCGCCTTTCCCGGCACCTCCCCCGAAGAGGTGGCAACGCTGGTCGCGAACAGCCAGCTCAGGAGCTATCCGGCTGAGACCATTCTCTGCCACGAAAAGGCGCTCGAGGAAACGTTCTACCTGATCCTGGAGGGCGAGGTCGAGGTCACCAGGGTCATCAACGACCGCGAGGCGCGCCTGATCACGAAATTCGGGCCAGGCGAGTACTTCGGTGAAATGGCGCTCGTTCAAAGCGCGCCGCGCGCCGCAACGGTCAAGGCGCTCACCCCGCTCGTCGTCCTGGAAATGGACAAGGATGCCTTCGACCGGGTGCTAAGGAGCAGCAGCAGTGTCTCGTGGGCAATGGTGCGCGAGATCGGCCGCCGCTTGAGCGAGAACGATCAAATGACGATAGACGATCTGCGCATGCGCACCAGCGAGCTGGCCCTGGCATATCGCAAACTGGCCGAGCAGGAGATGGCGCGCCGCGAATTCCTGGCCAACATCGCCCGCCAGTTGCGCACACCGCTCATCGCGGCCGGCGGCTACCTGCAGTTGATCCAAAAAGCCGGAATACCGCCCAAAAATCTGAACATCGCTCTGGAAACCATCTCCCGTCAAGTCGGGCAGATTGCCGCGCTGGTCAACGACATTCTATTCCTGCAAGAGATGGATTTGATCTTGGGCAAGTTCGAGCCGCTGGACATGCTCGAGATCGCGCACAATGTGGCGGACAAATGCACGCAACGGGCGAGAAAAAAATCGGTGCGTGTCCGCCTCGAAGCGGACCCGGGCCTGCTTCCCGTTTTGGGAGACGCCAAACACCTGGAGCGGGCGCTGACCGTCCTGGTGGACAACGCCGTCAAGTTCAGCCCGAACGGCGGCAGGGTGGAGGTCCGCCTGCGGAAGGAGGGGGAGCAGGTCGTCGTATCGGTCAGCGACCAGGGCATCGGCATCCAATCGGAGACTCTGCAGCGCATCTTCGACCGCTTCTACCACCGCAACCGCAGCAGCGGGCAGGTTTTCGGGGCATCGGCCTGGGGCTGGCGATCACCAAACAGGTCATCGAGCAGCATCAAGGCAGGCTGGAAGTACACAGCGAGCCGGGTAAGGGCAGCACTTTCACGATGTGGCTGAACATCTGGAAAGAAGAAGAGAACTAAGCAAACGGCTTGGGGCGTCGTGCCGAGCCGCATCCATATCCAGGATTTTCAGAAAGGAGACATATCAGCATGGAAAACTATCAGCTAGTTCTCGACGTTTGGGAAGGCCAGTTGGAGATCAACGAGGCCGAGCTTCTCGCCGGAGGCGTCACTGGCATGGTTATTCGCCTCAACGACATAAAGGGGGGGCACCATAAAGATGAAGGCTTCGACAAGCAATGGGCGGAGGCGACCGCGTTCGTCCGCTGGCCTTACTTTGTCTACAACCCGTGGGTCTCGGGCAAAGCTAACTTCGATTGGCTGGCGGCCAACATGCCAGGCTGCCCAGCGGTCGCAGTGGACGTGGAAGTGAGAAAAGCCGACGTTTCCCCGGCCGCGTATGGCGCGCAGTTGGCGGCTTTCATGCAGTTGGCGCAGGCCAGGTGGAAGATACACGTTTACACTGCCGAGTGGTTCATCAGCTCTGTCACCCCCTGGCCGAAGGTGGATTACTGGTGGGCGCAGTATCCCTATGCCATGTATCCGCCCAACAAGATCAACGTCAGTTGGGCGCAACTGCGCACGATGATCGGCCAACTCCAATGGCCGCCGGTCAACGCCAACAAATGCCCGGGCGCCATCCGTATGTGGCAGTGTTCGGGCGACAGGCTCATCGTGCCGGGATCCAATCGCGCAATGGATATCAACGTTTTCCCGGGAACGGTGAATGACCTGAGGGATTGGGTCGGATATGCCGCTGCGCCTCCGCCTCCCCCGCCGCAGACGCTGGAGCAGCGCGTCGCTGCGCTGGAAACCGAAGCCCGCGCCCACGGCTGGAACATCTAAACAAGGCGCAAGGTGGGGCGCACCTGCCAGGCGCGCCCCACCTGCTGCCTATTGAAATCGAACAACCAGCCTTCCCCGCTCGTCGTAGAACGAGCGCGCCGAGAAGGGCGGATCACCGCGCTTCATTTGCCGGATGCGCGCTAGCAAAATGGGTAAATCTTCTACAGTGGGGAGATTGGGCACCTCGGCAAAAGGTACCCATTCCAGCGTCCCCTCGGCGGACGGTTTCGGCTCACCCTGCAGGCACTCGCCGGTAAACACGAAAATTCCAATGCCGGGATTTTCGCCCGTCTCGACCACCACCGTTCCACACAGCCATAAGCCTTGTCCTGAGCTGTCACCCTGAGCCTGCCGAAGGGCTGCCGAAGGATCAGCGCTGAGACCTGTCTCCTCGCGCAGCTCGCGCCGGGCAGCCGAAAGCAAATCCTCTCCGCGCTCGACGTGACCGCCCAAGCCGTTGTATTTGTTCGCCCACAGGCGTTTGTGGGGCGCGCCCTTGATCAACAGGACAGAATCCCCGCGCCTGAGAAAGATCAAGGTGCGGGGAATGAGCATGTAACGCTCGCGGTCTACGCCCTGGTCAGAAGCAGGCATGGCGATTTACGATTGGCAGATGGCGGATGGCGGAGGGCGGATGGCAAATCTCGAATAACATCAGTCCGCCAAATCGTCCACCTTCTCGTCGCCGGCCGTTTCGCCCAGGTAGTCGGCTGGTTTCGGATACACGGCCACAGGGCGGATATATTTTTCCACTTCACTCCGCGTTCCGGCCACGCCCAGCAGGTGGAACAACTTGTCGAATTGTGCTTCCCAGGCCGCGCCCAGTCCCTCCTTGACCGTCTGCGGCAAAGCCCAGGTTTGAGACTTGAAGGGGCCGATGGCATTCTTGCGGGCTTTGTAATAGAACTGTTGGTCGGTCATATCCGCTTTGCGCTCCGCGGCGGAATTGACATCCAGCCAGGCATACATCTCAAGGCGCAGGTCGGCCGGAATGAGGTCGTAGAACATGTTCATGAAGTTGGTCGCCAGATGAACCTCGACAGCCTCGTATTCGACAAACTTGTTGAACATCTCCTCCGGCAGGGTCGAGGCGCCGTGCTGAACCGTACCGCCCAAACTATAAGCCGAGCAGGCCACACGGCTGAGATTGCGCAGCGTGTCGAAATCCAGTTTGACTTTGGCGATGGAGCCATCCGACAGGACAACGCCCCCGTGCGAGGTGCCGGTCTGGATGCTGATCTTGCTCAGGCCTGCCGCGCCGGGGGTCAGTCTGGCGAGTCCGGCGTTGTAACCGTCCATGAAGGCGCGCAATTCTTCTTCTGTCGAGTTGTGGCCGCCCACCTCGCCGATCTCACCGCCGATGGAAATGGTCACATCCTGCGGCTCGAGGGCGCGGATGTGAGCCGAGAACATCGCCGAAAGTTCCACGTTCACTTTTTGCTGTTCAGGCACGGTCAGCTTACTGATGTCAACCAGGGTGGAAGTATCGATATCAATATTGAATAACCCGGCCGCGATGGCCTCATGGATCAGGTCACGCAGCGCGCTGATTTCCGCTTCTTCAGCGGAGGCGTAACGCTTGGCTGAAACCTGGAAATGGTCGCCCTGCAGGAAGAGCGGGCCGCGAAAGCCTTCGGCTATGGCGGCGGCCAGGATATTCGTGGCGTATTCCGCCGGGCGCTGTTCGGTATAACCGATCTCGGAACGGGCGATCTCGAAGATGAATGCCCCGGCGTCAATTTTATGGGCGGCGCGGAACATCGCCCGCGCGCAATGGAATGGCAGGGCGCGCAGGTTGAAAGCGGGGGTGGCCCAGGTCATGGCGGTCTGGCCGCGGCCGCGCGCCATGTACAATTCGTGGATCGAAGCCGGGACGATGCCCAGGTCAAGCGCCGCAGCGCGCACCAGCCAGCGCGCCCAGCCCTGACGAGCGCCCGTCCCCAGCGCCGAGACCTCCGCCCAGAGGTGGACAGTCTGGCGCAATTTTCCTTCATCCACCACTGCGGCGCGCTCGCCATCCATGCGCACGCTGTTCTCGACCATTTCCAAAAGTTCGGTCATTTCCTTGTTCATAGTTCCTCACACAACTTTCCCGAATAATCGGCGTAAATAAGAATGTACGACGGCTTGATTATAACTGCAAACTCAGGCTATAATGGTGCCAGCCAGCCAACAGCACTTACCTATTCTTCCCAGGAGGAACCCATGAGCGACCTTTTCGAAACTGTCAAAGGGCAGCAGGACATCTTCAAGAAACTGTTGAGCTACGTTCCCGGATTCAACGGTTACATCGAGCGCACCAACCGCCGCGCGGCGGATAAACTGCTCCGCGACCAGGTTGCCTTGCGCTACACCGAACTCGCCGTTCGCGCCTCAGCCATGCAGAAAGATATCGGCGGCGCAGGCCAGATTGACTTTCTGGACGAGATCGACTCGGTCGCGCTAAAGCTGCGCACCTTCAGCGACCGGATCAAGAATGCCTCCTACGGCTATTCCGGCTTCTTCGATGCGGTCAAGATCAACGAGAAGGAACTGGAGCAGATCTACGCCTTCGACGCGGCTTTCTTCGACCTCGCCGCTCAGGTCAACCTCGGACTGGACACAGTCGAGGCCTCGATAGGCGGCGAGGGTCTCAAGGCCGCCATCCGCAACGTGGACACACTGGCGCGCCAGGTCATCGAGACATACGATCGTCGCTACCAGGTCCTCACGGGTAGTGCAGCGTAACAATAACTAGGCCGTAAGGCCGCTGATAGTAGCGTAAGGTGGCATCTTACGCTACTTTGTGGTTTAATAGAGCCATGTGGAATCAATATATCACCCCCGCCTCCATAGAAGAAGTAACCCGCATCCTGGCTGAAAATGGCGCACGCGCCCGCATCGTCGCCGGAGCGACCGACCTGATCCTCGAGCTGGAACGCGGCCTCCGCAAAGAGATCGAGACACTGGTTGACGTCACCCGCATCCCGGACCTGGACTGCATCACTCTGGACGAGGAGGAGGTCATCCACCTCGGGCCATTGGTGACCCATAACCACTGCGCGGCCTCCAAGCTGCTGCGTGAGCGCGCCTATCCCCTGGCACGTGCCGCCTGGGAAGTGGGCGCGCCGCAAATCCGCAACCGGGGGACGGTGGCCGGCAATCTCGTCACCGCCTCGCCGGCCAACGACACGATAACCCCCCTGATGGCACTGGGCGCCTGGCTGATGCTCAAGTCATCGAGCGGTGAGCGGCGAGTGCCATTGAGCGAGTTTTACACCGGGGTACGAAAAACTGTTATCCGCCCGGATGAGATACTGGTGGACATTGCTTTCCCGGCAATGAAGGAGAACCAGCGCGGGGCTTTTATGAAACTCGCCCTGCGCCGCGCTCAGGCCATTTCGGTTGTCAACGTGGCGCTCCTCTTGACCTTCGACCCTTCGACAGGGTTTCGACAGGCTCAACCCGGCGGCTCAGGGCTAGCTCGGCTGCGCGTTATCTCAGCTGTCATCACCCTGGGCGCGGTCGCGCCGACCATCATCCACGCTCCCGAGGCAGAGAGCTACCTGGCCGGCAAAGAACTAACCGCCGAGGTTATCGCCCAGACGGCTGAACTGGCAGCGAAAGCCGCCCGCCCGATTGACGATCTGCGTGGCTCGGCACAATATCGGCTCGCAATGGTACGCGTGATGACCCTGCGCGGGCTGCGCGCCTGCGCGGATGGTGAAGCTAGCGCCGGGCCTGGTCGAGGCGAGCAGGCCGGGTTCCCGTCCGATCCGGTGCTGCTGTGGGGAAAAACGTCACACGTTGGCACGTCACACGTTGGCACGTCACGTGTCACTAGTCACACGTCGGCCATCCAAACAAAGATCAACGGCAAGGAATACACCTTCACAAGCGGCCAGGATAAGACCCTGTTGAGATTGCTGCGTGAAGAGGCCGGGCTGACCGGCACGAAGGAAGGCTGTGCGGAGGGCGAGTGCGGGGCGTGCACAGTATATCTGGACGGCAAAGCGGTGATGGCCTGCCTGGTGCCGGCGCCGCGCGCCCACGGCGCGGAGGTGGTGACAGTGGAAGGGCTTTCGGTAAAAGATGAAAAAGGAAAGATGAAAGATGAAGACGGAGGGATGAAGGCTTGTCCTGAGCGAAGTCGAAGGGATGAATTGCATCCGGTGCAGAAGGCCTTCATACGGGATGGCGCGGTGCAGTGCGGCTACTGCACGCCTGGCTTCCTGATGTCGGCGGCGAAACTGTTAGAGGAAAAACCGCAACCTACGCGTAACGAGATTATGCAGGCGATCACCGGCAATTTGTGCCGCTGCACGGGATACTACAAAATCGTGAAAGCAATCGAGGCTGCGAGTGTAATCGCCGAAACGCCTGTATAAATTTGATGACGAAGGATACAACCCCCAAATAACGGGAGCACGAGGACACGAAAAGATATGGGAAAATACGCAATATACAAACGTCCAGAACACAAGCGCCGGGGGGTGGTGCATCCAATCTGGCGCGGAATTGGTTGCCTTTTGATCATAATTGTCCCGCTGGTATCCTATGCGGGCGCAGTCTTACTGGTGAATTACGGACTGAGCCAGCGTTGGCCGATCCCGGCCGAATGGCTCGGCTATATAAAATTTCCCGATTGGGTCTGGCAAATCCCATTTTTAGCCGGCATTGCCAGACCGATGGCGAACTTTAGTCATCCAATAGCCATATTGGTGTTCTTCGTGGTGATTTTGCTCCTGCTCACGGGTTTTTCCTCGACCGTCTACGCTTTTATCTATCGAGGCTTGGGCCCGCCGCGCTATTCCGCCCTGGACGCCCCGCCCTCGAGACATAGACCAAAACCATACAAACGATAAGGGTGTGTTTCATTTCAGTTGAAACCGTCCCGAAGGTTGGCAAAAACGATCAAATTTTCTCAGCAAAACCTTCGGGACGTTCTTACTTCAATTCATTTGAAACACACCCAAACGATAAGCGGAGTTGAAACATGTCACTGACGCGAAGCACCCTGTGGGTCGGCCAATCCCTTCCCCGCGTCGACGCGCCCGGCAAGGTCACCGGCGAAACCCAATATTCTGGCGACCTTTCGATGCCAGGTATGTTGCAGATGAAGATCCTTTTCGCCGGACGGCCTCATGCCCGCGTAGTAAAGATTGACACCACGCAAGCTGAGGCCGCGCCGGGCGTGGTCGCAATTTTCACGGCGAAAGATGTGCCGGTCAACGAGTATGGCTTGCAATGGAACGACCAGCCGGTATTGTGCGGGCGGGGGCAAGGGGAAAAAGGGAGCAGGGTAGCCCCGGATGTAGTTCGTTTTATTGGAGATCAGGTTGCCATCGTGGTGGCGGAAACCGAAAAAGCCGCCGCGCACGCCCGTGACTTGATCCACGTCGAATATGAAGAGCTGCCAGCGGTCTTCGACCCGCTGGCGGCGATGCAGCCCGGAGCGCCGCTCGTTCATCCCGAATTGGGTGATACCAACATCTGCGTGCATGACAGGCTACGCAAAGGGGATGTCGAAGCTGGCTTCGCCAAAGCGGAAGTCATTGTCGAGAGCGAATACTTCACCCCGGTCCAGGAACATGCCTACCTGCAACCCGAGGCCGGGTTGGCCTACATTGACGAAGAGGGACGCGTTACCATTAAAGCCGGCGGTCAATGGACGCACACCGACCGCGCCCAGATTGCCCATGCGCTTGGGGTGAGCGATGAAGAGGTGCGCGTCATCTACCCGGCCATTGGCGGCGCGTTTGGCGGGCGCGAGGATATGTCTGTGCAGATCGTGCTGGCGCTGGCAGCCTGGCGCCTCGACCAGCTCGGCGTCCGCCGCCCGGTCAAGATCGTCTGGAGCCGCAAGGAATCCATAATTGGGCATTGCAAGCGCCATCCCATGCGGCTGCGCGCCAAATGGGGCGCAAGCAAAGACGGCAAACTGGTTGCAGCCGAGACAGAGATCATCGCCGACGGCGGGGCATACATGTACACATCCAACAAGGTGCTTGGCAACACCACGATCACTTCCACAGGGCCTTACTTCATTCCCAATCTCAAGACCGACGTTTACGGCGTATACACGAACAATATCCCCTCGGCCGCATTCCGCGGCTTCGGCGCGCCACAGGCATTGTTCATGGCCGAGATGCAAATGGATAAACTGGCCGAAAAGCTTGGCCTGGATACGGTCGAAATGCGGAGACGGAACGCGCTCCGGGATGGCGACACGCTCGGGGTCGGCACGCCGGTCCCGGGTCCGGTAAGCATCCTGCATTGCATCGAGGCGGCTGCTCAACATGCGGGCTGGGAGAAAGAGCCTGATGGATGGAGAAACGTAAAACGTGAAAACGTGCAACCTGCAAACTTGAAACGTGGACGCGGCTTTGCCTGCGGATTCAAGAATGTGGGCTTCAGCTTTGGATACAAAGAAAATTCCTGGGCGCGGGTCGAGCTGCACGGCGATGAAGAAATCGAAGGCGTGGTTGCCGCGCACGCCGGCGCGGAGGTCGGCCAGGGCACGCACACGGTGATGGTGCAGATGGTCGCCGAGGCGGTTGGCGTTCCGCTCGAAAAAGTCACGCTGATGACCTCCGACAGCGCCGGCATGGGTAACCCGGGCAGCGCCTCAGCCTCGCGGATGACACTTATGGCGGGGAATGCCTTGAAAGGCGCGGCCGAGGCCGCGCTGGCAAAATGGGAAGCCGAAGAACGCCCGGCGATTGCCGAATATACCTATCGCGCCCCGGAGACGACGCCCTTCGACAAGGAAAGCGGATACTCCACGCCCAACTTCGCCTATGCCTATGTTGCTCAAGCCGTCGAATTGGAAGTGGATACCGAGACCGGCTTCATCAAGATACTGCGCGTCGTCTCGGCTGACGACGTTGGGCAAGCCATCAACCCGGCCCTGGTTGAGGGGCAGATCGAAGGCGGCGTCGTCCAGGCGCAGGGATATGCGCTGATGGAAAATTTCATCACCAGAGATGGTTACGTGCTGACTGACCAACTCAGTACCTATCTCATCCCGACCATTTTGGATATTCCCGATGCGGTAGATTCGGTGATTGTCGAAGTACCCAGTCCGATCGGTCCCTGGGGAGCGCGCGGCCTGGGCGAATTGCCCTTCCTGCCGCTCGCCGCGGCAATTGCCGCCGCAGTCCACGATGCGACGGGGGTGTGGTTCGATGAATTGCCGCTCACACCGGAAAGAGTGCTGCGCGGGTTGGGAAAGATATAATGGGAAGTAATCTCGCCGGTCTCGCCGCTGCCGCTGAACCAAACCGTTGACCGTAATAATTAAGCGTCCCGCCGGATAATTAACCCGGCGGGACGCTTTACCTTTACAATCACCATCGAGAGTTACTTCTCGAAAATCCACTTATCGTTGGATCGCTCCCAGCTTATCAATTCCCCCGCTTTGAACCACAAGGCAACTTCCTGGTCGCCGTTCTCGACAGAGTCCGAGGCGTGGGTCAGGTTGCGGCCCATTTCGAGGGCGAAGTCGTGGCGCAGCGAGCCGGGCGCGGCCTCGGTCGGGCGAGTCGAACCCATCGTCTGGCGGACAGCCGCCACCGCGTTCGGCCCCTCCCAAACCATCGCCATCACCGGCGCGGAGGTAATATATAAGATAAGTCCATCATAAAAGGCTTTGCCTTTGTGAATGGCATAGTGCGTCTCTGCCAATTCCCGGCTGACAGCCATGAATTTGGCCGCCACGAGGCGCAGCCCGCGGCGCTCGAGGCGGCTGGTCACCTCGCCGATCAGCCCGCGCTGGACACCATCCGGTTTCACAAGCACTAACGTTCGTTCCATAATTACCTCCGAGTTCGAATTGTGTATGCGCTCTCAGCGCCTGCCCTGAGCCGCCGGCCAGTTACCGTAACAGTTCTTCCGCCTTCGTATACGCATCCAGAGCTTCTTGCAGCATGTTGGCGCGGTTATAAGCATCGCCCAGCGTTTGCCAGATGATTATATCCACAGGGAAGGTATACACCCCTTCACGCAAGTCGTGAATGACCTCATCCAACAAGCGCTTTTTCTTGATCAACTTTGCATACCCGGCCATGGCATCGTTCAAATTTCCATTTTTCAGGGCTATTTGTGCATTTTGCAGGGTATCGGCATCTTTATCCTGACTGGGCACGCGAGCCAATTCACCCACCACGCCGGGCAGCGGGTATAAAGCCGGTTGAGTAGCAGGCGCAGCCGGCTCTGGGACAGGTTGAACCAGTTCAGGAGCGAGTGCTTCAGGTTCAACAACAGCGGGTTCAGTTGCCTCCACCTCCATCGTTTCAGCCGGCAGCCATTCTTCCGGGATCGTCGGTGTAAGGATCGCCGCTATCGGGGCGCGCTCATCTTCGCCGGGGATTTCCATCCCTGATCCTTCAACAGGCTCCTGCGGGGCGGCCGGTGAAATCATCCACTCGGGTAACTCCTCTTCTTTCGAGGCTTCAGCCACCGAGATAGGCTGGGCAATACCTCTCAACCAATCGGGTAACTCTTCATCTTTCTGCGCAACACCCTTCGACGAACTCACACCGTCCCGGTGTCCTTCCGAGAGGGCAGCGCCTGCCCGGTCAGAAGCATCCAGGGTCTTCAGCCATGAAGCGACGTCCTCTTCTGGTAATACTGGGATAGTTTCTGGAATCTCGGGGGTTCCTGCAACTGGTTCAACAAAATCTGAAAGAACCGGAGCTTCTTGTTCCAAATCCGGCGCAGTTACCGGTAGCTCTTCCGGGCTGGCACTTTGTTCAGCCCTCAAGCCATCCAGCCAGGACAACGTCTCAGCCTCGATAAAGGCGGCTGCGGGTGGTTCCGCAGCGAATTCTGGAGAGGCAGGCTCCTCGAAAGCCGGTTGCGTCACCTCTTTCGCCTCCGGCTCGGAGGGCAGGCTGGACAGCCAGGTCTCGGCAGGCTGAACCGTTATAGCCCCCATCTCCTTGCGCACCCATTCGGGCGGGGTCTCAGAACGATCTTCGCGCCTGGTCAGCAATTCTTCGGGTTTTGCACCCTGTTTTGCAGCCAGGTTTTCCAGCCAGGCCATGGCGGCATCCTGATCTTCTATGGATGGAGGCTCAGAAACAGCAGTTACAGGTTCAATCTGTTCTTGCTCAAACACAACTGGAGCGGCGGGTGCCAACACCGGGGGTGGCGTCTCTTCCGGTGATGTCAGACCTTTCATCCAATCCGGAGTGGATTCCAGTATCTCTTCGTAAGCCGCGCCTGCTTTGACACCTTCGAAGGGAGGGGGCGGTTTTGGAAGCCGCTCCGCGACCTTCTCAGGTTCTCCGGGAATTTCCTCGAAAGGTGTTATCCGCGCAGCCCTCGTTTCCGCTGTTGGTTGGGGGGAAGCAGGTTCGGGAACGTTCATCTGATCGGCGGCTTCGGATGGCGCCATGGCTGTCAGCCAGTCGGGGATTTCCGCCCGGGCAATCGGCTCGTCGCCTTGTGCCTCCGCTGCGCTGTCCAGTGGCAGCATGTCCTGCGCCTCGCCGGTGGACTCCTGCCAACCCGCAGAGCGAAGCCAATCCGGAATGTCGGCCTCACTCTTGGCGGCTGCAGGTTGCGCAAACGCCGGCGGCTCGAACGAAACCGAGGCTTGCGCTCTCTCCGCTCTGGCTTCTGGCAAAGTTTCCGATGTCAAGCGGATGCCCAGCGAGGAGGCCCAACCTGGTTGAACCGCTTCTGCTTGATCAACCGGCTGGAAATCCAGGCGTCCCA
The DNA here is from genome assembly GCA_030018695.1 of Anaerolineales bacterium. Lineage (GTDB taxonomy): Bacteria > Chloroflexota > Anaerolineae > Anaerolineales > Villigracilaceae > CG2-30-58-95. The sequence continues at coordinate 65,209 of JASEHI010000002.1, forward strand.
GGCTAACCGCCGAATCGTCAACTTGATCGGATTTAAAAACTGAGTCTTTCACGAAGGCCGCATAAGGATCCAATTGCTCAACGCGCTGACGGTAAACCGTGGCGTCCTCGGCGCGACCGGTGCCCGGCAGGATATCCACCAGAACGCGCAATGCATCCAGGCAATAGGGATACTTCTTCAAAAGAGCCATGGACATCTCGGTGGCTTCCACCTTCTGCCCGGCCTGGTAATAAGCGCGCGCCAACATAACCTGCAAGTCGGGGCGATTTGCATCCTCGGCCATCACTGAACGGATTTCTGAAATGGCCTGATGATAGAGTTCACCCTGGGTGTACATATTCGCCAGCGCGTCGCGCGTCAGGCGGACTTTACGCGGCTCGATGCCATCCCGTCGCCCATACAGGCGTTTCAACTCGCTCTGAATGGCTGGATTCGAAGGTTGGATTTCAAAAGCGCGCTCCATGTGCCAGATCGCTTCATCAGCCTTGGCTTCGTCGTCGCGGATGATGCTCATGCCAACGTGGGCGACGAAATCATCCGGCACAGCCATCAGAGTGCGTTGGAAGATGTCCGCCGCGTCGCCGTAACGGCGAACCTCCAGGAGGGCCTTCCCCAGCAAACGATATGTTTCGATGTACATGGGAAAAGTCTTCAAACTGTGTTGGCAATGGCCAAGCGCCTCATCAACACGCCCACTTTCAATGAGGCCTTCGATTTCGCGGTTGTAGTCTCTTAAGGAAACATTAGTCATGGCGCGCTCCTTATGTTAGTATGCACCATTAATCGCGATTATGCAAGGATAATTTGGTCAGTTATCATAAAAGATAGGCAGCGGTGCAACTGGTTCATCGCTCCACAGGTGAGCCTTCAAGACGCATTTCCGAGCCTCGGCCTGCCGCGCTGGATCATTGGCGTGGATGGTGAAGAGCGGTTGGCCCTTTTCCACGAAATCACCAACTTTATGATGGACGAGGATGCCGACGGAATGCTCAACCAGGTCGCCCTTTTGGATCCGACCCGCGCCGAGCGCCAGCGAGGCCTCGCCCACGAGTCGCGCATGGACCTGGGCCAGGTATCCGCTTCGAGGCGCGTTCACCCCCTCGACAGACCTGGCGTGCGGCAGACGGTCAGGATCGTCCACGTAGGCCGCATCCCCGCCTTGGGCCGCGACCAGGGCGCGGAATTTTTGCCAGGCAGGCCCTTCGTCGAGGGCGCGCTCCGCCAGGGCGCGGCCGGCAGCGAGGTGCGGGGCAACGCCTCCCAACGTCAACATGTGCGCCGAAACGGTCAAGCAATGTTCGCGAAAATCCGGGGGGCCGCCGCCGTGGAGAGTCTCTATCGCCTCGCGGACTTCCAGGGCGTTGCCGACCGCGTTGCCGAGCGGCTGGTTCATATCCGAGAGCAGCGTCACCACGCGGCGCCTGGCCAGTTCGCCAATGGACACCATCAGCTTTGCCAGCTCACGGGACTCATCCAGGGTTTGCATGAACGCGCCCAAGCCGACCTTGACATCCAGCAGGATGGCTTGCGCCCCGGCGGCGATCTTTTTGCTCATCACCGACGAAGCGATCAGCGGGATGGACTGCACCGTGCCGGTCACATCGCGCAGGGCATAGAGTTTTCCGTCGGCGGGGGCCAGATCGAGGCTCTGACCGGTCAGGACGATGCCGGTCTCTTTCAGTTGGCGTTTGAATTCCTCGGTGGTCAGATCGCAGCGGTAGCCGGGGATGGATTCCATCTTGTCGAGCGTCCCGCCGCTGAAACCCAGCCCGCGGCCAGACATCTTGCCAACCGGCAGGCCGCAGGCAGCGACAACCGGCAAAACGACCAGTGAGGTCTTATCGCCGACGCCGCCAGTGGAATGTTTGTCCACCGCGATTTTGACCACGTCAGAAAGATCCATTACTGCGCCGGAGTGAGCCATGGCGAGGGTCAAATCGGTGGTCTCACGCGGGGTCATCCCGTTGAGCAGCACCGCCATCGCCCAGGCTGAAACCTGGTAATCAGGAATCTCGCCGCGCGTAAAACCCCGGACGAAGAACTCGATCTCTTCGCGAGTCAGCTCACCCTTGTCGCGTTTTTTGATGATGATCTCTACGGCGCGCATGTGACAATCTCCAAACGTTTTGCCTTGACCATATTTTATCCCATTTTTCGCTTGATACACGTTGGCAAGTTGACATGTTTACACGTTGGCATGTTTTCGAGTTAAACGTTCTAACTTGAAAACGTGCCAACAGCCTGCCTTGAGCGAAGCGAGGGGTTCAAACAATAAACATTGCATCGCCGAATGAGTAGAAGCGGTATTTCTCGCGCTTGGCGATTTCGTAGGCGTGGAGGATGTTCTCCCGTCCCGCAAATGCGCTGACCAGCATGATGAGCGTGGAGCGCGGCAGGTGGAAGTTGGTGATCATGCAATCCACAAGTCGAAATTGGTAACCCGGCGTGATGTAGAGATTGGTATTTCCCGTGTAAGGGGAAACGGACGACTCACGACTGACGACTGACGACTGCTTCGCCGCGCTTTCGAGTGTCCGCGCAGACGTAGTGCCGACGGCGATGATCCGCCCGCCGGATTGACGGGCTTGGTTGATGGCATCCGCCGTTTCCTGGGGCAGCTCGCACCACTCGGTGTGGATTTCGTGCTGGGCGGGGTCATCTTCCGTTACCGGCGCGAAGGTGTCGAGGCCGACGTGCAGGGTGAGGTAGGCGAGGCGGACGCCCTGCCCTTGCAACTCGTCCAACAGGCGCGGGGTGAAGTGCAGGCCGGCGGTCGGCGCGGCGGCCGAGCCGGGGTCGCGGGCGTAGACGGTCTGGTAGCGCTCCGGGTTCTTCAACGGCGTGTGGATGTAGGGCGGCAGGGGGACGTGACCGATGCGGGGCAGGTAGAGCTCGATGGGGCGGGAAAAGCGCACCATCCGCCGCGCCCCGTCCAGCACCGTGACGATCTCGGCGTCGGGGCCATTCTCGTCAAGCAGCAGCTCGACGCCAGCCTTGAGTCCCTTGCCGCCGACGATACATTCCCACGTATTTGTATCCTCCCGCCGCAGGAGCAGCAGCTCGACGCGCCCACCGCTCGCTTTGCGCGCGAACAACCGGGCCGGAAGCACGCGGGTGCGATTCAGCACCAGCAGGTCGCCGGGGCGGAGGTACTTGCCGATGCTGTAGAAGACCGTGTGTTCCAGCGCCCCTGTGTCACGATGCAGGATGAGCAGGGCCGAGGCGTCGCGCGGCTCCTTGGGCGTTTGGGCGATGAAGGAGAGGGGAAGATCGTAGTCGAAGTCGGAGGTTTTCATGTTTACGCGTTTTCACGTTTTCACGTTTTCACGTTGGCACGTTGGCACGTTGGCACGCTGAACGTTCAAACGTGTAAACGTGCCAACGTGTGAACTTAAAGCAGTCTCGGCTGAGTGCTTTCGTTATACTCCACCCCCAAATGCTCATACGCTGACTTGGTCGCCACGCGTCCCTGCGGGGTGCGGTCGAGGAAACCCAATTGCAGCAGGTAAGGCTCGACCACGTCCATGATGGTGTCCGGCTCCTCGCTGATCGAGGCGGCAATCGTCGCCAGGCCGACCGGCCCGCCGTTGTATTTGGCGATGATGGTTTTCAGCACGCGGCGGTCAACATCATCCAGGCCGAGCGGATCAACGGCGAGTAAATCGAGCGCTTCGTGAGCCACGGCGCGGGTGACGGTCCCATCCGCGCGCACCTGGGCGTAATCGCGCACCCGGCGCAGGAGGCGCAGCGCCACGCGCGGCGTGCCGCGCGCCCGGCGGGCGATCTCCTCCACACCGCCGGCGTCCACTTCCACTTTGAATAAATTCGCCGCGCGCCGGACAATGGCCTGCATGGCCTGGATGTCGTAGTAATCCAGGCGATAGACAGCACCGAAGCGCGCCCGCAGCGGCGCGGTCATCAAGGCCAGCCGCGTCGTCGCGCCGACGATTGTGAAGCGAGGCAGTTTCAAGCGGATGGAACGCGCCGAGGGTCCCCTGCCGATGACAATGTCGAGGGCGTAATCTTCCATGGCCGGATAAAGCACTTCTTCCACAACCTTGCCGAGGCGGTGGACTTCATCAATAAACAAAACATCGCCAGCGCGCAGGTTGGTCAGGATGGCGGCCAGATCGCCGGCGCGCTCGATGGCCGGACCGGAGGTGACCTTGATGTTGACGCCCATCTCGTTGGCGACGACGTGCGCCAGGGTGGTTTTGCCCAGGCCGGGTGGGCCGTAGAAAAGCACATGATCGAGCGGCTCTTTGCGCTGGCGGGCGGCGGCGATGAGAATGGCCAGGTTTTCCTTGACATTCTCCTGACCAATCAGGTCGGAAAGCAGTTGCGGACGCAGGGTCTGGTCGAGGCGGTCGTCGGGTTTCGGTTCGGGGTCGAGGACGCGTTTCGTGGCATCGGTCATATTGCTGATTATACACGCTTGCGGGAGTTTGAGTTTTACGGTATTCTATCAGCATCGAATGGCGCGAAATATTTTAGCATCGAATAACGCGAATTACACGAAGATCTTTTGCGTCGAATGGCACGAATTCTACGAAGATTCTCTGGCATCGAATGGCACGAATTGCTCGAAGGTTTTCGGAGTTCGAATAATTCATACGAGACAATAAGGAGGAAGTCAAATGGCAGAAATATTATTCAAAGAGTTGTCTTACGCCGTCGTCGGGGCGGCGATGGAGGTTCATCGGACATTGGGAGCGGGGTTCCTGGAAACCGTCTACCGGGCTGCGCTGGCTTATGAGTTGACCCTGCGGGGCATACCGTTCGAGGAACAAGTCCACCTTCCCGTCTACTACAAGGGACAACTCATCGGTGAATACATTGCCGATCTTGTCATTGACGGTAAGATCATCATCGAACTCAAAGCCATCACCGAAATCCACGATGCGCACCGCGCGCAAGCAATCAATTATCTCGCCGCCACCGGTTTCGAGCTTGCCATCATCCTCAACTTCGGCGGGTCGAAACTCCAACAGGAAAGGCTTGTCCGCTTCAAATCATTCGAAAAGAAATAAACCCTTCGATCCATTCGCGCAATTCGATGCAAATAACAATTCGAGGCATTCGCGCCATTCGATGCTGATCCACTTCGTTCAATTCGCGCCATTCGATGCAACAAAACCAATTCGAGGCATCCGATGCAAAAACTGACTTTTCCTAAGAACTTCGTTTGGGGCGTTGCCGCTTCCGCCTACCAGATCGAAGGCGCGTGGAACGAGGACGGCAAAGGCCAATCCATCTGGGACACGTTCAGCCACACACCCGGTAAAATCGCCAATGGCGAGACCGGCGACGTGTCTATTGACCATTATCACCGCTACAAGGATGACGTGGCGCGGATGGCCGAACTCGGCATCCCGACTTATCGTTTTTCAGTGGCCTGGCCGCGCATCCTGCCCGAAGGGAGCGGCAAAGTCAACGCCAAAGGACTGGCCTTTTACGACCGTCTGGTGGATACGCTCTTGAAACACAAAATCGAGCCATACCTCTGCCTGTTCCATTGGGATCTGCCGCAGGTCTTGCAGGATAAGGGCGGTTGGCCGGAACGCGCGACCGCTTACCATTTTGCCGAGTACGCCCACATTGTTACCGCGCGCTTGAGCGACCGCGTGGGCGTCATTATGACCCACAACGAACCCTGGGTGGCGGCGTTTGTCGGTCACTTCCTCGGCGACCACGCGCCCGGCAGCAAAGACCTGGGCGCGGCGATCAAAGCCCAGCATCACATTCTGCTCTCGCATGGATTGGCCGCGGAGGCCATCCGCGCCGAGGCCAGGCAGCCGGTCAAGATTGGCATCACGCTCAACCTTAACCCCGTCCATCCAGCGACGGATTCAAAAAAAGACCGTGAGGCCGCCCAACGCGTGGACGCCATCATGAACCGCATCGTGCTCGACCCGCTGCTGAAAGGCACTTCGCCGATAGAGGAATTCGCGCTCGCCAAACTCCTGACCGGCAAAGTCATCCAGCCCGGCGATTTGGAAAAAATCCGTATGCTTGACCTGCTGGGCGTGAACTACTATTCGCGGGCGGTGATGAAACACTCCTCCAAAATTCCGGTGGTCAATGTAGAGCAGGTGCATCCCGCAGGCAACGAGTATTCGGGCATGTGGGAGATTTACCCGGAGGGGCTGCATGAATTGCTGATGCGGATTTGGAAGGATTATTTCACGCCCTCACCCTTCGACAGGCTCAGGGCAGCGCCCCCAGCCTCTTCGCGCAGCACCCCTTTGGGGCTCCCGAAAGGCAAGGGAGAGGGGGGGATGCCCGAAATCATGATCACCGAGAACGGCGTCCCCGTGCCGGATGGACTTGACTTCGATGGCCGCATTCGCGACGAACGCCGCATCCGCTATCTGCAAAATCATATTGCACAAGTCCATCGCGCAATTCAAGATGGCGTGCCGGTGAAGGGCTATTTCCACTGGTCGCTGATGGACAACTTCGAGTGGGCGTTGGGTTATGGTCAAAGGTTTGGGCTGGTGTATGTGGATTACAAAACGCTCAAGCGGACAGTAAAGGATAGCGGGAGGTGGTTTGCTAAAGTAATTGCTGAGAATGGGATGATAGTCGAATAGTCAGGTAGTCGGATAGTCCAATTGGCGTCTTTGCGTCTAAGTACCACGAAGTGGCATGGCGGTAAACAAACACTACGTCTGGCAAATAAGGTGTCCCATGAAAAAAATCGTCGCTCTACTTGTCTCCCTCTTTCTCCTCTTCTCCACCGTCACCCCGGCCGCGGCGGATGACAGTTTGCAAGTGTACTACGCCGGGCCGGACGGGAGCGTGAAGCAGGCGCTCGAACTGGCCGGGTTCACACTGGTCAGCGACCCCGCGCAGGCGGATGTATTCGTGCTCAACGGCGAAATTCCTGATTCACAGGCCATGATGGCGCGGCTGGACGGCGGCGCGGGATTGGTGCTGATCCTCGGTCCAAACCTGATCTCCGCCGAGGTGGAAGCCTTGCTCGGCTTTCCAGTCTCGCTCGAATTGCACGAAGATGCCGTCAGCCTGACCGCGCTGACAGGGATCTCTGACCCGCTGCTAAGCGAAATCATCTGGAACGGGGCGCCGCAGGTGCGCGAGCGTCACGCGGTGATGACGCCTGTCTCCGCCCTCCAGCCTCTGGTCATTGGATATGAAGATAATTCCTGGATTCTGTGGAGCACAATCGGCGGCAAGGCTTTTATCTTCAATGCCTTCCTGACCGACGATTTCAACCCGCAAATCCAGGAATGGGCTTATTACAACTATCTGATTTATCACCTGACCGTGCGCGCCTCCGGGCGGACTCCGCTCTCGTTTGCCGATTATCCCGGCTCACCCGTCCCGCACGCCGCTGAACGGAATCTCCTGCTGGCGGTGATGGGACTGATGCTCGTCACCACCTTCGGGGCATTCTTCGTCATGCGGCGTTACAGCTTGAAACATCCCGAGGAGCTGGATAAAATCGTCTCGGACCGCAGCCGGTTCGAGGTCCGCGAAGCGAAGACGGAATGGGAGGAGGTTGGTTTCCATCGCCCGCTGGGTGGGTTTCTGGTCGCCTTGAGCATCGGCCTGGTCCTCTTTATCCCATTGATAATCTACCAGAATTTAATCCTGCCAACCTACATTTTGCCCTCGGCGCAGGCGCTCGGCATCTGGGGGCGCGTTGTCCAGTTTTTCAACCTGGCCTGGACGTTCTTCGACATGGGCACGAGCATTGCGTTTATCAAGTATCTGTCCCAGTACCGCGTGCATGATCCTAAAAAAGGCATCCAGTACGGACAGGTGTTCGTCTGGTGGCAGATACTTTCTGGCGCGGTGCAGGTTACGCTGGTGGTGGGGCTGGCAAGCACGCTGGCGCCGCGCTCAGCCTATGCCCTCTACGCTTGGAGTGTCATCATTCACGCGCTGATCCAGATCCCCGGCTGCTACCAGGTGATGCGCCACGCGCTGACCGGCTTCCAGCGGCTGGATTACTCGCGCTTCCTCGACATCGGCCTGAACGTGATTTTCCCGATGCTCGTGCAGCCCATCTTCGTCGGCGTGATGTTTTATTGGGGACGCACACACCCGGTCTTTGGCGGGGCGATGGGCGGACTGCTCGGCCTGGGGATGGCGGCTTACGCCGCCGAACTGCTGACCTTCGGCCTGGGCTTGTGGCTCTACCGCCGCGTCGGGTACAACGCCCGGATTTTGTTCCTGGCTCACTTCGACTGGCAGGTGGTCAAGACCAGTTTCCGTTTCGGCGTCTTCGAGATGCTCGGCTCGGCGGCCTGGTCATTTGGGCAGGCAATGGAGATCGCCATCACGCAAGCCCGGCTGATCAACTACGCCGAAATCTGGGGCAACTGGGGCATGGCGCAGAATTTCATCTTTGCCTTCAACGTCACTCAGACGCTCAACGATGGGGTGATGCCGGCCATTTCTGAGGCGTTTTCGAATGGCAAGCGCATCTTGAGCCAGTATTATTCGGTGATGGCGTATAAATATAACGGGCTGGTGAGCGCATTCCTGGCAGCGGTATTATTGGCAATCGCGCCGCGCTTTATCATCGGCTCGACCGGCGTGGAGTTCGAGCGCGCCGCCATCTACGTCATTCCGCTCACCATCTGGGGTGCGGTGCAGTATCCCTCCTGGGTTGGCGATAACGTACAACTCGGCTCGAACAAACCCTATCTCAAATCCATCCTGGTTTTCTCCGAGCAAATCATCCGCTTGGTGCTGGCCTGGATTCTGCTCGCACGCTTCCAGGTCACTGCGCTGATCATTGCTTACTTCGTCGGGCTGTTTTCCAAAGGGATTGCAGCGTATATCATCAACCATAAAGTCTGCTACCCACAGCGCTTTTATCTCTGGCAGTCGCTCATCGCGCCGCTGCTGGCCGCGGCGGCGCATTACGGGCTGCTGTGGTGGGTCACCGGTTACATCTGGAAAGGCGACCAAATCACCAGCGTGCTGATCTTCTTCATCGCCGTGCTGCCCAGTTTCCCGGTCTACATGTTCCTCTACGGCTTGTTCGGCGGCTGGGACGAAGCCACGCTCACCGAACTACGAGACGCCGCAGCACTGACCGGCGGAGTCCGCTGGCTGGCGCGCTGGGGCATCTACGCGCCGACCGCGCTGGGAGCGCGCATCAGTCCATTGAATGGACGGTTTCCGATCACGATCCGCGCCGCGGCGATGGAGGAGGCGAGGCTTTTGACGGAGGAGAAGGTGAGGTTGTAGCAGGGCGGCTTGACAGGGTACATATTCCGTCTTACAATATTGCTTGAAAGTAAGATAAAGACGAGGAGGCCAACATGCTTATCAAACTATCCTCAAAGGGACAACTTGTCATTCCCAAGTCCATTCGGGAGGCACTTCGCCTTAATTCGGGAAACCAAATGCGAGTGCGGATTGCGGACGGACGGATCATTCTGGAGCCCATCCCGGGTAAGGATTTGATCCAGTCGTTGCACGGTAAGTATGCTGGGAATGATCTTCTCAAAGAATTGGAAAACGAACACAGACAGGAGATAGCCCGTGACTGACGCGTTCGTGCTGGATGCCTGGGCGCTGCTGGCTTTCCTGCAAGGGGAAGAGCCAGCCGCCTCGCGCGTCAAGGGTCTGCTCCAGGAAGCGCGGAACGAGAAAGTTATCCTGTATGTCTCGATCCTCAACCTGGGCGAAGTCTATTATCGAATTGGCAAAACCAGAGGACAAAACGAGGCCGATGCGCTCGTTGAAGAGCTGCAACTTCTTCCCCTGATAATCCTTCCGGCCAGCAATGAAGCCGTCATGGCTGCCGCGCGGCTGAAAATAAGATATTCCATTTCGTATGCCGATGCCTTTGCTGCCTCTGCCACCCTACAACATGGCGCAATACTGCTGACTGGCGATCCCGAACTGCTTGAATTGTCGGGTAAGTTCCCACTCGAAAAGCTTCAGCGATAGAGCACTGGACTGGAAGTCCAGTGCTACGTCTGCGAAGTCGGCTGAAGCCGACTCCATCCCCCTTTCGCGATGCTGAAAATCTTCGCGACCTTCGCTTCTCTCGCCCCCGTTCTTTGTGGGTCGCGGTAATTATATGGTAGGAATGTTAACTCTCCCCTACTTGTGTTTTCTCGCACAGAAATATACAATATAGCATATCTGTCTCCTCGCTCCTGGTTCAGGAAGGGATGGCTTATGACCGAAATGGTGAATCCGTATATCGCTGGCGCACCCGTAGTCGAAACCCGCATGTTCTTCGGCCGCGAAGACGTATTCGACTGGACCCAGAACAGCCTGACCGGGCAATATGCCGACCATACCCTGGTCATTCACGGCCAGCGCCGGGTGGGGAAAACGTCGGTTCTCAAGCAACTAGGCAATCGCCTGCCGGAGAAATACATCCCGGTCTTTTTTGATTTACAGGGACGCACGCACACCACGCTCGACCGCTTCCTGTGGTGGCTGGCGCGCGAGATCGTGCGCGTGCTCAAACAGGAGCGCGGCATCGAAATCCCCGTCCCTGAAAAAGAAGACTTCACCGCCGACCTCGAATATTTCGAGAATAAATTCCTGTCAGGCCTGCGTCCGATTTTGGGGGACAACACGCTCCTGCTCACCTTCGACGAATTCGACAACCTGGAAGAAAGCGAAGTCAAAAAGGAACTCGCCCGCCCTCTCGTTGATTACCTGCGCCGCTTGATGGGCGAGGCGGGGATGAGTTTCATTTTCTCCATCGGCTCCTCGGGGCGCAAACTCGAAAACATGCAGGCCTCCTACACCGAATTTTTCAAGACCGCGCTGTATAAAAAAATCAGTTTTCTTTCGCGCGACCAGACCAGCCATCTCGTCGCCAAGCCCGTCGAAGGCGTGCTGGAATACGAACGCCCCGCGGTGGACATGATCTTCGAGACCGCGTTCGGACATCCGTACTTCACGCAGTTGATGTGCCACGAACTTTTTGCGCGCTGCCAGCGCACCGAACAGCGCAAGATCGCCAAGGTTGATGTCGAATCCGTCCTCGACTCGCCGGGACTCTTCTATGCAATCGCATTTTCACCGAATACTGTATTTGCCTCAGGGATGGTGGGTACTACTTTTTATGTTTCGCAGGATGGCGGTTACACGTGGATCGAACGAACAAACGGCTTGGGAGCATTTGCGTTCAACCTGCACGTTCCCCGCCGCAGCGATGGACCCTGGTATATCGATGGAGAAGGTGGGATCTTTCGAACCACAGATGAGGGAAAAACATGGACTCTCATTGACAAACAAAGTTACTACCTGGCTGGAGAGAATGGTGACACTTTATATCGTATGGGGGGTGTTTACAACCTGCTGCGATCACGGGATGGAGGAGAGACATGGCAGAGCATGGCTTTACCGCCTCCAAATGCATCGGGAATTGGTGTCTCGGGAATTGGGACGATATGCCAACAAACAAATACTGTATTTGCACTCTTTCCAGATGGATACTATCTCTCCACGGATGGAGGAGAAACCTGGGATTCATCATCTGTAAATGCATGGGCTCAAATGCAGTTTAATAACTGGTCATTTCTAGAACTCTATTCGGATGCCACCTGCCAGCAACTTTATGTTCTTGATGCTGGCGATAAGATTTTAAATTCCCAAGATGGTGGCGAGAATTGGGCAGCTTGTACACCAATGGAAACATTTTCACCAAACACCTTGACACTCGATCCGTATGGTAGCCCAAGAATAATTGTGGGTACCATGGGAGGTGGTATTTTTATTAGCACGGATGGATGCCAATCATGGAAAAAAAGAAACACTGGCCTCGGCAGTCTGTTCGTCAATGCAGTGGCCATTGATCCAAATAACACCGATACCCTCTACGCAGGTACGGACGGCGGGGCTTATATCTCCTTCGACGGCGGCCAGACTTGGAACGAGATCAACGACGGCCTGCTCGGCGCGACGGTGGTCTACTCGATTGTGGTGGACAAGGACAGCAACGTCTACGCCGCCACTCCCTACGGCATCTTCAAACTCGAAAGCCGCTAACACTTACCAACCACCAATTACCATTTACCAATTACCACGCACCACGGGTCTCGATACGCAAAGAACGCTACTCGACCATCGAACACGGAGCAGGCATGAACCCCTTCACCTTCGGCAACCCGATCAAAGACCCCGCCCGCTTCTACGGGCGTAAGGCGGAGATCCGCCAGATCGTCAACCGCCTGCTTTCCTCGGCGCACGAAAGCACCTCCATCATCGGCGAGCGGCGCATCGGGAAGACCTCGCTGCTCTACCACCTCGCCCACCCCGAGGTCAGCGCGCGGCTCGGACTTACCTCGGACAAATTCTGTCTCGTCTATATTGACTTCCAGGGGTTGACCGACATCACACCGCAACGCTTCTGGCAGCGCGTGCTCAAAAAGATGTCCCGTTCGGTCTGCAACGAGAGCCTGAAACCGTCCATCGAGAAGTTGAGCGAACGGGATGAGTTCGATTTGTTCGACCTCGAAGACCTGTTCCAGGCCTCGCAAGACAAAGGCTTGACTACCGTTCTGATGATGGACGAGTTCGAATACGTCACCCAGAATCCCAACTTCAAAGGCGATTTCTTCGGTGGACTGCGCGCCCTCGCTATCCATCACGGGGTCGCGCTGCTCCCCGCCACCCGCCGCGAACTGGTGGACTTGTGCCACTCGGACGAGATCAAAGGCTCGCCCTTCTTCAACATCTTCGCCAACGTGGTGCTGCGCCCCTTCTCCCAGGCGGAAGTTGCAGGGTTGATCGCCGGTTATACCGGCGACAGCCCGAATGCTTTCACGGCGGAAGAAAGCGCCATCGTGCAAAACCTGGGAGGCGGTTATCCCTTCTTCGTCCAGGCGGCGGGACACTACATGGTGGAAGGGAAATTACATGGCCTGGGTGGAGAAGCATTGGTGCGCTTCGTCACCGATAATTTCGACCAGCAGGCCGATCCCCACTACACCTACATGTGGTCGCATTGTTCCGAGTCCGAAAAGATCACCCTGCTGGTGCTCCTGACCCTCAGCCTGCAAAAGGCCTCCAAAAAGACCCTTCCCAACCTGGAAAACCTGACCAAGCTGCGCGCCCGCGCCCCGCAGGACCTGGTCACAATGGGCAAGCGCGGCCTGGTCGTGGAACAGGAGGGCCTCTTCGCCATCTTCTCCGCCTCCATCGTACGCTGGATCAGGAAGGAGATCCTGGCCGCGCCGGGCGAGGAGGAAACCAAATCCAGCGCGGATGAATGGGTCAAATCCGGCGGGCAAAAAGATGTCGAGGCCTCCACCAGCGTACTGCCAAAATTCAAAAAGAAATACTGGCCGGTCATGGCAAATGTGGCCAAGGAACTGTCGTTCGAATTCGCCGCCGCGGGTGCGCTGGAATTGATCAAGGTGCTGATGTAAAAAAGTGATTTTACGTTTCCCACACCTGACACCTGACACCTGACACCTGACACTGAAGCACACTCATGACCACCCTTCACCTCATCTCCCACACCCACTGGGACCGCGAATGGTATCTCACCTTCCAGCAGTTCCGCCTGAAACTCGTCCATCTGATTGATGGCCTGCTCGACATTCTCGATCATGACCGCAATTTCAAATACTTCATGCTCGATGGGCAGACCATCGTCCTCGACGACTACCTACAAATCCGCCCGGAGCGCGAGGCCGACCTGCGCCGCTACATCAAAAATGGACGCATCCTCGTCGGCCCCTGGCACATCCTGCCGGACGAGTTCCTGGTCAGCCCGGAGGCGACCATTCGCAATCTGCTCGAGGGCGATCGCACCTGCCGCAAATTCGGCCCCAAGATGATGGTCGGCTACATCCCCGATCCGTTTGGTCACATCGGGCAGATGCCGCAAATTTTGCGCGGCTTCGGCATCGAAACCGCCTGCGTCCAGCGCGGCCTTTCAGACGAACCCTGCGAATTTTGGTGGCAGGCGCCGGATGGATCGCGCGTCTTCATGACTTATTTGCGCGATGGCTATGGAAACGCCGCGGCGCTCCCGACCTCCGACCGCGTCCATTTCGTGACGGAAGTCGGCCGCCTGCGCGATTCCCTCCTCCCATACACGCAACCCGCGACCCGTAACTCGCACATCCTGCTCATGCAAGGCACCGACCACATGCAACCGCCGCCGGATACCGCTAAAGCAATCATTTCAGCAAAAGGCAAATTGGATGGGGATATCTTGATCCATTCCACGCTGCCGGAATATATTAGAGCAGCAAAATTATCCGTGAACAGTGAGCCGTTACCAGTGGTTCCAGGAGAATTGCGCGCCTCGAAACGCCACAATCTTTTGCCCGCGGTGCTCTCGGCGCGCATCTGGATCAAGCAGCGCAACCGCGCCTGTGAGACGCTGCTCGAAAAGTGGGCGGAACCGTTTTCAACGTTTTCAACGTTTGCACGTTTGCACGTTGAAACGTTGAAACGTTCAGACGTTCAAACGTTCAAACCTGCCAACATTCTCCACCAGGCCTGGCGGCTGCTCATGGAATGTCATCCGCATGATTCCATCTGCGGCTGCTCGATTGACCAGGTGCACGATGAGATGAAAGTCCGCTTCGACCAGGTGGAGCAGATTGGGGAGGAGATTACAAAGCAGAGTTTGGAAACTATCGCCGCGTGTGTGACGACCAACAGTGGACCGGAGACCGTGGACCGTCCACCGTCCATCGTTCACCGTCCATCGTCTGGGATCGTCGTCTTCAATCCCGCCTGCGGTCCGCGCACGGATGCTGTCACCGCCGAAATTGAGTTACCGCCGGGTACCGGCAAATTTGAAATCAGCGATGAAAGCGGCACAACCATTCCGCATCAAACCATCGGCTTGGGCAGCCGCGAGCTCATCCGCGTGGCGATGACTGCGAAAGAATTGCAAAGCGGCTTCGGCAACATCCATGCGGGTCGCGTGGCGGGGATGGTGATACAGGATATCAGCCTGCGCCGCGAGGGAACACAGGTGTTCATTGAGGCTGTTTTAAGCGAAAGCGGCGAACCGAATTTGACGGCTTGGAACAGCGCCCTCCAGCAAATCGAGGGCTATTTCCACGATCCAACCCTCACCATTTACAATGTACATGCGCGCTCGATCGCGGCCACTCGGTTGGTTTTCACCGCGCCGGATGTGCCCGGCCGCGGCTGGCGGACGTATTTTGTGCATCCCCGCCCCGGCAAAGATAAAGCGCCGGTCCGCTTACCGCCTTTGGCGCGACTGCTGATGCCGCTGGCAAGGCTGCCGGTTGTGCAAAAACTGGCAACGCGTCCGCGTTACATCTCCGCAGCGCAGACAATCGAAAATGAGTTCTTCAAAGTACGCGTGGAAAAAGATGGCACATTAGTTATTCTGGCTACACGCAGTGGCGAAGAATATCGCGGCCTGAACAGATTCGTGGACGGCGGCGACTGCGGCGATGAGTACAACTACTGCCCGCCCCCATCTGACCGCATTGTGACGGCGCGCTTTAGAGGCGTGCGTCTTCATTCCGGTGCGGTTCAGCAGACGCTGGAAATTCATCTCGAATTGCGCGTTCCCGCCGAACTTGCCCCCGACCGCAAATCAAGGTTGCGGCAGACGGTTGTCATCCCAATCACTACTCACGTTTCACTCATCACGTGCGTCCCCCGCGTGGACATTCGCACGGAAATCACAAACACGGCCAAAGACCACCGCCTGCGCGTCCACTTCCCGGCGCCATTCGCCGTGACTGAGGCCGATTATGACGGGCATTTCGAGGTTGTGCGACGACCCATCGGTGTACCAGCCTTTGACGAGACCTGGGGTGAGCAGCCCCGGCCCGAAGTCCCGCAGCGGGCGTTTACGGATGTTTCGAATGGCGAAATTGGATTGATGGTCGCCAATCGCGGCCTGCCGGAAGTCGAGGTACTGCTCAGGAACCCGTTTCCTTCAAGGAAACGGGTTTCTGAGAGCAAAACCGAAATCGCCCTGACCCTGTTGCGCTGCGTCGGCTGGCTCTCGCGGGATGATTTTGCCAACCGCAAAGGTCACGCCGGGCCGTTCATGCCCACGCCCGGCGCGCAGATGATCGGCAAATTGATGTTTGAATATTCGATTATTCCTCACGCGGTGGGGCGGGATGGCATCCCGCCAACTGGCTCAAGGCGGGATGCCATCCCGCCCTACGATCAAGCCTACGCCTTCGAGACCCCGATGCGCGCGGTGAGCACCGGCCTGCATGACGGCGCGTTACCGGTCGCCGGATCGTTCGTCTCGGTCGAGCCGCGCGAATTTGTTATCAGTGCAATCAAGGAATCAGATGCCGGAAAAGGCTGGATTGTACGCGGGTACAACGTCACAGACAAAGAAATCACAATCACCCTGACTCCCTGGCGGAAATTCAAGCATATCGAACTGGTCAATCTCGCCGAAGAAAGACTGGCGGCTTTGAAACCCAATGCCGATGGTAGTGTGAGCCTTACTGCTGGGAAACACGAGATCCTCACAGTGCTGTTCCGCGAATGAGATCCCGGTACTGCATTGCTTGGCTTTCAACGCCGTACATCTGATCGGGTTTCAATATCTCCGGGAAACGCTCACGCAACACCCGCCGCGCCTCGAAACACAGGTGACAGGCATCCGCATAATTCTCTTCGTGCGGAAGGTTATACTCCTGCACCAGCGCCACCGGCCCACCCGCCAGTAGAGGTCCGGCAATGGGATGGGCGCCCACGTCGTATGCCGCGCAAATTTCTTTCAGCGGTGTCTCGTAGATATTTCCCAGGGAAATCCCCTGACAAACATGCAGATTGCCGAGCGGATCGAGGTGGCAGCGCCCCGGCTCGCGCAAGTCTTCGTGCGGACATTCGGTGAAGGTTTCCCAAGGCTGGCGGGCAGCGCGCGGGACGAGTTTTTCGACCGCCCGCCCGCGATACATCACCGCCGCGCCCTCGCCCGTGACCGTGCCCATCGTCTGCGCAGCGTTGACCGCCTCGGGCTGGCAAACGCTGATGACGCCGACGGGGATACCCAGTTGTTTTGCCGCATCCTGGGCGTTTTGCGCCTGGCGGCTCATCATCTCGCTGTAATGGTACAGGTCGCTGCTGACCGAAAGATCTTCGATCAGATCCGCCAGTGGCCGCAGCCATTCCAGCGCGTCCTCCGTCGAGTTGGCCCAATACGCGTTGGAGACCACGCCGACGCGAAAGCCCATTTGCTTCGCCATCTGCACCCCCTTGAGCATCACGGCGTAATAGAGGAACGGCTCGCCGCCCTCGAAGTAAATGCTCGCGATTGTCCCTGTCTCTCGCGCCTGCCGCAGGATTTCCTGGATTTGAGAGAGGGTCATTACACCAGTTTGCGAGGGACTCCCGAAAACGAAACAATGGTCACACTCGAAGGTACATTGGTAGGTCAGGAGCAGGTGCAAACCAGTGAGTTTCATGGCACTCCTCCAGGATTCCGATCCAGCAAGAATCTTTTGGGTGTGTTTCATTTCAGTTGAAACCGTCCCGAAGGTTGGCAAAAAACGATGGATTCCGATCCAGCAAGAATCTTTTCAGCAAAGTGCGCAAGACATCCACGTCAAAAGGCTTGGGCAAACAATCATCTGCGCCAGCCTCAATTCCTTTCAGCCGGTCGTTTTCATCCACCAAGGCGGTCAACATCACGATTGGGATCTGGGCTGTAAGCGGATTTTGGCGCAAGCGCCGGCATAGTTCATAGCCATCCATGAGCGGCATCATCACATCCAGGAGCGCCAAATCGGGCCGTTTTTGCTCAATCAAATGCAGGGCAGCCTCCCCGCTTTGTGCTGAAACGACTTCATACCCGTCCATCTCGAGAAGTCTGGAAACAAGCCGCAGGTTAATATTCTCGTCGTCCACAATCAAGATACGTAAGGGCATGGTAATCATCCTTCCCTTCGGGACTATGTTTACTGCTTCTTGCCGAAGGCCTAATCGGCATAAAATGCCGAACCTGCCTGTCCTGCCTGCGCCAGTGCCGCAGGCACAGGTGGCCGACAGGCCAGGGAATGTGCGTTTTTCCTCCGAGTAGGCCTGCGGCGGCAATAACGGTATTATAATTCGGCGATTTACCGAGTAGGCTTCGGCGCAGGCAGCACCACAGTTAAACGTGGAGAAAGGTTTTGAACCGCGAAGGCCGCTAAGACCGCTAAGAAAACCCTAAAAACTTTGCTCTCTTTGCGTGCCTGGCGGTTCGATAAAGGCTTTTTCGGGCGCTCCACGGTTAAGTGCAGTCTTACCTCGGCGCAGTACGCAGTAGAATACTCGAAATATGAAGAAATCGTCAAGCATGTTTCAGGGTTTTTCTTTGTAGATTTGTAAGAAGGCTGTGAGCAGGTTTTGCATTTTGCCACTATAATAACCGCAAATGCAAATCCAATGGAGTGTCAAATGTCAAACATTTTTCCTTCCCCACATCCCCTGGTGGCCCACAAACTGACCCGCCTGCGCGATCAAAGCACAAACCCGAAGAAATTTCGTGAACTGGTGCGCGAGATCGCGGCGTTGATGGCTTACGAAGCCACCGCGGACCTCCAGACTGTTCCCCGAACCGTAGAAACGCCGCTCTCACCCTGTACCGGCGCAGAGTTGCAGGAAAAGATCGGCCTGGTGCCGATCCTGCGCGCCGGCCTGGGTATGGTCGAAGGCTTCTGGGAACTCATGCCCTCGGCCGAAGTATGGCACATCGGACTGTACCGCGACGAGCGGACACTCAAGCCGGTGGAATATTACAACAAGCTGCCCATCGAGCCGACCGTCTCCGTCTGCCTCATCCTGGACCCGATGCTGGCTACCGGCGGTTCAGCCGTCGCCACCGCGGACGTCTTGAAGCGCTGGGGCGTGAGAAAGATCAAATTCGTGGGTTTGATCGCCGCGCCGGAGGGGATCGCCGCCATGCAGAAAGCCCATCCCGATATCCCCATCCATCTGGCTGCGGTTGACGATCACCTGAACGAGCGTGGCTACATCGTCCCCGGGCTGGGGGATGCGGGCGACCGGCAGTTTGGGACCGGTTAAGAATTTTCCTTTTCGATTACTACCCAGACATTATAGCCTTCATACTCGATGTACGCTGTGGCGTTTGCAAATGAAAACAGGCTGGCAATTTGAGCGCCGGAGAGAAAGCGGCTGCGCATGAAGGCCGCTTTTTCAAATAACGCGATCAGCTTCACCGCGAAGTTATGGATGTCGGGTTCCAGGATCACGATCCGGCCGCCGGGCGCGAGCACACGCCACAGTTCCCGCGCGGTTTCGGTCTGGCTAAAAACATGGTGCAATGCATCCACCATGAGGATGCGCTCGAAAGAAGCGCCCGGGAAGGGTAGCCGTTCGGTGCACGCGCAGGCAGTTTGCAAGTCCTTGGCCGCAGCCTGCTTCAGCATCCCTGTCGAGAGGTCAGCAACCAGGATTTGGCCGGCGAGATCGCGCAGCCTCCCGCTGACCCGGCCGGTGCCGCCGCCAGCGTCCAGCAGACGTCCACCTGTCGGCAGGCCGGCGATCCGATTCAGCGAAGGCAATGGAGAATATTTGATCAAGCGATCATAAAAAGGGGCGAGAAAGCCAAAATGGTCGAGGTGCATGGTACCCTAGGGGCCGACTTTGATGAGGTCTTTGATCTTGTCATAAGTAACCGGCCCAATGCCAGGGACATTCTGAATATCCTGGGGAAATTGGAATGGCCCATGTTCGAGACGGTAGTTGACAATACTCTTGGCAGTAGTTGGGCCGATGCCGGGCAAGGTATCCAGTTCCTCGACCGTTGCGGTATTAATATTGATCCGTCCACCGCTGACGTGGCTCGCGCTGCTCCTGATGGGAATGTCCAACTGCTGACCGTCTTGAAGCGGCGCGGCCAGGTTGATCCCCTCTTGTTCGGCGTTGGGGAGGAATCCGCCGGCGAACAGGACGGCATCGTTAACGCGGCTGCCTTCCGGCAGGCTGTAGACTCCCGGCGTCGCGACTGCCCCCGTGACATAAACCATAAGCGATCCGAGTGTGGGTGAAGGCAGGAGCGTCACCCCTTCACCACGCGGTTGACTGGCCCCGATCCAGATCACGCCCGCTGCGAGCAGGCCGATCAAGACTCCCATGGTAATGTAAAGGAATGTTTTCAAAGGACACCCGCCGCAACCAAAATCGTGAAGGAGGCGACAAACCAGTGGATCAAGAGAGGGTAGACAAATGATTTCGTGCGCCAGGCGACCCAGCCAAACGCAAAGCCGCCAAATATTGTCGAGAGCGTTTCGATCTCGGGCTTGCCGATATGCGCCAGGGCAAACGGCACGGCTTGCAGCCAGAGCGCTTCGGGGCCGAATTTGCGAGCATAGCCGAACAATATCCAGCCGCGAAAGAAAAATTCCCAGCCCAACAGATCGAGAAAAGTATTCCAAGGTAAACCATCCACCTGGGTTTTGTAATAATCTTTCATACTGGCATCACCCCGCGCCAGGAACCACAAGACCGGCGCGATAAGGATAATAGCCAGGATAGTGAGAGTTATGCCGGCGCGCCAGTCGCCCAATGTGAAACCAAAGTCACGCGGTTTCTGGCGGAAGATGACCAGGATGATAAACAGTGGAATAAGCAAATATAGAATTGTGCGGTCAACTGCCTTCCATTCAACGATCCCCCACTCTTTCGGCGTAATGCGATAATAGTAATCCACCATCAGCAGCAATGTACTCAGGACAGTGATGGTGACGATTTTCCAGTCGAATTTCAGGTTGGTTTTGAGCAAGGCGCGCATGGCAGGTGCAGTTATGGTAGCCAGTAGGCTACCATTATCAGTGAGGAGTGATCAGTAAGGGAAGTAGGTCTGGTTACCGTTCGGGCCAAGAAGTTGCGCCAAAATACCAGCATCGCGCTGAAGTTCAAGACCCCAGTTGAGGAAAAGAAGCAAAACAGCCAGCCCGGCAAAGAGGAGGGCGATTCTCCCGCTGCGGGTTTGCACGCGCACTTTAAACGCGGCCAGGCCTCCGCTCCAGAATTGGGCCGCGAGGATGCCCAGGAACGGGATAAGCGTCAGATGAAAGCGGTCTTCGCCAAGGATGAAGATATGCGGCGTCAGGTATCCCAGGATGAAAAGCGCCATCAGCAGGTTTTCGCGCCGCCAGCGGGTGATGGCCAGGCCAAAGGCAGCCGAGGCGCTGACAATCATAAACGGCATCAGAACGATGGCCGCAATCGTTAGCAAAAGCGGCGTCGAAATATAGCCGAAGAAGTTATTGGAATAGAAATAGGTCAGGGCGCGGCGTTCCAGGCCGAAGAAGTATCCCAGCCGGCGCACAGCCAGATAAGGGATGCGGCCGGGGTCGGCTTTGATAAATTCAATCGCCTTCGCCTGCCCGATTTCGTCGCGCAGACCGTCATCCATCATCGTCATCAATTCGAGTGATTGAGGATATTGGAAGGTGCCAAACCCTTCTGGGTGATACCCCATATATAAATCATACCCAAGCGCCGACTCGATACCGGTCAGTCGCCCATGCAAAAGAGTGTTGCGCACCATCCACGGCAAGGTGACGACCGTCACGGTGAGAAAAACAAGCACTGCCATCTTGCGTTCGCGCAGCCCAAACCAGATCCAAAGAACGGACAATCCGGCAAAAACCAGCGAGACCGAACGGGTGAGCGCGGTCAGGCCGAGGAGAATCCCGGCCAGGATGAACCAGCGCGCCCGTAAGGCAAGCATCGCGCTCAACGCCAGCACAAAAAATAGATTCTCCGTGGCCAGCGAGAGAGGATAGATGACCAGCAAGGGATAGCAGGCCACCACCCAGGCTGAGATTTTCGCGGCCTTTTCGTTCTCCGGAAAGAATCGCCGCGCCAGGGCATAGGTCAGCGGGACGAGCGCCGCACCGAGAAAGGCCTGCACCAGCCGGGCGGTGAAGAAGCGGTTGGCATCCACCCCGGCAAGAAAATAAATCAGCGCCAGGAAAGCCGGATAAAGCGGAGGGCGGAAGGAGGTCAGTACGCCGCGCGGGTCGTAATCAACACTGGAAAGGTCAAGGTTGATATAAGGCTGGATGAGAGGCAGGTCTTCCTGGGCGTACCAGCGGTAGCCATTTCCCGCCACAAGGCTGCGCGCCAGCATGTCATACTGGAACATATCGTCCAGGCCGATGCCGAGGTTGAAGGAAAGCAGGACCGGGACGAGCCGTAAAACGAACGCGACGAGAAAGATGCGAGCCGGGAATGAAATCTTCATCTTCATGATTGCATCCGAAATTCGATCAATGTGGCGTGTATCCTTGAGCGCTATGCATTCAGTATATCCAACTCCGGCGCGCTGTCAAGCAGAGGAGGATTCTGATTGTCGTTTGCAAAACCCGGGATTGCAACTCATGCTAAAATCAATAGGGTGTGTTTCAAATGAGTTGAAGTAAGAACGTCCCGAAGGTTTTGATGAGAAAATTTGATCGTTTTTTGCCAACCTTCGGGACGGTTTCAACTGAAATGAAATACACCCAAATCAATACCAAGCAATGAACTATACTGCCGATAATATATCCATCAAAGGAGAGTAGCATGTCAATCGAAGCCATGTTAACCGCGCCCGAAAAGGCCTTACGCGAGGAAATGCAGGCCTTCGTACAACCTATCCCACGCCAGTTGCTGCTGGACATGGACGCGGATAAAGTCGCATACCCGCGCGAGTACTTGCAGGAGGCGGCGCGGCGCAACCTGCTCGGTCTGCGCTTCGAGCCACGCCGGCAAAGGGCCGGGATGTGGAATCCGATTCGCACGGCGCCGAGTTTCCAGACGAAAAAGAATATAACGAGCCGTAACGCGGAATTCATTCCGCAACCAAATGGCGATATCGCGAAGCATATCGCGCTACAAATTCGTAGGTCGGATTGCCAATCCGACTTACTATTTCGGTTGCGGCTGGAGGCCGGATTATGGTAAACTTACATCAGATATTCAATGAGAGGCAATGATGAGCGTATCCCGCAGTGTACTAATGGTCAATCGGCTTCGTGCAATGCAAGCAGCCGCGCCGGATATTGAAGCCTCTGCGATCGTCTCGGTAGACGGGTTGATCATGGCTTCCTCCCTGCCGGCTGAGGTCGAGGAAGACCGCGTATCCGCCATGTCTGCTGCAATGTTGAGCCTGGGTGAGCGGATTGCCGCGGAGCTTGGGCGGGGTGGCCTGGAACAGGTCTACATCCGCGGCAGCGCGGGGTTCATCATCTTGACCTCGGTTGGCCTGGAAGCCGTGCTGACCGCCCTGGCCCGCCAGGATGCCAAATTAGGTCTCATCTTTCTGGAAATGCGCCGCGCTGCGGAAGACCTGGTGAAATTGGTCGGATGAATCCGATGCCTGAAGTAACCAAGTATATATTCTTTACCGGCGGTGTCGTCAGTTCCGTAGGCAAGGGCGTGACCGCCGCGGCGATCGGCCTGTTGCTGAAAGAGCGCGGTTTCAATGTCGCCGTACAAAAACTCGACCCCTATATCAACGTTGATCCGGGGACGATGAGTCCCTATCAGCACGGGGAAGTATTCGTGCTGGACGACGGCGCGGAAACGGACCTCGATCTTGGTCACTACGAACGATTCATTGACATCCACCTGAACCGGGTCTGCAACATGACGACCGGCCAGGTCTACGCTGAGGTCATCCAGAAGGAGCGGCGGGGAGACTACCTGGGTGGGACGATCCAGGTCATCCCGCACATCACCAACGAAATCAAGCGCCGCATCGGGTTGGTGGCAAAGACGATGGGCGCGGAGATTGTCCTGGTCGAGGTTGGCGGCACGGTCGGTGATATCGAGTCGCTGCCGTTTCTCGAAACCCTGCGCCAGATACGCCACGAAGTGGGGCGCGAGAATTGCGCCTTCATCCATGTCACCTGGCTGCCGCACATCGGCGCGACCCAGGAACTCAAAACCAAGCCGACCCAGCACTCGGTGGCCGAACTGCGCTCGATTGGTATCTCACCCGATATGATCGTCGCCCGTTCCGATTTCGCGATGGACGATAGTCTGCGCGACAAGATCGCCTTGTTCTGTGACGTGGAAAAGCGCGCCGTTGTGCCGATCATCACCACGCCGGTGCTATATGAAGTGCCACTCTTGCTCGAGGAGGCCGGCGTCGCGGATTACCTCATCCAGCGCCTGGGCTTGGAAGCCAGGCAAAAACCAGATTGGTCCACCTGGCAGCATCTGGTTGCGAAAGTACGCCAGCCAAAACCTACCGTACAAATCGCCCTGGTTGGGAAATATGTCGAATTACACGACGCCTACATGAGCGTTCGTGAGTCGCTCAAACACGCCGCCCTCGCCCTGGGCGTGGAAGTGGAAATCAAGTGGGTGCTTTCCACAGATTTGGAGAAGGGCAAATGTTGGCAGGTCGTCAAAGAGGCGGCTGGCGTCATTGTTCCGGGCGGATTCGGGTCACGCGGCATCGAGGGCAAGATCCAGGCGGCGCGCTATGCGCGCGAGAATAATGTCCCTTACCTCGGCCTGTGCCTGGGCATGCAGCTCATGGTGGTTGAATTCGCCCGAGACGTGTTGGGCTTGGAAAACGCCAACTCGACCGAATTCGACCACTCGACGCCGTATCCGGTCATTGATTTGATGATCGAACAGCGCGCCATCACCGACATGGGTGGGACGATGCGCCTGGGCCTTTACCCGTGCGTCTTGCAGCCCGGAACGAAAGCCGCCGAAGCCTACAGCGTATCTCAGGTTGAGGAGCGCCACCGCCACCGCTTCGAGTTGAACAATACATACCGCGAGAGCCTGGCGTCGAAGGGCATGCTCTTCTCTGGCATCTCGCCGGACGGCAAGCTGGTCGAAATCGCCGAGATCGCCGATCACCCCTTCATGCTTGGCAGCCAATTCCATCCGGAATTCCTCTCGCGGCCTAATCGTCCGCATCCGCTGTTTTTGGCGTTTGTGAAAGCGGCAGTGGAGCGGAGTAAGCAGTAATCAGTGTTCAGTGTTCTTAAGATGGGCGATAGTTGCACTGTCGCCCGCGTGTTCTTAAGATGGGCGATAGTTGCACTGTCGCCCGCCAGCAGTGCCTGTCCGCGAAGGGGACAACCGCCGGCGTATCAAAAACATGCAGTATAATCCGAGTCGTGCGTTTCGAGGAGTGAACGAAATGGAACTCGAACAACTTCTAAAAACACGCCGCAAGCAAATTTTAATGGCCGCGCGCAAACACGGCGCGTATGACGTGCGCGTCTTTGGCTCGGTGGAGCGCGGCGAGGCCCGTCCCGACAGCGATATTGATTTTCTGGTGAAACTGGAATCAGGCCGCAGCCTGCTCGACTTGGCGCGCCTGTTGCGCGAATTGCAGGCCCTTCTGGGTCACAACGTGGATGTGATGACAGAAGCAGGCTTGAGGCCGCGCATCCGCCCACAGGTGCTTCAAGAAGCCCGTCCGCTATGAGAAGCGAGTCCAAATGCGTAAAGTGAGCATCGCTCAGTTAATCGTTGAGCCACTGAATCTAAAACCCTCCGGCATCTGCGCATACACCCCTCGCAACTCTTCCGGCAGGTTACGCGCCAGCGCAAACATCAGCCGGTCGGTCAGCGCCAGCGGCAGTTCGTCCGGGTTTGGCCAGACCGGTTCACTTATCTTTACCCGCACGCGGGTGCGATGCGGAAATGTTTTGAAAAGATGTTGGCAACCATCCACCGCCACCGGCAGGATTGGGCAATTGACCGATAGCGCAAGTCGCGCCGCACCTGTTTTTGCAACTTTCAGACCGCGCCCCTGGCTGCGCGTCCCTTCCGGGAACATGCCCAGCACCTGTCTGTGGCGCAGCAGTTTCCCGGCATGGCGGATGGCCCATTCGTCGCGTTCGCCGCGGTAGACCGGAAATCCGCCCAGATTCCGAAAGAACTGGTGGATCAGTGGGTTCTTGAACAACTCGGCCTTCCCCATGAAAAAAAGTGGGCGCGGCAGAGCCAATTGCAGCGGGAACGCATCGAAATTCGACACGTGGTTGGAGGCGATGATCACCGCGCCATCAGGAGGCAAGTTCGCCTGCCCTTCAATCTCCATCTCCATGATAAAGCGGAATAGAAAGCGGACCATCGCCAGTACGAATTTGCGTAATCTGGTCTCATGCAGCGGGTAATGCAGTTTGTCACGCGCGTCAAGCCGCGCGGCTTCAGGAATAGTCAATTCAGTCAACACTATTTTGCTCCATTTCGGATTATACTTGATATGTCATCGCGGGCGCCCGACAGCATGTTTGTCTCCTCGCACATCCAAAGCTGGCTCGGCGGCCAGTTCCACCCCGAATTTCTATCCCGCCCCAATCGAGCGCACCCGTTGTTCAAAGCGTTCGTCCACGCAGTGACGGAACGGGCGAGGTCGAAGGCTTCGCCCTGAGGGCCTGCGGCGTGAGCCTCAGGCAAACGCTCGGCCCGAAGGTTTGAAAAGTAAGGAAATTGCGATATACTTACTTGCGGAGGATGATACCGTGAGAATAGCTGGCTTTATCTGGCTCGAAGAGATCCCGGACAATTTTGCCTCGCTCGAACAATTTTGGGGATTTTGGGACTTCCACAGCAGCGCGGATTATGAAGACTCGATGGAGCCTGTCGAGGTCGAGATTGATTTGACCTCAAGCAAAGTCTATTTAGCACTTGCTAGGGATTTGCTTTCAAAAGCGCGAACCCAGGCACGCAAGCAGGGGGTGTCTACCGAAACATTGATCAACCTCTGGCTACAAGAGAAATTGACAACTCTGGCCTGAGCTTTGAATTCATGATGATGAGGTTCTAATAAATGGATACCACAATCGAAGAAATCATCGCCCGCGAGATTCTCGACTCGCGCGGCAACCCGACCGTCGAGGTTGAGGTCGTCCTGGCCAACGGCTCGTGGGGTCGCGCTGCAGTTCCCTCCGGCGCTTCGACAGGCGTACACGAAGCCCTCGAATTACGCGACGGCGATAAAATGCGCTACAACGGCAAAGGCGTGCTGAAAGCGGTCGCCGCCGTCAACGAGGTGCTTGCCGAGGAACTCTTCGGCTGGGATGCGACCGACCAGAAAGCCATTGACGCCGAAATGCTCGCCCTCGACGGCACGCCGAACAAGTCCAAGTTCGGCGCCAATGCGATTTTGGGCGTCAGCCTGGCAGTCGCCAAAGCCGCGGCCAACTCGCTCGGCTTGCCGCTCTACCGCTACCTCGGCGGCGTGTACGCCCACGTGCTGCCCGTCCCGATGCTGAACATCCTCAACGGCGGCGCTCACACCGCCTGGCAATCCACCGACGCGCAAGAATTCATGGTCATGCCTCTCGGCGCAGCCTCTTTTACCGAGGGTTTGCGCTGGGGCGCGGAAATATACCACGCGCTCAAGTCTGTGCTGAAAGAGAAGGGTTACGCCACGCTGGTCGGCGACGAGGGCGGTTACGCCCCGGCGCTCAAAGCCAACAACGAAGCCGTGGATGTCATCCTGGAAGCCATTGCCAAGGCCGGTTTCAAGGCCGGGCACGGCGAACAGGTCGCCATTGCCCTCGACCCGGCCGCCTCCGAACTCTACGACGAAGAGACGAAAACCTACAACCTGCGCAAGGAAGGCAAGAAACTGACCGGCGCGCAGATGGTGGCGTTCTGGGCCAAATGGGTCAAGGACTACCCCATCGTCTCCATCGAGGACGGCCTGGCGCAAGATGACTGGGATTCGTGGAAACTGATGACGAAGGAGCTGGGCGGCCAGATCCAGATCGTGGGCGACGACCTGCTCGTCACCAACCCGACCCGTGTCCGGCGCGCCATTAAAGAGGCCGCCGCCAACGCCCTGCTGGTCAAGCTCAACCAGATCGGCACCCTGACCGAGACCATCGAGGCGGTCGAGACCTGTCACCGCGCCGGCTGGCGGGCGGTCACCAGTCACCGCTCCGGCGAGACCGAAGACACCACCATCGCCGACCTGGCTGTTGCGCTCAACATGGGACAGATCAAGACCGGCGCGCCGGCGCGCTCCGACCGCGTCGCAAAATACAACCAGTTGCTGCGCATCGAGGCCGAATTGGGCGATACCGCCCACTACGCTGGTTGGGGAGCATTGAATGCCAACCTCCCGCAGGGCCCGTCCTGAACGAAGTGAAGGATCAAACCTGCGGGAGGTTAATTGGGAAGTATTGACACGATAAAGAATATGATGTATTCAACTTGAATAAAGGCCTAAAACGTGCTATGATAACTTCATGATGATCATTTGGTGGGTGTTCAACCCTGTCTATCATCGCAGGCTGACCGAAAGGAGGTGAAACTCACCCAGGCGGCTTACTCAAGGAGTCTGGTTGTCCAATAAAATTCGTCGTTTTCTCACACTGTGAAGCCTTGCCGAATGCAATCGCTTCCCCATTTTCGATCAAATCCAAAAAGGAGAAAGAGAAATGAAACGCAATTTAATGCTTTTGATCAGCCTGATGCTGATCGCCAGTTTCGTCCTGACCGCCTGCGCCCCCAAGGTCAAAGCGCCGGCAGGTCCCGTTACATTGGCTTTCTGGGAACAGGAAGGCGAGGAAGTTGACGTCTTCCTGGATGCACTGATCGCCGACTTCCAGACCAAATACCCCACCATCACGGTCGAGCGCACACACTATGAGAACGAGGCGTTGCGCGATCAGTTCCAGACCGCCAGCCTGGCTGGCGCCGCGCCCGAAGTTGTCCGCGTCCCGAATGACTTCGCCGGCCCATTCTCTGCGCTGGAAATTGTGGCGCCGATAGATCAATTGTTTGATGCGAAGTTCCTCGGCGAGTTCTTCGAAGGCTCACTCGGCCCGGCAAAGGTCGGCGGCATACTTTGGGGTGTGCCGGATAACTACGGCAACCACCTGATGCTACTCTACAACAAAGCTCTGGTCCCGGCTGCCCCAGCCACATTCGAAGAATTAATAACCACGGCCAAGGGACTGACCAAAGGCGATATCCAGGGCTTTGCTTACAACCTGAACGAGCCTTTCTGGGGCGCTGGCTTCTATGGCGCCTTCGGCGGCTGGCCACTGGATGACAAGGATCAACCCCAGTTCAACAACAAGGCCTTCATAGACTACCTGACCTTCGTCGCCAAGCTCAAGACGGATGGCGTAGTTCCGCAGGAATGCGATTACAACTGCGCCGACACCCTCTTCAAAGAGGGCAAGGCCGCCATGATCATCAACGGCGACTGGTCGCTGGGTGGCTACAAGGATGCTCTCGGCGATAAGCTCGGAGCGGCTGCTGTACCTTCGATCAACGGCAAACCCTACACCGAGATGACCGCTGGCAAGTATTTCATGGTCTCCAATGCTGTACTGGATGCTGCTGATAAGAAGGCTGCCGTCCAACTCTTCATCACATATATGACCTCGGCCGAGGTGCAGCAGCAGTGGCTGGATAAGTTCGCCCGCCTGCCCTCCAATAAAGAAGTGGCCAAAGATCCTTCGATCGCCAGCGACCCGATCCTGGCTGGCTCGATGGCTGCCCTGGCCAATGGTCGCGGTATGCCTGCTGCGCCGCAGATGCGCTGCGCCTGGGATGCCTGGCGCCCGAACTTGGAAGGCGCGATGGCCGGCACCACCACACCCACGGCGGCGGCCGCGGCTGCCCAGCAAGCCGCTGACGAGTGCGTCGCTACCCT
Organism: Anaerolineales bacterium; assembly: GCA_030018695.1. Classification (GTDB taxonomy): domain Bacteria; phylum Chloroflexota; class Anaerolineae; order Anaerolineales; family Villigracilaceae; genus CG2-30-58-95. The sequence goes on from JASEHI010000002.1 coordinate 94,775, forward strand.
CAAGTAAGTTGTTCAGTTTCCTGGAGGGGGAGCATCAGCTCCCCCTCTTGTTTTTTTTATGCAGGAGGTCTAACCGATGGAAACCCGATCAACTGCACGTCGGTTTTTACCCGCCGCATTATGGGCGGCGGCCCTGGTCGCATCATATTTATTTCTTCAATCTTTGATCGGCCCGTATGCAGAGGGGATATCGCTGAACTTGACCGTTATCACTAGAAGATTAAGCGAGATCGGCTCGTTCTTGCTTGCCATTCTGGGTGGGTTGGCTCTGATAGAAATTTACGTCTACCAGCTCTTATTCCGCCAACCACGCGACAAGCGGGCTGCAGGCGTCGTACGCTCATTACAGGGTGTAATCGCACTTGTCCTCAGCCTGACGATTGCTTTTTTCTTGGAATTGACCGACCTGATAAGGTATGGGGAGGGAGCGCTCGGTACTTTCATCCGCTTACCGATGACCGCTTTTTCAGCGCTCAATAACTTCCTGGGTTACCCTGCGCTGAGCGGCCTTATCGTCGCGCTCGTACTTCTGCTCATATTTGGCATCATCCAACGCTTTAGCGTACCACGCGTAAACCGGACTGGATTGGCCTACTTGTTGATCTTACCCGCCTTCATTGGTGTTCTGTTCTTGATCATCTATCCTTTCTTATTCGAGATCCGCCTTGCATTCTCGAACGCCTCCTTAGGCACGCAAGCGACCAAAAATGCCTCCTATGGTTTGATCTATGGCTGGGAAAACATCAAGACGCTTTTTACTGGTAACGTCGCAAAAGATGCGAAATTTTTCGAGGTTTTTTGGCGCACTATTCTCTGGACAACGATCAACGTTACCTTCCACGTCGCGGGAGGCATGGGATTGGCTTTACTATTGCACCGCCCGATGAAATTACAGGGCTTTTACCGTACCCTGCTCGTCTTTCCCTGGGCAATTCCAACCACGATTGCGGCCATGGCGCTGCGCAACGAGTTCGACAGCCGCTATGGGCTGTTCAACATCCTGTTGACCAACCTGCAAAACTGGCTGGCAATGTTGAGCGAGCGGACCGCCTCGTTGATTTTGTTGGGCGATTCGTTCACCTGGCTGGCGCAGAATATCGGCCCGGTCTCTTGGAAGCAGGACCCTTTCTGGGCGTTCATCTCGATCCTGATCTCCAACATCTGGCTGGGTATCCCATTCATGTCGGTCATCATCCTGGGCGGCCTGCAAAGCATCTCACAGGAATACTACGAGGCCGCTGAAATAGATGGCGCCAGTAAATTTCAGCAATTCCGCAACATTACATTGCCTCTCCTGCGCCCCGTGTTGACCCCCGCGATTGTTCTCGGCGTGGTTTGGACCTTCAATAAATTCGATGTCATCTACTTGATCACCCAGGGCGGCCCACAGGAAAAGACGGACATCCTGGTTTCGTCAATGTATAAAGCCGCGTTCATGTTTTACAGGTATGGTTTCACAGCCATGTTCGCCCTGGTGATTTTTGTAATTCTCTTGTTGTTCACCCTGCTATACCTGAGAATAACTGGCGGTCTAAAAGCCGCCACTGAGTAAAGCGAGGAGCCACGATGACCACGAAACCAGAAAAAGAACATACGACCAATCTGATCTCTCGTTTCCTGCGCTGGTTCTTTTATCGCGCCCGCGGGGATAGCCCATTCAAGAGCATCCTCATTCATTCTGCCTTGATTGTCGCCTGCATCATCGCGGTCTACCCCGTACTGCGCGTGGTGACCATCTCCCTGCGCCCCAATGACACCCTGCTTACCACCAGCCTGCGCCTCATTCCTGAGAACGCCACCCTGAATAACTATAAAGAAGTGCTCTTCGGTGATCCAGCCAAACATCGCTCATCAGACTTCTTCCTATGGATTTGGAACTCGATATCTGTTGTGGCAATCACCTCCATCGTGAGCGTTATCCTGGCAGCGACGAGCGCATACGCATTCTCACGCTTCAAATTTCGTGGGCGTGCTGTCGGACTGGTATTCTTGCTCACGACACAGATGATCCCGGCAGGAATGCTGCTACTTCCCCTCTTCATCATGCTTGCCAGGCTGAAAATGATCAACTCCTCACTCGGGCTGATCATCGCCTATGCGGTCACTACTGTCCCATTGACCATTTGGATGCTCAAGGGGTACTACGATACCATTCCGATTGACCTCGAAGAGGCGGCGTTGATTGACGGCGCATCGCGCTTGACCGTCTTCACCCACATAATCCTGCCGCTCTCCACTCCTGCGCTGGCGATTGCTTTCCTATTCAGCTTTATGGGTGGTTGGAGCGAATATCTTGTCGCCCGGGTTGTTTTACAGAAGAACGCGATGTTCACCTGGCCATTGGGCATTTTCACTTTCGCTCAACAGTTCACCGTGTCGTGGGGGCAGTTCGCTGCGGCCTCTATATTGATTGCGATACCGGTGATGATCCTCTTCCTGTATTCATCCAAATGGCTGATCTCCGGCCTGACGTTGGGCAGCGTGAAAGGATAAAGCCATGAAACGCTTGACGCTCCTGTTCAACCTGATCGTCATACTATCCCTATTCCTGGCAGCCTGCGGCGCCGCGAAAGCAACTCCCGCGCCTGCCGGGGATCTGCTCTACCTGAATTTACTCTGGCACCAGCACCAACCGCTTTATTATAAAGACACGGATGGCATCTACACCCGCCCCTGGGTGCGCGTCCACATCACCAAAGATTACTACGATATGGCCTCGGTCGTTGCCCAGTACCCCGACGTGCATGTGACCTTCAATCTAACCCCGGTGCTAATTCGGCAACTGGATGATTTTGCCGCCGGGGCCAAAGATTTATACTGGGTGTTATCCGAGAAGCCAGCCGCCGAACTCAACGAGACCGAAAAGCGCTTCATCCTCACCCGCTTCTTCGACGCCAATTGGGATAACGTCATCGGACGCTTCCCGCGCTACCGCGAGTTGCTCAACAAGCGCGGCGGCACGGACGAGGCCGCCATTGACAGGGCGCTTGCAACCTTCTCTGAGCAGGATTTCCGCGACCTGCAGATCTGGTTTAACTTGGCCTGGTTCGACCCTGATTTTCTGGCTGTAGAACCGCTTAAGCCGCTGGTGGAGAAGAATGCCAACTTCACCGAAGAAGACAAAGCCATCATCTTCAGTGAAGTCGGCCGCATCAGCCGGGAGGTCATCCCCCTGCACAAAGCATTGCAGGAAAAGGGGCAGATCGAAGTCATCACCACGCCTTACGCCCACCCCATCTTGCCCCTCATATACGACACCAACCTGGCGCTGGTCGGCAATCCAGACGCTGAAATGCCGGAGCGCTTCTCCTATCCGAACGATGCTGTTGCCCACCTGCAGCGCAGTGTACAGATTTATACCGATCACTTCGGGCAGGCCCCGCGCGGCCTGTGGCCCGGCGAAGGGGCGGTAGCCGAAGAGATCGTCCCGATGGTCGCAAAAGCAGGTTACCAGTGGATGGCCACCGGCGAACCTGTATTGGCGCAATCGCTGGGCCTTGGCTCGTTCACGCGCGATTTCAAAGAGACCGTCCAGCAAGCCGATGCCCTCTACCGCCCCTACTATGTCCAAGGCAAGACCGGCGGCAAGGTGGCCGTCTTTTTCCGCGATTGGACGCTCTCCGATAAACTTGGCTTTACATACTCCGGTATGCCCGGCAAACTGGCCGCCCAGGATCTGATCACCCGGCTCGAGAACATCCGCACCCGGCTCAAGGAAGAGGGCGCTACCAGCCCTCATGTCGTCAGCATCATCCTGGATGGCGAGAATGCCTGGGAATACTACGACAACGACGGCAAAGAATTCTTCCATGAGTTCTACCGCTTACTCTCCGAAAGCGATACAATCAAGACCATCACCCCCTCCGAATACCTCAAACTGTTCCCCGAACAGCGCGAACTGGAAAACCTGGCCCCCGGCGCGTGGTTCAGCGCCAACTACGATACCTGGATCGGCGAAGCCGAGGAAAAGCAGGCCTGGAATTACCTTGGCCGCGTCCGCAACGACCTTTCCAAGTATGACATGACCAAGGTGCGCGCCGCCAGCCCCGAGGCCATCGCGCTGGCGCTGGATTACATGTACCTCGCCGAAGGTTCCGACTGGTTCTGGTGGTACGGCAGCGACCAGGATTCGGGTCAGGACGAATACTTTGACGCCGGCTTCCGCGCCTTGTTAGCCAAAGTCTACGAATCGCTCGGTGAAGTGGTGCCGTCTTTTGTCAACGTGCCAATTATTCCGAAGAAGCCAGCCGCCGCCGACCAGAACGTGAGCGGTCTCTCCTCGCCAGGCATTGACGGTCAATCCTCGCCCGGTGAGTGGGACACTGCCGCAATCTTTAGCAGCGGCGCTCAGGCGGGGAAGAGCCTGGCCTACACTTTCGACGCCAAGAACTTATACCTGCGCGTCAGCTTCACCCAGCCCCCGGCGCAGGGTACCCGCATCGGTTTTTATTTTACCGTTCCGGGCGCGGCCAACTCCTATCCCTTCACCCGCGCCGTTTCCGCTGAAACGCCAGCCCTGCTCGGTATCGCCGCCACTCATCTTTTTGAGTGGGATGGCAAAGACCTGAAACTTTATCCGGCCGGCAAAAACGAGTGGAGTGACGGAACGACCGTCGGGGAGGCGGTGCTCGGCACCGATACGCTCGAAGCCGCAATTCCATGGGAAACGCTCGGGGAACTGGAGGCGGGTGACGATCTCCGTCTGATCGCCGCCATTTTGCCGGGTGGGGACCTCCTCCCCCTCCAAGGCCCGGCGCAGATCGTCCTCCCGGACTTAGGCACGTCCACCGTTATTTTGGCAGTCTCTGACCCCCAAGGCGACGACCACGGCCCCGGCGCTTACACCTACCCGACCGATAGCGTCTTCAAAGCGCAGGTTTTCGACCTGAAGACATTCACTGTCTCCTACGACGAGAAAAACCTGATCTTCAAGTTTGCCTTCTACGGCCCGATCCCCAATCCGTGGGGCTCGCCCAACAATCTCGCCGTGCAGACATTGGACGTTTACGTAGATAAGGACCCCGGAAAAGAGAACTCTGGCGCGCGCCTGCTCCTTCCGGGCCGCAATGCCGCTCTGGCAAAAGGTTTTGGCTGGGAGTACGCCGTTTGGGCTGAGGGTTGGACGCCGCAAATCCTCGCTCCCGACGCCACGACGCTCGAACCCAAGCAAGTCACCGGCGTGAGTTTCAAGATCATCGTAGACCCCGCGGCGCAGACCGTGACCCTGCGTGTGCCACGCGCCGTCTTCGGCGCAGGCGACCCGGCAAGCTGGGCTTACGCCGCCGCCGTCTTGAGCCAGGAGGGTTTCCCTTCGACTGGCGTCTGGCGCGTGCGGGATGTAAATGCATCCAGCGAACAGTGGCGCTTCGGCGGCGGGCCGGATGACACCAACCATACGCGCATCATTGATCTGGCCTGGCCCGAAGGCGAGTTGCCGGCCCAAGAAAAAATGCTCTCAACTTATACCAGCAGCGCGGCGGCGCTCGGTCAACTGAAAGCGGACGACTTCCCGCAGATCCAGATGCTCGTGGCGAAATAGTTATCACAATGGCAAGGCGCGGTTTCTATCGCGCCTTGACCGGTATCACTACGAGGCATTTTTTCACGTAAGGACACTGGGACGGTGTGCCGAAACAATACCCAAATGCGGTGAGGAGTTTGCTTTGACCAGGTTTTCTTGCGGTAAATCCAGCTCCATGATACACTGAACCGTGAACGATATGAGAGGTTGCAAAATGGAACGTGAGGAACAATTCAGACGTAATCATGAACTATTCGAGATGTTCATGTTAGAGGTATTGACCAACCCGGACTTAACTGAACGCATTCACGATGATGCCTCGGTAATATTTCTTCCAGAGAACGATGCCGAGCTTCTGGCAGCCAATCTGGAACTTGCCCGTAGGAAGCAGGAGGAAAACAAAGAGGTTGTATTCGTGCGGGTGAAGCTTGTGCCTGAGGTGCGCACCGTTTTCATTCCTCGTTTGAGCATTGAACAAGCCTCTGTCGCGTGAGGCTATAACTCGGCGCGCTCACCATGCTCATGTTACCTAGCCCTAACAGGCCCCAAAGACCTGTCAGGGCTTATTGTTACCATAAATCATTATCCGACCACGAGACCAGATGACTAAATGACTACCCCCGAATGGGTCAAAGACGCTGTTTTCTACCAAATCTTCCCCGACCGCTTCGCCAAGAGCAAGCGCGTGCCGAAGAAGGGCCTCAACCTCGAAACCTGGGATTCGCCGCCCACCGTGTACGGCTTCAAAGGCGGCGACCTGCTGGGCGTCACAGAACATCTCGACTACCTGCACGAGCTGGGTATTACAGCCATTTACTTCAACCCGGTCTTCGCCTCGGCAGCCAATCACCGTTATCACACTTACGACTATTACAACGTTGACCCCCTCCTGGGCGGGAATGATGCCCTGCGCGAGTTGTTGGATTCAGCTCACGCGCGCGGCATCCGCGTGGTTCTGGACGGCGTCTTCAATCACGCCAGCCGCGGCTTGTGGCAGTTCCATCACACACTCGAAAACGGCGCTGGCTCACCCTACGTGGCCTGGTTCTACTTTGACCCCAGACGGCTTTACGGCAAAAAACACTTTGGCGCTTATCCCAACCGCTGGGAGCAGTTCCTCCTGCAGATGCGCAGAGATAGTTGCGCGGCTATCGGGTACAAGGGCTGGTGGGAGCTGCCCGCGCTGCCAAAGTTCAACACCCAGACGCCAGCCGTGCGCGAGTTCATCTTCGATGTCGCCGAGCAGTGGATCAAATTCGGGATTGATGGCTGGCGGCTGGATGTCCCGGCAGAGATTGACGATGACGCCTTCTGGCAGGAGTTTCGCCGTCGCGTCAAGGCAATCAATCCCGAAGCTTACATCGTCGGCGAGATCTGGGAAGAATCCCAACGCTGGCTGCAAGGCGACCAGTTCGACGCGGTGATGAACTACCTGGTTACCATCGCATCCCTGGGCTTCTTCACCGGCAAGCATCTGGATCAGAAAGAGACGAATCGCGCTGGCGGTTATCGCAATAAAGTCCGCCCACTGAATGTGACCGAATTTGCCGAGCGCATCGAGCATATCCTCGCTCTGTATGACCCGGCCATCACCCAGGTTCAGCTCAACCTGCTCGACAGTCACGACACGCCGCGTTTCATCACCAGCGCCAGCGGCGACTTGGCCTCCCTCAAGCTGGCAATGTTGTTCATGTTCACTTATCCCGGCGCACCGTGCATCTATTACGGCGACGAGATTGGCATGGAAGGCCGCCACGACCCCGACTGCCGGCGGAGCTTCCCATGGAATGAATCGAAATGGGATCACGCTCTGCTGAACTATGTAAAGCAGTGCATCGCCCTGCGCAAGGCGCATCCCGCGCTGCGCCGCGGCAGTTACCAGCCTCTCTACGCGGCCGACGGCGTCTACGCCTTCGGGCGCAAACTGGACGCGGAGAGGCTGGTCATTGCCCTCAACGCCGCCGAGGAAACCCGCACAATTGATATCGCCGTGGAATCTCTCGACCTCGCCGACGGCCCGCTGACTGCCATCTTCGGGCGCACACAAGCCAGTGTGCAGGATGGAAAAATCAATAGCCTCAGGCTCTCACCCCGCAGCGCGGTTGTATTGGAAAGAAAATGACCAAACCCAATGACATCGCCCGTTATCTTGCCAACTGGCAAAAGGAAATTGACGGCGCGGCGATCACACTGCTGACCGGTAGAAGCGTGTGGTACTCCGGCTTCCGCCAGGTCATCATCGGCCTGGCTGCAGCCGGGCTGGTATACGGGATCGGCAAACTGATCGGGATTTCGGTAGCAGGCTAAAGGTCCGAATCGCCGCGGAAGAATCAGGGAACCGCGAAGACGTGAAGGGCGCGAAGCGTCATCAAAAATATCATCGCATTCATCGTCACTTCGCGGTAAAATTGTCCGCTTCGCAAATTTGACCACACACCTATCCGCCCACAAGACTACACGACTACGAGACCACAAGACTACATGACCACTCCCTACTGGGTCCAAGACGCCATCTTCTATCAAATCTTCCCCGACCGCTTCGCCAATGGCGACCCGGACAACGATCCAGCCAATGTTCAGGCATGGGGTTTGCCACCCACCATCTGGGATTTCCAGGGTGGCGATTTGCGCGGCATTATTCAACGGCTGGATTACCTGCTGGATTTAGGCATAAACGCAATTTACCTGAATCCCATTTTCCATTCAACCTCGACGCACCACTACAACACCCGCGATTACTACATCATTGACCCGAAACTGGGCAACTTGGCCGATTTCCGCGCCCTGCTGGATGCCGCCCATCGCAACGGCATCCGCATCCTCCTCGACGGTGTCTTCAATCATTGCGGGCGCGGCTTCTTCGCCTTTGCTGACCTTCTTGAAAATGGCGAGAATTCACCTTACAAAGATTGGTTCCACACCAAACACTTCCCGCTGGATGCCTACACCCCGGGCGAGGCGGAGAATTACCTGGCGTGGTGGAAATTCAAATCCCTGCCCAAGTTCAACACCGCCAACCCACGGGTGCGCAAATACATCTTCGACGTGGCGCGCTATTGGCTCGAACAGGGCGCAGATGGCTGGCGGTTGGACGTGCCAAATGAGATTGACGACGACAGCTTTTGGGAAGAATTCCGCCATGCCGTCAAATCCGTAAACCGGGACGCCTACCTGCTCGGCGAAATCTGGACCCCCGACCCGCGCTGGGCTAACGACAAGCATTTCGACGGTTTGATGAACTACCCAGTGCGGGATGCCCTCCTGCGCCTCCTCTATGCGGGGACACTGGACATGCCGCATTTCGTCGAAAAGGTCGAGGGGCTGCTGAAAACCTACCCGCGCGAGAACGTTAACGCCATGTACGTTCCGCTTGGCTCGCACGATACCGAGCGCCTGTTCACCAAAGTGGAGCGCAGCGCCGAGAAAACCAAACTGGCTTTCCTGTTCCAATTCGCCTATCCGGGCGCGCCGGCTATCTATTACGGCGATGAGATCGGCCTGGAAGGCGAGAAGGATCCCGATTGCCGCCGCGCCTTTCCCTGGGATCAAAAGGATTGGAATGTCGAATTACGTCATTGGGTCAAGACGCTGATCGCCCTGCGAAAGAAGCACCCCGCGCTGCGCCGCGGCGATTTTCAGCGCCTGTTCATGGACGACAGTAATGGACGCTACGTTTTCGCACGCACGCTGGGCGAGGATAAGATCGTCGTTGCCCTCAACGCCGGGCCTCACGTCCAGAAGGTTGATGTGCCGACAACCTCATTGGGCTGGCAGGATGGACATTCCCTGCGCGGGCTGCTGGATAACCAGAAATATACCGTTGCTGGCGGCCATCTCTCGCTCAACCTCCAACCGTGGAGCGGGACATGGGTGGGGTGAACGACAGTTGACTAATATTTCCCCCACTGAAAAACCGCTTGCCTTATCGAGAAATTGGATGTATAGTGATTACAGTAAAAGATTAGTCGCAATAGCAATAAAGCCGAGGATGGTTATCGTATGGATATTCTTGACTCTTTAAGGATAGACCGATCTGCGTTCAAAGTCACGTCACTCTTCGACGAATCAGACGAGAGGGATTATTGGCTTGCCAAGACTCCATACGAACGTCTGGAAGCAGTAGAAATAATGCGGCAAATCATCTATGGCTACGATCCGTCTTCCACCCGACTTCAAAGACTTCTTGCAGTTACTCAACTCACATCAGGTTGAGTATCTGCTCATCGGCGGTTACGCGGTAGGCTATCACGGCTATCCTCGCGCAACTGGCGATATGGATATATGGATTGCCCTTCATCCGCAAAACGCAGAGAAGGTGGTCACTAAGAATCCCAGCGGCAGGCTCAAGGACTTAACTGACGTGGAGCATTTACCATAGATAACTAATGAACATCCAAACTTACGAGAAAGGAAACGACATGAACCCTCTCAAACCCACCACACTCATCACCATCGCCTTTGCCATTCTCTCCCTCTTCGTCCTCCTCTTGAGCCACCTGGCGCTCACCGACATCGCCCACGGCGAGCCTGACGTCTCCGGGGATGGTTGACGCTGCGCCTAGCCGCGCTGGTGATCTTGGCGTTCATCGTCTCCACGCTGGTCACACTGCGGCGGGTGATCAAGTCAGCGTAACGGGAATTGAGATAAGAAAATTTGAGCTATCGCACCCCCCACAGCCCCACGGTAGTATCCACCGAGCCGGAGGCCAGCGTCCTCCCATCCGGCGAGAAAGCCAGGCTGGTTACATAGTTCGTATGCCCCTCCAGAATACGTAGATTTATCCCCTCGGGCATTTGCCACAATCGAATTGTTTTATCAAAGGAGCCGGAAGCCAGCATTTGACCATCAGGGGAGAAAGCCAAACTTGAGACAACGTTGCCATGTCCTTTTAGTGTCCGCAACGGCGTCCCTTCGGGCATTTGCCACAGGCGAATGGTTCTGTCGAACGATCCTGAAGCCAGGATCATTCCGTCGGGTGAAAAGGCGACGCCAGACACTCCAGCCTCATGACCCTCCAGCGTATGCAGCAGCATCCCATCACTCACACGCCACAGTCGTATCGTATCATCAAAGGACGCCGAGGCAAGAATCTGTCCGTCCGGTGAGAAAGCCAATCCTGTGACGTATTCGCTATGCCCCGTCAAAATACTGAGGAGTGTGCCATCCGACACTCGCCAGAGACGAACCGTGTTATCAAATGACCCGGTGGCGAGAGTTTGTCCATCAGGAGAGAAAGCCACGCTCATTACAAAGGCTGTATGACCTGTCAGCGTAAATAGAGGGGTTCCGTCGGCTGCTCGCCAGATGTGTGCGTTGTTATCGAATAGTCCCATGGCCAGCAATTGCCCATCCGGTGAAAAGGCGACGCTCGAAACGGCTGCATTTCCATACGAAGTGCGAAGTTGTTCCCCATCGGCGGTCCGCCACAAATGCAACTTGGCATCCCTCGACGCCGAGATCAGCGTCTGTCCATCCGGGGAGAAGGCCACGCTTGTCACCCAATCCTCATGCCCTTCAAGCGTTCGTATCAACCGTCCTTCAGCCAAACCCCACAACCGCAGCGTATTGTCAGACGATCCCGATATAAGTGTTCGCCCATCAGGAGAGAAAGCCACGCTTCTGACTATATCCTTATGCCCTTTCAAGGTGTTCAGAAGTGAACCGTCCGCCACCAGCCATAACCGTACAGTATCATCATCTGAGCCGGAGGCCAGGATTTGTCCATCCGCCGTGAAAGCGATACTTCTGATGTAACCTATGTGTCCCTCCAGAGTGCGAAGAAGGCTGCCATCCTCCACCTGCCACAGCCGTATCGTATTGTCGAACGAACCCGAGGCCAGGATCTGCCCATCTGGAGAAAAGGCCAGGCTGGAGACTCCGTCTGTGACCCCACCGAGAGTATGGAGAAGCGCCCCATCTCCCGAGTCCCACAACCTCACCGTGCTATCCGCTGAGGCGGATGCCAGGGTTTGTCCATCCGGCGAGAAAGCGACGCTCGATATATAAGCGGTATGGCCTCCCAGGGTGTACAGGACGACGCCATTTTCTATCCGCCATAATCGCACGGTGTTGTCGTATGACCCTGAAACCAGAGTTATTCCATCCGGGGAGAAGGCAACGCTGGTTACCCAATCGGTGTGCCCTGCCAGGGTGGCTAATAGCGACCCATCGGACACGTTCCATAACCGAATAGTGTTATCGGCCAACCCCGAAGCCAGGATTTGCCCGTCAGGGGAGAAAGCCACGCTGGTTGTCCAGGCTTTCATCTCGATATATTTAACCTCGGTGAGTCCAATGCTATCATAGATGAATATCCCCTTGGGGGCGGCGACAGCCAGCAATTCTCCACTGGGAGAATAAACAACACAGTTTACGGATCCAGCCCCCCAACGGGTTCCTTGACGCGAGGTCAAATAAACCACGCGGCCAGCGTTTTGCGAAGAAATGGCTTCCGCCTTCGCCGGAATCGGCGTTGGGGAGGGCGGTACAGGCGTTGGTGAGGGTTGCGGGCTGGGTGTGGGAGTTAGGACTGGCGTTGATGTTGCAGGTTGTAACAAGAGCCCGCTGCATGAAGACAACAGCATTGCCCCCACGAGAAGCAATGGGAAGAAATGTGATCTTGACATGACCATTCCTCCTGGGAAACAGACAGATGGCGGAGGACGAACGACGGACGTTTTGGTCGTCAGCCGTTCGTCATTGATTGTTCCTCGCAGCAGGCGCATCACCGGCGCGTGCCAGGCGCTCACACCACCTCCAGAAAATGAGTCAACTGCCCCAATGACCTGCGTTTCCAGTTTTTTGATTGTGCCATAACGGGCCGCTAACCGAGCCGCCCGCCGGCGCAGTTCTATAATGCGGTCAGTGGTTGCCTGTGTAATGCCGCGCTGGACGACTTCATCGTCGCTGACCGTCATCAACTCCTGCAGGCGGGCGAGTAAACTTTGTGTGTGCGCTGTCAGAGTCATTTTCTACCTCCTACCTATCAAACCGCAAATAACCGCGCTTTGGTCTCATGCAATAAACTGAAAACGGGCACAAACTGCGCTTTTCGTAACTGGGGATTCCGAAATCAACCGCCACATTCGCCAGCGCGTAGGGCGGATTGCCAATCCGCCCCCACACCTACGGCCCAACCTGCGTTTCTCAAATACGCAATTTGTGACCGTGCACTGTATATTTTACTCTGTATCAAGGGCAACAATAAAATAAGCATACAGGAAAACCCCCTTCCACGCAAGTCAAATCTGCCAATAATTGAGCACTGACAGTCGAACGCTGCCTGCTATCTTGATGTAAAATATTCTCATGCCTGCCATCCAGGTCGCCAATCTCACCAAAACCTTCCAGACCAGGCTCTAAGCCGCCGGGAACATGGAGAAAAAAATGGATGTTGAGAAGCAAAAGAAAATTGACGCTCTTCTTGCCCGTCCCACCCTGGGCCGCCTGGCGACTGCCTCCCCCTCCGGTCAGCCGCACGTGGTGCCGGTCTGGTTTTTGTGGGAGGAGGGCACGGCCTGGATCAGTTCCTACCAGACCACGCGCAAGATCAAGGACTTGCGGCGCAACCCCAAGTGCGCTCTCGTCGTGGACCTGCCCAAAGCCGATGGCGGCATCACCGCCGTCCTGCTGGAGGGCGAAGCGGAGCTTTTGGCGGGAAGCAGGCCCGAGGTGCGCGCCCGCATCGAACGTCTATATGTCAAATATCTTGGCCCGAAGGGGATCCTGAAGAAAGAGCCGCAGGAATGGCTGAATTCACCCGAAAACCTGCTCGTTAAACTAACGCCCAAAAGGATACTCTCCTGGTAAGGATGATTCAGAGTGGAAAATTACTTCATAAGCCGGTTTGTCCGCGAAAGGATACACCATGACCAGTCTCCAGAGTAAACTGATGCGCCTGTACGTCCGTTATATCGCCTCGAAGTCTGACCCTGACAGGTCTGTCCTCGATCAGCGGGCGAAATTGGAGAAAGACGCTGAAGGCATTGTGCGAATGCCGCGCGGCGTCTCCGTCCGTTCTTTACAAGCCGGGAATGTGGCTGCGGAATGGCTCGAACCGGATGCTGCGCGCAAGGGAACAACCATTCTCTATCTCCACGGAGGTAGTTACATCGTTGGCAGCCCGCGCACGCACCGCGGCCTGGCCGGGAGCATCGCTTTGGCCGGCCGCTCACCCGCGTTGGTGGTGGACTATCGTCTTGCCCCGGAAAATCCCTTCCCCGCGGCGCTGGACGACACCCTCTCCGCTTACGCCTGGCTGCGCGAGCAGAGATTCGCCCCTGAGCATATCGTCATCGGAGGGGATTCGGCGGGCGGCGGCCTGACAATCGCCGCGGCTGTCGCCCTGCGCGAGAGGGGTATCTCCCTGCCTGCGGCGTTGTTTTGCCTCTCGCCCTGGACCGACCTGACCGGCTCGGGTGAAACCATCCGCACGCGCGCCGCGGCTGACCCGTGGCTGAAGGCCAGCGAAATGCCCGCAGAAGCGAAGAAGTATTCCGGTCAGAATGCGCCCGACCATCCGCTCATCTCTCCGCTCTTTGCGGATCTGCGCGGCCTGCCGCCGACGCTCATCCATGTCGGAGATGACGAAATCCTGCTAAGCGATTCAACCCGCCTGGAAGAGAAAATGAGGGCCGCGGGTGTGGATGTTACGCTGGAAATCTGGCCAGGGATGTGGCACGTCTGGCACGCTTTTGCGCCCTATCTCCCCGAAGCGCGGCGGGCAATCGAGCGCATCGGTGCTTTCATTTTGAAACATACATAAAGGATTTGCCATGTCTGCTTATGTCATTGTTGATATCGAAGTCACCGACCCGCAAGGTTACAAGGAATACGTCAAGCTGGCCCCGGCTGCCGTACAACTCTACGGCGGAAAATACATCGCCCGCGGCGGCGTGAACGAAACACTGGAAGGCGACTGGCACGCCAAACGGCTGGTCATCCTGGAATTCGAGAGCATTGAACGCGCCAAACAGTGGCTCAATGCACCCGAATACGCCCCGGCGCGGGCATTGCGGCACAAGTACGCCAGGACGAACATGGTCGTAGTGGAGGGGGCGTGAGCAAAGAGCTGGGCCAACCAATGTCTTTCTTACGCGCCATCACCCCTACCCTATGCCGCTCTCCTTGAATCTCTCTCCTCCCCTTTGTTCTTCCTTCCAGTCTGCGCTTCCTCCCGCAGCCTTGTTCCCATTTCCCATGACACCATTTGACCCCT
>JASEHI010000030.1 GCA_030018695.1 Anaerolineales bacterium
ATTCCCTCGAGTTGAAAGCGAAGTGGTTTTTACTGCCATAACATCCTTCCTTCACAATCAAACGTGCAAACGTGTAAACGTTCAAACGTTTTTCTCGATGGGATGCCGCAGGATAGTCTTGAGTTTCTCCGGATCGGCGCGGCGCGGGTCGCCGAGATAGATTTCGTGGTGCTTGCCGCCTCGTTCAACAAGGTCGCGGCAGCCGTTTTCGCGGGCAAAGGATTTCATGCGTTCAACCGTGGCAGGCTCGTCCGCGTACGGCCCGATGTGCATGACCTGCACGCACAGACCTTCCTCGAATGGCTCGAAGCGCATTTTCGTCAGCGCCGCGCTGTCGCCGCGCTTCCTGCGAACTTGTTCCCGGGCTTGCTCGAACATTTCGGGCGTGATGAAATTGGGTTGCAGCATCATCAGCGTGTAGAGCCAGTTGTCTTTCACGTTGATATCGAACACGCCACCCTCGATCCACCACAGCCCCTCCAGCGCCATGACCGGATAATCAATCGGGTTTTCCTTGCGCTGTTTGGCGGTGAACTTGAGCGTGTAAGAAATCCCATAGAGCGCCGTCAGCGCCTCCTGGAAGGAGGCCGAAGTGGACGGCCCCTGGCCTGGTTCGATCTGCCCGTCCAGCATGGCAAACTGAAAGCGGGGTACTTCGACGATCTCCACCTTTTTGGCCGAAGGTTGGTAGAGATATTTCAGGTCTTTGTGCAGTTCGAGTTTGAGCATGGCGGCCTCCTGTAAATGTGAGCCTATTATACAGAAGAAAACGCCCAGCGGGTGGTTGGACCAGACATTACCAACCACTTATCACTGATCACTGATAACCTCTGAGTGGGTGGTTAGAATCAAAAGACCCTAAAGGTCTCCGAGACCTTTAGGGTCTTGCTATTCACCAATGATCTTGACCAGCACGCGCTTGCGGCGGCGGCCATCGAACTCGCCATAGAAGATCTGTTCCCATGTGCCAAAATCAAGTTCACCATTTGTCACAGCGACGACTACCTCACGACCCATAATTTGGCGTTTGAGATGAGCGTCAGCATTATCTTCCCCCGTTTGGTTGTGCATATACTGATTTATTGGCTCGTGGGGAGCAAGTTCTTCCAGCCAGCGATCATAATCTTTGTGCAGACCTGATTCATCATCGTTGATGAAGACCGATGCGGTAATGTGCATGGCATTCACCAGGCAGAGTCCCTCGCGAATGCCGCTCGCGCGCAGGCACTCCTCGACCTGCGCTGTGATGTTGACAAACCCGCGCCTGGAAGGGATGTTGAACCAGAGTTCTTTGCGGTAAGATTTCATCTTGTTCTCCTATTCTCTATTCATTCCCAGGTAAGATAGCACCAAACAGCGCCTGGTGAAATGCCCAAGCGTGATCCATTCGATTTGCATCACGCCGCCGCACAAGACGCGGGCGATGGCCTGGACACCCCACCCTTTGCGGTGCAGCTCCAGGACGCGCCCGCCCAGGTCTTCCAGATAATTGATTTTGGAGGCAAGCTCCTGCTGCGGGTTCTCACGCACTTGAGCCGCCCCCGGAAATAAGCGCGCTGCGGGCAAGCCGGCAATTCGTTTCAGTGAGGCAATGATCCCCCAGATATCGTAACCGGCGCGCAACGCACGCTCCTTGCCGCCGACGAACAAATCACCCGTAAACAGCCATCCCTGCTCAGGCTGGTAAAGGCAGATGTGATCCGGGCTGTGACCGGGCGTGTAGATCACCCGAAAGCAATGATGTTCCGTTTCGATTATCTCGCCATCTGCAACCGGCTTGCCCTGGGAGGGTGTCGGCCAGCCCCAGAATATGCGCCGGTAGAGTTGTTGGGATTGTTTCCCGCGCGGATCAGCCAGGACAGGCAAAGCCAGCGGATGGGCGCATATCTCCAATCCGGGGCGTTGGGATTGCAGCTCGCCGTTGGCGCCGATGTGGTCCTCGTGGGTATGGGTGTTGACAATGCAGGTCAAAGGCTCGTTTGCCAGCGCGGCGAGCAGTTCAGGCGCGGCATGGGCGCAGCCGCTATCTATCAACATGCCATCCACCAGATAAAGGGTGGTCCAATAACGCCAATTGATCGGCAGCTTGCGTGCCAGGTCAAAACGGGTGACTTCGTCGAAGGTGTGTTTTTTTAGCATTTGCTGCGACCTTCTTATTAGACTTTTACCTGATTGAAAATCCCGGCGTATTCGCCGCCCGCGCCGTTTTCTGCCAAGTCCCACCAGGCAGAAAGGACGGAGTGGGCCATCGCCCAAGCACGGATGCGCTGACGGTCGAAGTCGAGACGCTCAGCGAGGATGGCGATCCGCCGCTCGCTGATGCGCACAGCATCCGCGCCTTTGAGTCTGTCCCATGGATTGATCAGCAACGGCCCCACTTCGTATTCGGGAGGGCCGATGACACCCTTGGGGTCAATTGCCAGCCAGCCGCGCGCGGAGGAGAGAATGTTGAAGTAATGCAATGGGTCTCATCGTCGGCGTAATCGCAAAGCATCGTTCCGGGGAAGAGACGCTCGAAGAGAAGCATCCCGGCTTCCGGGTCCGATTCGTAGAGACGGCACGCGCCCTCGCCATCGTAAAGGCGCAGCGCGGCGGTTTCGCTGCTCAGTTCGCGGTTCGGGACGCCGAGTTTGAGCACGGCCGGGGTACCATCGGCGCGCGTTACCGCACAAACGTAGTTGTACGAAAGCAGGAAGGGTTCGCCGAGGGTCAGCTCCCAGCGGTGGGAGGCCTCGGCGAGGAGGTCTGGTAATTCAGCCAGCCAGCGTTTGCCATTCTCGCCAAAGGTATTGCGGATGGTGGTGGTGAAGGATGTTGGCAGGTTCAAGGCTTGGTAAGTAACGGGAATGCAAGTTGCGAGGTGTAAGGTAAAGGTAAAAAAAGTTAAAGCCCGAGCTGGATACGGATGGCTTTTTCGATTTCCTGAATTTCCGCCTCGCTGACCCGCCCGATTGTTTTGAACAGCCTTTGCTTGCTGACGGTCGCCAATTGGTCAGCCATGGCTTTCCCTTGTTTGCCCGCAATCGTTATATAGGCCTCGCTGGGATAGAGTTTGTCCACTTTGCTGGTGACCGGGACAACCTGCACACGATTGAGATATTTATTGGAAACATCGTTGCTGACAATGACAGCCGGGATTTGTTTTTGAATTTTGCCCCCGATGGATGGGGCAAAATTGACCCACCAGATCTCACCGCGTCTCATTGGCACCTTCTCCAAGCGTATTTTCCGCCCATTCGAGGGCCTCGGCTTCGCGGCTCTCATCTTGAGACATGGCGTGGTAGGCGGCATCCAAACTCTCACCGATTACATGAGGGCGGACAAGGTTTTCGATGAACTGGCCGATGTGTCCCCGCCCGATAACCTTTTGCAAGCCGTCGTAAACTTGAGCATCCAGCGTGATAGTGAGTTTCTTTTGCATAGCTGCCTCGTAACGCGGAATTCATTCCGCAACCAAAGGGCGATATCGCGAAGCATATCGCGCTACTAAATCTTCGTGGTCACTGAGCCTGCCGAAGTGCGATTGTGATCGTTTTTCAAGAGTAATACTACAATACGTATTCCATACGTATTGTATCATACGGCAGGTTTATTTCATCAGATCAATACACTTGCCAATGGACGCGTTTCCCGTCATACTGCGTGCGCGGCGGTTTCTCCTCCGCCGGGTAGCCGACGTAAATGAGGCACAGTGGGGTCACGCTTTTCGGGATGGACAGAACTTCGCGCACGACGGCAACGAAAGCGGGGACAGGATAAACGCCGACCCAGACCGCTCCCAATCCGAGACTGGTGGCGGCAATGAGGATGTTCTGCGCCGCGGCGCTGCAATCCTGCACCCAGAACAAGCGCCAAGTGGGATTTTTGGCCGCCTTCGGGTTCCCGCAAACGACGATGGCTGCCGGAGCGTTGCGATTTCCAAAAATCAGCCTTTTCCGGAATTGTCCCAGTTTCTCCTTGTCGGTGACGAGGATAAATTCCCACGGCCGGCTGTTCATCGCCGAGGGCGCAGCCATGCCGGCCTGCAGGAGCAGGTCCAGTTTTTCCGGCTCGACTGGCTGCTGGGTGTATTTGCGGATGCTGCGGCGGCGGAAGATGAAATCCAGAGTCGAATTCATAATCGGGCTCGTTACGTTTTACTCATTACGTTTTTCGGCACGTAATACGTAAAACGTAAAAGGACTACCCCGGAAACAGCTTGTCGTACACTTCCGGGCAATAATTCGTCACCATCTCGCTGGTCAGGCCGTTTTCCTTGCAAATTTCAGCATAGAGATTGGCCGACGGGCGCTTGCGGCGCGCCTGCGTGTCGAGGTCGAGTTCCCACAGGCCGAAGCGCTGCGTCCAGCCGCGCTCCCATTCGAAGTTGTCCACCAGCGACCAGTGGAAGTAGCTCTTGACCGGCCAGTTGAAGTTGACCGCCCGCCACATCTGGTGAATGTGCTGTGCGATGTAGCGCGGGCGCATTTTATCCTCAGCGTCCTCCACGCCGTTCTCGGTGACGAGGATGGGAACGTTGAACTGCAAAGCCCACTTCAGACCGCTGAACATGCCATCCGGCTCGTTGGCGAGAAAGCCGGTGCCGCTCAGGTCGGCTTCCGGCGGGAAGAATTGCCGCGCGAACATTTCCCCCGCTTTGCGCAGGTCAAAGGCGACCTGGTAGCGGGAATAGTAATTGAAGCCAAAGTAATCCTGGGTTTGGGCTGCTTCAGGGACGCGAACCCGTTTCAGGGGAAATTCCAGCACGCCGTACTTCAGGGCGCGCGGCCAGATCGCGTTGAGCGTGTGATGCAGGTTGCGCGTTGCCCAGCGGTCGAGGGGAGAAGTGGGATGTGCGCAAGCCAGTTCGCGGTAGTATAGGGCGATTCCCACCCGCGCTTCGAGCTGGATGGTGTGGATGGCGCGGTAGGCAGCGGCGTGAGCGCGCACCATGTTGGTCGTCACGTGGAAACTGGCATTGAAATCCTTTTTCCCAGGCGGCCATACCCCCACTGCATAGGACAGACCGGCATAACCATTCGGCTCGTTGAACGTCACCCACAGCGTACAATATTCTTTCAGCGCCTCCACCGTCTTGCGCACGAACTTTTCGAAGAAGACCGGCGACTCGTCATTCTCCCACCCGCCCATCTCTTCAAACCATAATGGATTGGTGAAATGGTGCAGCGTGACCATCGCCGTCAGGCCGCGCTCGCGCAAGCCGCGCAGCATGAGGCGGTAACGCTCCAGCGCGTCCTCATCCCAGCGGTCGGGCGCGGGCTGGATGCGGCTCCACTCGACCGAGAGACGGTGGGCGTTCTGCCCGCTCTCGGCGGCGCGGTCTAAATCTTCCTTCCAACGCCCGCCCCACCAATCGCAGGCCAGCCCCGATTTGTGCCCTTGAAGGATGCGTCCCTCCTGCTGTTCCCAGTCCCACCACTGGTTGTTGCTGTTGTTGCCTTCGACTTGATGCGCCGCGGTGGCCGTCCCCCACAAAAAGCCTTTCGGGAAATGGAATGATGCAGATGGCATGGAGTCTCCAGTTGGGTAGTCGAATAGTCGGATAGTCGGATGGTCGGGTAGTCTGATAGTCTGATGGTCTGATTGTCGGATAGTTTGGTAGTCGGATGGTCGGATGTCGGGATGGTTTTATTTCGAGCGGGAAAGGTAAGCCAGGTATAGGGCGACTGAACCGGCGACGGCGGCGTTGAGCGACTCGATCTGGCCGCGCATCGGCAGGCGTAGAAGGAAATCGCAGTTGGATTTGACCAGCGGACGGATGCCCTCGCCCTCGCTGCCCACCACCACCGCCAAAGCGCCGTCTAGCCGGACCTCGGACGGGCCGCTCGAATCCGGGCCTTCGTCCAGGCCGACGACCCACGCCCCAGCATCTTTCAGCGCCTGGATGGCCTGATGCAGGTTGGCTTGGGCGATGAGCAGGTGTTCGCTCGCCCCTGACGAGACATTGACGGCCGCCGGCGTGACTGTCACCGTCTGCCGCAGCGGGATGACCACGCCATGCACGCCGACGGCTTCTGCCGTGCGCAGCAGCGAACCGAAGTTCTGCGGGTCGTTGAGCGTATCCAGAAGCAGCATAAACAGCGCTTCGCCGCGCCGCTCGGCCAGTTCAAAAATATCGGTCAATTCGGCGTAAGGATAGCCGGAGGTTTCCAGCACGACGCCCTGATGGTTGAGATGGATTTTATCCAGCCCGGCGCGCGGCACGCGTGCAACGGTGATTTTTCGCTGAATCGCTGATTCGATGATCTCTTTTAGTTTCCCCTTTTCCTGGGCGCCCTCGGCAACTTGCAAGCGAAAAACATCCCGCCGTTTGGCGCGCAGGGTTTCGTAGACGGCGTTGCGGCCGTAGATGAATTCTTTCATGGGGAAAACGCATCCCTGTTTATTCCTGCCGTTCCAGGATTCTTTCGATCTTTCCCCAAAGTTCGGGGGTTTCTAATACTTCAGCAAAGGATTTGACCCAGTATTCGATTCGTTTTATATCGAGGCTGACATGTTTATCAACGATCGTTCGAATATCTTCCAGATCCTTTGGCCGGTGCGCAATCGCCTTCATGATGATCAGATCTTCTGGGGTTGGCAAGCGGATGGCTAAGGCGGCTGCAGATTTTATCGTTCCCCTCTCGATCATTTCCTCTTCGAATGGCAGGATGCCGAGTGAGATGTCAATGCCCGTTTCGGTGGGAGAATGTTGCAAAAGGAGGACACGATTTTTTCGCCCAAAGGCTTCCACATTTTCAATACGGGGGACGATTTTCTCAGCGCTGGCGGCTTCGAGCAAGCGAGAAATATCTTGTACGGAAAGCATGATAAGTGCATCCACATCTTCCGTCAAACGCGGCCTCCCCAAGAAGCCAACGGCAATTCCCCCGATAACGACGCCGCGGTTCTCGAATCTCGCAAATAGGCGTTGTACGGCTTCTATCGCTTCACGAAAAGGCTCGATACTCTCGTGCAACTTCATGCCGACCTCTTTAATTTTGCCCAGCGAAGAAAAACTTCCATCTCCCCCTCATCATCATTGCGCGCCCAGCCTTGCTCGATTGCAAACCGGGCAAGCGCATTAATCTGTTTCCAGTGCTTTTCGGGCGACATGGCGCGCAGTTCCTGCCGTTCGATTTCTTCGACAGCCTTCCAGCGTTCACAATAGAAGCGGATATCGCCAACGTCCATAAGGTCATTATAGCATGGCAAAAAGAAAGTGCGTCGCACCATATTCATAGGCTTTTAAAAACGTTTGCACGTCAGAACGTTCGAACGTTCCAACGTGCAAACGTGCAAACGTGCAGACGTTTATTTCCAATGCCACATCGTGCCGTCTTTGCCATCCTCAATCGTCACGCCCAGGGCGGCGAGTTTATCGCGGATCACATCCGAAAGCGCCCAGAGTTTCTGCTTGCGCAGTTCGGCGCGGATTTCGAGCAGCAGATCTATGAATTGGTCCGCGCCGGCCGCGCCGGTCTTTTCAGCGAGTTTCAGGCCGAGGACGGAGGTCAGCGTGCGCAGCGTCTTCTGGGCAGGCTGGAGTTGTTCGTCAGTCGCGCCCGCGTCGCGGGCGGTGTTGACCGCGCGCACCAAGTCGAAGAGCTGCCCCAGCGCGCCGGCGGTGTTGAAGTCGTCATCCATTGAGTCGGTAAAGGCTTGTTGGGTTGCCTCGGCCTGTGCATCGAGAGCGGTCAACGCTTCGGGCGAGGCGCCGGTCGAAGATGGCGCGGCCGGCCGAAATCCCTGCCCTGAGCCGTGTCGAAGGGCGGATTTGATCCGCTCCAGACCCTGTTCGGCGGAATCCAGCACCTCGTCGTTGAACGTCAACGGGGCGCGATAACTCCCGTTCAGCACCAGCATGCGCATCACGTCGCCGTCGCGTTTGGCGAGAAAATCCTGGATGGTGACCAGGTTGCCGAGCGACTTGGACATCTTCTCGCCGCCGAGTTGCAACATGCCGTTGTGCAGCCAGTAGCGGGCGAAGGGCTTGCCGGTGAAGGACTCGGACTGGGCGATCTCGTTTTCGTGGTGCGGGAAGATGAGGTCGTTGCCGCCGCCGTGGATGTCTATTTGCTCGCCGAGTTCGTGCAGGGTCATCGCCGAGCACTCGATGTGCCAGCCGGGGCGGCCTTTGCCCCAGGGCGAATCCCAGGCCGGTTCGCCGGGCTTGGCGGTCTTCCACAGGGCAAAGTCCATCGGGTGTTCTTTGAGTTCTTCGACTTCGATGCGCGCCCCGGCTTGCATATCCTCCAGTTTGCGGCCGGAGAGTTTGCCGTAATCGGGGCCTTTGGTGACGCGGAAGTACACGTCACCGTTGGCAGCCGCGTAGGCGCAGCCCTTTTCGATCAGGCCCTGGATCATGGCAAGGATTTTGTCCATCGTCTGCGTGGCGCGCGGGTTGGCGCTGGCCGGCAGGATGTTGAGGTCGTCGAGGTGGTGAGCGAAAGCGCGGATGAGGCTCTCGCCGAGAGCGAACGGGTCCAGGCCGAGGGCGTTGGCGCGGTTGATGATTTTGTCGTCCACGTCGGTGATGTTCATCACGTGGTGGACTTTGTAGCCGCGATATTCGAAGTAGCGGCGGATGACATCGAAAACGATGGCCGACATGGCATGGCCGACGTGCGCGTCGGAATAAACCGTCGGGCCGCAGACGTACATTTTGACGACGCCCGGCTCGAGGGTCTGGAAATCTTCCTTCTTGCGGGACAAAGTATTATAAATGCGCAGCATATTTCGCTCCTGAGTTACTGCTCACTGAATACTGATCACTTCTCATCCGGCCTTGCAAAGATCATCCTTCCGGCTGCCGTTTGCAAGACCTTGGTCACTGTAACGTTAATTTCGCGGTTGAGGTACTTGTTTCCGTTTTCGACGACGACCATCGTGCCATCTTCCATGTAGCCCACGCCTTGCCCGGATTCTTTGCCCTCCTGGATCACGTTCACGACCAGCGGTTCGCCAGGCAAGACGACCGATTTGACCGAGTTGGCCAGCTCGTTGATGTTCAGGATCGGCACGCCCTGCAACTCGGCGATGCGGTTCAGGTTGTAGTCGTTGGTCAGGATGGGACATTTCATCTGCCGCGCCAGAATGACCAGCTTATCGTCCACCTCGCGCACGCCCTCCACGTCAACATCGCTGATGCGGACGACGACCGATGACGCTTTCTGTAATTCGGAGAGTACTTCCATGCCGCGCCGTCCACGCTGGCGGCGCAGGCTGTCTGGCGAATCGGCAATATACTGCAGCTCGTTGAGCACAAAGCGCGGGATAAGCAGTGTGCCGGGCAGGAAGCCGGTCTTGGCGATATCGGCCACGCGCCCGTCAATGATGACACTGGTATCCAACAGGATGGTGCGGGTCTGCTGCGACCACTTGGGGGCAGCCCCATTCTCATGGCGGGAAGTTATCACTCCCAGGATATTGGCAATGTCATTCTGGCGCATGACAAATAAGGAAACGCCAAAATAGCTAAAGATCAGCACGCCGATGAAAGGCAGGGTATCCCCCAGGGGAGAAGGGAGCAATGAAAGCGGGAAGGCCAACAAGGCCGCGATCACCAGTCCGGCGAGCAGACCGATCAGGCCGGAAAACAAGGTTTCTGCGGATTGTTTTCCAAGCATGGCGCGCAAAGCCAGCATCGGACGCGTGGTCAGGTATGGCGTCATGACCAGCCCGAACAACATCCCGACCAGGCTGACCGCGAAGACGTAAATTATCTGTTGTTCACCGAGGTCTCTTCCCAACCAGCTTCCCCCGTACAATCCCAGCAACGCAAAGACGACCATCCCAAGAAGACGGGCAATAAAATTAGTGCTCACTGAATAACTCCTTTGAATAAATGCGGATGATACGATAATGTCGCATTCCCCACCCGAAGAGGAAAGGTGGGGCGTCCAGCAAATGAAATTAAGACAGTATTAAAGAATTACAGTCTCATAATAGCACGCTTGACACGAGCCGTCAATTGCCGAAGGCCTACTCGGTAGCCCTGTGGGAATCTTATGGCTTTCTCAAAGTCGCGGACTTTTAACGCGAATGCCGCGAATGGGCGAATTACGCGAATATTAATGGGTTTATTCGCGTCATTCGCTTATTCGCGCAATTCGCGTTTGGTTTTTTTGTCTCCTCACTGTGAGAATCCGATTCTGTCAGGGAAACATGAGAAAGCCATAGTGGGAATCTCCGTGATGGGGAGGAGATAAGGATTTTTGGATGGCGTATTATTCCAGTCCGGTTTTTTTACCTTCTATATCGCAGGATGTAGATGAATACGCCCAGGGCAATCAAGAACGCAAGAATGGCTACCCCGGCAAGTACCACCCGTCCAGGTTTCACGCTGCTCGTGTAAGATTCTGTTGGCCCGGCTATGGCGCTGACATCCGGCGCCTGGCCGCTCGGGTTGACTCCAATACCTCCCTTTTGCGCTGTGTACAGCAATTCCCGTTTTGGGTTTTGGGCTGTTTACGTGTATACTTGGTACCCTCACACCAAGGAGTTCCTATGAGCACTTACGACCTCATCGTCATCGGCGCCGGGCCTGCGGGCTACGTCGCCGCCATTCGCGCCGCGCAGCTCGGGCAGAAGACCGCCATTGTGGATAAGCAATGGCTGGGCGGCGTGTGCCTGAACGTGGGCTGCATCCCATCCAAGGCGCTGCTGCGGAATGCAGAAGTGGCGCACATCCTGCGCGAACGCAGCAAGGAATTTGGCTTTTCGTTCGAAAACCTGCAATTGGATTTTCCCGCAGCCGTCAAACGCTCGCGCCAGGTGTCGGATAGACTGGTCAAAGGCATTGGCTTTTTGATGAAGAAAAACAACATCGTCGTCCAGATGGGAACGGCGAAACTGACGGCGAAGGATACTGTGGCTGTCTCTGACAAAGATGGCAAAACCACCGAACTCAAAGCCAAGAATATTATCGTGGCGACAGGTGCATCAGCCGCCGTCCCTACGGCGTGGAAAGTGGACGGCGAGAAGGTCGTCACCTATCTCGAAGCCATCCAACAGGAGAAACTGCCCAAGTCGGCGGTCATCATCGGCGCGGGGGCGATCGGCGTCGAGTTTGCCACCGTATGGAATGCTTATGGCTCAGAGGTGACGCTGGTGGAGATGCTGCCGCGCCTCGTCCCGCTGGAAGATGAAGAAGTCTCCGCCGAGTTGGAGAAGGCCTTCAAGAAGCGCGGCATTAAAGCGCTGGCCGGGCATAAGGTCGAATCGGTCGAGGCGGCCGGAACAACGAATGGGGGCGTGAAGGTGACGGTATCCGCTAAAGGGGAGACAAAAGTCCTCGAAGCGGAGCAGGCCCTGGTCGCGATCGGCTTCCGGCCCAATTCCAAAGGACTGGGGCTGGAGGAAGTCGGCGTCAAAATCTCGGAGCGCGGCTTCATCGTCATTGACGAAAAAATGGCGACGGACGTGCCGGGCATCTGGGCCATCGGCGACGTGACCGGCAAACTGATGCTGGCGCACGTCGGCTCGGCGCAGGGGATTGTCTGCGCTGAGAATATTGCCGGGCAAGAAACGGTCGCGCTGGATTACGAGATGATGCCGCGCGCCACCTACAGCCAGCCGCAGATCGCCTCGTTTGGGTTGAGCGAGGCGCAGGCCAGGGAGCGCGGCTTCACGGTGAAAGTTGGGCGTTTCCCGTTCCAGGCGAATGGCAAGGCGCTCGGACTGGGCGATTACGCCGGTTGGGTGAAGATCATCGTGGATGAGCAGTACGGCGAAATCCTGGGCGCTGCGATGATTGGCCCGGAAGTGACCGAGCTGCTGCCCGAACTGACTCTGGCGCGCATGATGGAACTGACCCCGGCCGAGATCGCCCGCAACGTCCATGCCCACCCGACGCTCTCGGAGGCGCTGATGGAAGCCGCGCACGCAACAGCAGGGAGTGCGATACACATTTAGAGCAAGTGACCATCGCTCCCACACCAGCCAGTTGCGCTCCATGCGAAAAAAAGGTAAGATAGTGCCAGGAACAATACGATGCCTGCAAATATCAAACGCCTGCTGAGAGAGTTGAAACAAGGGCTTGTCCGTATTTACGGAGAGCGATTGAAGGCTGTGATCCTCTACGGCTCCTACGCGCGCGGGGATTATGATACCGAGTCCGATATAGATGTATTGGTAGTGCTGAAAGATTATAAGCAATACGGCAGGGAAATTGACCGCACAGGCGAACTGATTTGCAGCATGTCACTGGATTACGGCGTAACCGTCAGCCCCATTTTCATGCGGGACCGCGATTGGGTCAAGGGAGAAAAACCCCTATTGCGAAATGTCCAGGCAGAAGGAGTTCGTATATGAAAGAAGATACTCGTCTATGGATGGTAAGAGCAGGAGAGGCAATTGATGCAGCCGGTGTCTTGGTCGAAAAAGGGTTTCTGGCCGATGCTATCAGCCGGGCTTATTACGCCATTTTTTACATTGCCGAAGCACTGCTGAATGAGAAAGGTTTGCATTTCAGCAAGCACGGCGGCGTGCATGGAGCCTTTGGCGAACATTACGTCAAATCGGGGATCTTCGCTGCAAAATATCACAAGTGGCTGCTCAAGGCTTTTAGCCGCCGCATTGCTGGCGACTACGATCCATCCATACGCTTCAAATCAGACGAAGCGAGAGAAATGATTCAACAAGCAGGGGAATTCTTACAGGCTGCTAAGAAATACTTGGGAGAGTAAGAAGATTCGCGAAGAGGCGCGAAATAACAGTCCCGCGGCGAGAATGTCCACGGGGCTGTTGACTTTCTATACAATGTCTTGTATGATGGTATTGAAATCTCAGGAATTCAAGATTTCAGAAAGCGAGAAGGCCATGTCTGAATATCTTTTGGTGCGCACCAACGGGCAGATCACTCTGCCCGCTGTAACTCGCCGCAAGGCCAATGTAAAAAAAGGCGATTTGCTCCAGGCAGTGGTCGAACAAGATGGCTCCATTCGTCTGGTGCCTAAAACTGCCGTTGACCGGACGCTGGCAGAAAAATACCAGTTGGAAGATATCGCCTGGGCGATGAAGCAGAAGGGCGAGAAGAAGTGAGCCGCGTTATCATTGTATGTGAAAGTCATTATGAACCGAGAACAAATCTTTCAAGCTCTTCGCAAGAATCCTGAAATCTCCGTTCTGATCATCGGCGGCGGGATCAACGGCGCGGGAGTGCTCCGCGACCTGGCCGCCAATGGCGTGGACACACTGCTGATTGACCGCGCTGACTTTTGCTCGGGCGCAAGCGCGGCCTCCTCCCACATGGCGCACGGCGGCATCCGCTATCTCGAAAATGGGGAGTTCCGCCTGGTGCGTGAGGCGGTGCAGGAACGCAACCGTCTGATCGAAAATGCGCCCCACCTCGTCCGCCCGCTGCCCACCACCATCCCCATCTTCAAGGTCTTTTCGGGCCTCCTGAACGCTCCGCTCAAATTTCTTGGCTGGCTGGAAAAGCCTTCCGAACGCGGCGCGCTGGTCATCAAGATTGGCTTGATGCTCTATGATGCTTTCACACGCGGCCAGGGTACCGTCCCGCGGCATCAATTCCGCAATCGCGCCGCATCGCTGAAACTCTGGCAGCGTCTGAATCCCCAAATCCGCTACACCGCCACCTACTACGATGGCGCCATCTTCAGTCCCGAACGCCTGACCGTCGAACTCATCCTGGATGCCGAAGCGGAGGGAAAACACGCCCACGCCCTCAATTACGTCTCGCTCAGCGGGATCAACGGGAACACGGTCACACTGAAAGACGAAATGACCGGTTCGACGTTCGACGTTCGACCGCAGTTGATCATCAACGCTGCCGGCCCCTGGATTGACGCCTCCAACCGGACCCTCGGCCTGTCGACGCGTTATATCGGCGGTACCAAAGGCTCACACCTGATTCTCGACCATCCCGAGCTGCGCGCCGCCATCGGCAAAAACGAATTCTTCTTCGAAAACGAGGATGGCCGCATTGTGCTGATTTTCCCGCTGGGCGACAAAGTGTTGATCGGCACCTCCGACACCCCCATCGAAAATCCCGATGAAGCCCGCTGCACGGATGACGAAGCGGATTATTTTATCGCCATGCTAGAGCGCGTCTTTCCGGATATCAAAGTCGGGCGCGAGCAGATAGTTTTTCGCTTTTCAGGCGTGCGTCCATTGGCCTATTCGAAGGCCAAAATGGCCGGACAAATTACTCGCGACCACCACATTCAGGAAGATAAACTGGGCGAAATTGGGGTTTATTCATTGGTTGGCGGCAAGTGGACGAGTTATCGCGCCTTCTCCGAGCAGGTGACTGATAAGGCGCTGGCATTCCTGGGCCGCGAACGAAATCGGGATACGCAGCAATGTCCTATCGGCGGCGGCAGGGATTATCCCTGGACGGGTTACGCCCAGGTTCAGTTCATGAAAACCATCCACCTGCCGGCGCCGTGGCCCAAGATTCTTTTCAACCGATACGGAACGCGGGCGAAGGATGTCGCCGCGTTCATGGCTGCCGGTGAAGATGCCCAGCTAAAGCACAAGCCGGATATGACCCGGCGTGAGGTGATTTTTCTGGCGCAACATGAAAAGATCGTTCACTTGGATGACTTGCTGCTTCGCCGGACGATGCTGGCATATTTGGGCCAGTTGACCCGTGCGCTGATCGAGGAACTGGCCGATAGCCTCGGCGATTCGCTGGGCTGGTCAAAGGCGCAAAAAAATGCCGATGTTTCGCTTGCGCTCGAGATCCTGCGTGACAGGCATGGGGTCGAAGTCTGACAAGTGGGACATGCCAGGCGTTTATGGTAGCTGACTGCCCTACCATCGTTGCCGAAGGCCTACTCGGTGAAATCCGTGCACTCCGTGTACCCCCGCAATTCGGGGGTGTACAGATGGTTCGACAAGCCCATCACAAGTCACTTAAAATCCCAGCGAGCCCCCATAAGTGGCAACCGTTGATGTTGTATAATGAGGGAAGAGAAAAACGAAGACGATGACCACAACCACCCAACTTGAATTCGACGACTCTTTCGAGGAACATGTCGCCATCCTCTATGGCGAGCTTGAGCAGGCGATCAGATGGGATCGGCCCTCGATCCTGCTTGCGATTTATTCCTCAGAGTTCATTCGCGGCGACGCTGAAGATGCGCTGACGGCTGAATTGAATAAACTGGGGCAGACTGTCATTCAGTATCCGGTGAGCGGCGAGGAGAATGCCGATATCGCTCTCCACCTGTCTCGCTATCCCAATCTACAGCAGAGCGTTTTTTTTGTCTCAGGTTTGCAATGGGGAGGCGGAGAGGCTGGAAAAAATGCTTACCGCGCCTTGAATTACCGGCGTGAATTTTTTGTTGACCATCGCATTCGGGTCGTATTTTGGGTTACAGAGGAAGAAGCCATTGCCTTGCCCAACTTTGCGCCAGACTTTTGGGCTTTCCGGCACCGGGTGATAGAATTCTTCGAGCTTCCTACGCCCAAGCGTACTGCGGAGATAGAAGACGAGTTTTACTGGGCGAGCAATGAAGAAAGGGCGCTGCGCCAGGATACCGATTCTAAAATTGCTTTCAGGGAAGCATTACTAAAAGACTTCGCTGAGACAAAAGAAACACTGGCGGCGCGGGCTGAACTCCTGGATACATTGGCTAGTTTGTATTGGGCCAAGTCTGATTATGAAAAATCGGCCGATCTGTGGAGACAAACCCGCCGGCTGGCGGAACGCTTAAAGGACACTCGTCTGCGCGTCAACTGTTATAGCGGCCTGGGCAATATCTATCGAAGCATAGCTTGGTATAAGCGGGCGATCAATGCCTTTCTGCGCGCCAGTGAACTCAATCCGGCTTTCATCCCCGCTTACACCGGACTTGGTATTGTCTATCGCATCCTCGGACGTTATGACGAGGCGATCAATGTCTATCAGCAGGCGATAAATCTAAACCCCAACGCAACCTTACCCTTTATCGGACTGGGTTGGGTTTTTCTTGTTCTTGGGCGGCAGGATGAAGCCCTGAATTCATTCAAACATGCCGTTGAACTTGACCCGAGACTTATCTCCGCCTGGAATGGCTTGGGTAAAACCTACGCCAGCATCGGTCGCAGCGATGAGGCGATTGATTCCTTCCGTCAAGCCATCAAGCTTGATCCCAGTTATACATTCTCCTGGAACAGCCTGGGCAACATCCTGGTTGATCTGGGCAATACCAACGATGCGATCAAAGCTTTTACAGAAGCCATTAAAATCAACCCCAAGAGCGTCCCCTCCTGGAACGGACTGGGGGATATTCATACCCGCATCGGCCAACCCGGCGAAGCCATTGTTGCTTTCCAACATGCGCTCGAAGGAGAGCCTCAGTCTGCGGAGGCGTACAATGGCCTGGGTTTCGCCTACGCCAGTCACGGACGCAGCGCGGAGGCCATCCCCAATTATCTAAAAGCCATCGAGTTGGACGGGAAATTTGCGCTTGCTTATTACAACCTGGGTAAGATTTACAGCTACCTCGGACAGGACGACGAAGCGATAACTTCATTCCAAAAAGCCATAAAACTGGATCCCAAGTCCGGCATCGCCTACCTCTCTCTTGCTGCTTGCTACCGTAAACAAGAAAAGTCCGCCGAAGCCGGGAAACTGATCACCATTGCCCGGCAGTTGATGGAAAGAGAAAAGGAGTATTATCGCGCCCTGTTCGCCTCCGTTTGTGGGAAAACGGACGAGGCGCTGACATTACTCAAAATTGCATTAGATAAAAAACAGGTACCGGTGGCGTGGGTGCGTCGCGACCCGGATCTCATCTTTGTCCGCGAGGATCCGCGCTTCATCGCGCTGCTGGCTGAAGAATGAAAAATATCATCCAAAATTTAATAGATAGTGAATTCACTGGCGCACTCCTGAGGGTTATGACTTTACACTTTGTTATTTTACTCCTCTCGGCTGGGACGGCTGCAATTATCAGCCTGGTTTCGTTGCGGCGGCGAACCACACCTGGCGCGACCTGCATGATCGTCTTCGCGATGGCATTGGCCACTTGGGCGATCTCGGACGTCCTATATCAGCAGTGGAGCGCACCCCCAAATGCGTTATTCCTGCTCAACCTCGCCAGCCTGGGGGCAGCTATCCTGCCGGCAACATTGTTTGCCTTCGCGCTTGAATACTCCAATCACGGA
This sequence comes from Anaerolineales bacterium, assembly GCA_030018695.1. Taxonomy (GTDB): domain Bacteria; phylum Chloroflexota; class Anaerolineae; order Anaerolineales; family Villigracilaceae; genus CG2-30-58-95. The sequence continues at coordinate 17,101 of JASEHI010000030.1, forward strand.
AACTGTCTGAACTGGCGCCTCCTGGCGCTGCTGGCGGTAGAACCTGTGTTGTTCCAGGTTTTTCTATGGTCGGAAGCGCGGCCTGGGTTGGTCTTTGCCGGAAATGGAACAGTAGCCAGCCTGGCGAGCCTCGCTAATGCGCCATTCTTTAAGATACACACTTTATATACCTTCAGCCTCTTGCTAACCGCCATCATTTTTATGATCCGGGCTTTCAATCACAGACCAGGGGCATACCGGCTGCAATCCGGCACAATCCTGATCGGCATGTTGGTGCCTCTCTTGAGCGACATTATCCGTCTTGCCGGTTTTAATCTTGTTCCAGCCTTGTCCTTGACACCGCTTGCCTACGCCGTCACAGGTTCGACTCTTTCCTACGCCCTCACCCGTTATCGTCTGCTGGACCTCATTCCCATCCCGCGCGAGACTGTCATCGAAGGAATGAAAGATGGATGGATGGTCTTGGATACGAAGAATCGCATCGTTGATTTGAACCCGGCCGCAGAGGCAGTGGTCGGCCTGCCGCGTCACAAACTCCTCGGTCAGCCGGCAGAAAAAAACCTGCGCGACTGGCCAAACCTGTTGGAACGTTCCGTTGTTGATTTGAAAGCATGGGACGTGGTCAGTAGTGTGAAAATACAAGATGAATGGCGATCTATGAACATGCGCGCCCATCCTTTGATGGACCGGGATGGAAAGCTTCTTGGGCAAGTCGTAGGCTGGCGCGATATCACCGAGCGTCGCAAGACAGAAGATGCTCGCCAGCGGGCGCGCGATGAAATGTTCGTCTTATTGCGCGCCATTTATGGCGCAGCCAGCCGGGCGCAAAATACGGTTGATTTCCTGACAGCCGCCATTTACCAGATCGTCTACACGTTCCAAGGCCAATCCTGTATCATCTTCCTCCAAGATAGAAGGGAGAATAAATCTGAAACCGGCAGGCTATTACTGGCCGCTCATCAGGGCCTGCCGGCCGAAAGTGTGGACAACATATCTTCTGGATTGAAAGAAAGCGATTCGGTTGCATGGGTTTTGGAGCATCAAGAATTGCTATTAATTCCAGATATCCGAACCGATCCACGCCTCCCGAAGTCAATGCTTCCGGCAGGCGAGGCATCTCTTTTGATTATCCCAATGCTTACAGAAGGGCAGTTGCTGGGCGTGCTTGCTCTGGTACGGAAGAAAGGGCTTACCTACCGCACGGACGAAATCGCCCGTCTAACTGTATTAGCGGAGGAAATCGCAACCTTCATCCACAGCGATCGCCGGCGTCAACTGGCATTGATCCTGGCAGAAAGGCAACGGCTGGTACGCGACTTGCATGATGCCGTTACCCAGAAAATGTATGGCCTGCTCGCCTTCACTGAGGCAGCCCAGGCTGGTTTGGAGGCTGGATCAACTGACAGATTGGCTGCGGCTTTGGCGCGCATCGCTGAAAATGCACGCCAGGCGCTAAAGGAAATGCGTCTCTTCCTTTTTGAAATGCAGCCGGTCAACTTGGAGCGCGAAGGGTTGGTCGCGGTCTTGAACCAACGTTTGGCCGCCGTAGAAGGCCGGGCAAACATAAAGGCCCGGCTGCTCGCAGATAAGAACATCGTCATACCCATGGACAAGGAAGTGGGGTTATACTTCATCGCTCAAGAGGCCCTCAATAACGTATTGAGGCACGCTCAGGCCGAATCCGTGACCGTTCGCCTGAAACAACAGAAAGAGAATTTCGTGCTTGAGATCGTAGACGACGGCTGCGGTTTTGATCCGAAAACAAATGACAAAGGAGGCATGGGGTTGCGGAACATGCGTGAACGCGTTTCCCAGATGGGGGGAAAAATAAAGATCGTTTCGACCCCAGAGAAAGGAACAAAGATTACCGTGCTTGTCAGAAAGGATGACCAGTCAATATGACAAAGATCCGTGTACTTGTAGTGGATGACCAGACCGTAGTTCGGGATGGGGTGGTTGCTATTCTTTCTTTCTACCCCGATATCGAAGTAGTAGGGGAAGCAGAAGATGGCGCCAAAGCGCTCGCATTGGCGCAGCAAACCCAACCGGATGTAATCCTTCTCGATCTGGTCATGCCCCGGCTGGATGGCCTGGAGACTATCCCAAAGGTCAAGGAGATCGCGCCTGAAGCGCGCATCCTGGTCCTGACCAGCTTTGCCGAGGGCGAACGCGTCTACCAGGCGATAAAGGCTGGCGCTCTGGGCTACTTGCTCAAGGATGCCACGCGGGAGCAATTGGTGCAAGCCATCCGGGATGTGGCGAAAGGGCAGGTCTCCCTGCACCCAACCATTGCGCTCAAGTTGATCCATGAAATCAATAATCCATCCGACTTGTCCTCTTTCGGCGAACCACTCACCCCGCGCGAAAAAGAGGCCTTGAGCCTGATCGCGCGCGGACTCAGCAACCAGGAAATCGCCGCGCAGCTTCACGTTCACGAACGAACGGTTGCCAAAAAAGTGAGCAGCATTTTGCAGAAGCTTCATCTGGCTAATCGCACCCAGGCCGCTCTTTACGCGGTGCGGGAAGGGTTGACCGGATTGCCCGGTAAAAATACAGGGCGTGGCCTGCGGTAAGCAATAACCGCACCTGATATAATCAACCCGTATGGCTTCCATCTTCACCTCTGCGCAGCACCTACTCGGCAAGCACATCCTCCTGGGCGTCACCGGCTCCATCGCGGCCTACAAGGCCGCGGAACTGGCCTCCAGGCTCACGCAGGAAGGTGCACAAGTGGATGTGATCCTCACCCCCGCCGCGGAGAGATTCGTCGCGCCGCTCACTTTCCAATCTGTGACTGGAAGAAGGGCCTTCACCGACGCCGAATTGTGGGGCGGTGAGGCGCACGTCCTGCACGTGGGATTGGGTCACAGCGCCGACCTGCTCGTCATCGCACCCTGCACGGCCAATACCCTCGCCAGTCTGGCGCACGGCAACGCGGATAACCTGCTGACCATCACCGCGCTGGCCGCCCGTTGCCCGATCCTGCTTGCCCCGGCCATGGACGTGGGCATGTTTGCCCATCCCGCCACACAGGAAAATGTCCGCCTCTTGAGCGAACGCGGCGTGCACTTTGCCGGACCCGGCGAGGGGCGCATGGCCTCCGGTCTGACCGGCAAGGGACGCATGATCGAACCGGCTGAACTGCTCGGCCACATCCGGCTGGTTTTGGGCAAGAACGGCAAACTGGTTGGCAAGCAGGTGGTCGTCACCGCGGGCGGGACGCAGGAGGCGATTGACCCGGTGCGCGTGATCACCAATCGCTCATCTGGCAAGCAAGGTTATGCCCTGGCCCAGGCTGCCATTGATGCGGGCGCGCAGGTGACGCTGATCACAGCCCCGACCGCCTTGACTGCACCGGTTGGGGCGCGCCTGATCGAGGTGCGTACAGCCGCGGAGATGCTGGAGGCTGTGCTGGCCGTATCTACGCGCCGAGTAGACGCGCTGCTCATGGCGGCCGCAGTGGCCGACTTCCGCCCGAAAAAGGTCGCCGTAGACAAGCTCAAGAAGCGGGACGGGATCCCGCAGGTCGAGCTGGAGGCCGCGCCGGATGTCCTCGAAACGGTAGCCGGCCAAAAGTCCAGAAAGAAACGGCCACGCGTGGTTGTAGGGTTCGCTGCTGAGAGTCGCGATCTTATCCAAAATGCGTCTGCCAAACTTTCATCCAAAAAACTCGATCTGATCGTTGCGAACGACATCCGCGCGCCCGATTCGGGTTTCGGGGTGGATACCAACCGCGTCACCCTTTTATACGCAGTACCTACTCGGTTTGCAGACGGCAGGGAAGAATCCCTGCCACTGATGAGCAAGGCCGAAGTAGCCGAAGCGATCATCGAACGCGTTGCAGCCATGCTGGAGGCGAAATAACGATGCGAATACTGGTCATCTCGGACGTCCACGCCAACCTGACGGCGTTGGAGGCGGTGCTGGCGGATGCCGGAGAGGTGGACGAAGCCTGGTGTCTGGGTGATATCGTCGGGTATGGCCCAGACCCAAACGAATGTATCCAACGCATCCGCAGCCTGCCCAATCTGACCTGCCTGCTCGGCAACCACGACACAGCCGTCAATGGCGGCCTGGCGCTGATGGCCTTCAACGACGACGCCCACAGGTCGCTGCTCTGGCATAGAGAAACTCTGAGCAAAGAAAATCTAGCCTTCTTGACTGGCCTGCCGGGCGAGGTGGTCAGGCGCGGCGATGTCTCACTGGCGCATGGCAGCCCACGCGACCCAATCTGGGAGTACGTGATGAACGCCTTGACCGCCCGCCTCAACCTGGGCTTTTTCTCGACTCCCTGGTGCTTCGTGGGACATTCGCACATGCAGGTCGTTTTCCTGCACTGCGCGGAGGAAGACAACATGGAGATCATCCTTCCACCGGTAGGCGATAACTACGAACTGACCGCTCGCGCCATCCTGAACCCAGGCTCGGTCGGGCAGCCGCGCGATCGCGACCCTCGGGCGGCATACGCGTTGTTCCACCCCGAAAGGCGGGCCTGGGAACCGCGCCGGGTGGAATACGACATCCAGGCAGTCCAGAAGCGCATCCTGGCAGCCGACCTGCCGCCCCGTCACGCCGAACGTCTGGCGGGTGGGTGGTAGAGAGATCATGGAACTATTTCCAAGCATGGGACGTCTGTAGAGCAAACCCCATCCAAAACTTTTCCAAGGAGGAGAAGCCATGTCCAAACGAATCGTTCTTTCAATCGTAATCATAGCAGCTTTGCTGTCTGCCTGCGCTGCAAAAGCTGCCCCCACGCCTTCCGCAGATTTTATCAATTCGAAATCGGTCGGAATCGCGCCGCAGGCTGAAGCGCCCAGGGAAATGGCGCCTGGCGTCAGCGCGTCCGACGCGTATACGGCAGAAACCAGCAGCGCGGCGCTTCAAGAGCGGCTGGTGATCCAGAACGCCGACCTGAGCATCGTCGTCGCCGATCCACGCGCCAAGATGACCGCCATCGCCGAAATGGCCAAAGGGATGGGCGGGTTTGTGGTCTCCTCGAACCTGTATCAGACCTACATCCAGGGCGGCGGAACGGCGCCCGAAGGCGCCATCACGATCCGCGTCCCGGCCGATAAACTGGATGCGGCTTTGAGCCAGATCAAAGCCAACACGGTCGAAGTCCGCAGCGAGAATCGCTCCGGTCAGGATGTCACCGATCAATACGTGGATCTGCAATCGCGCTTGAAGGCCAAGCAGGCCGCCGAGCAGAAGCTGCTCCAGATCATGGAAAAAGCCGAGAAAACCGAGGATGTGCTCAACGTCTTCTATCAACTGAGCGCCGTCCAGAGCGATATCGAGGTGCTAAAGGGCCAAATCAAATACTACGAGCAGGCTGCGGCCCTCTCGGCGATCAGCGTGACACTCATTGCCGAAGCGACCATCAAGCCGATCGAGATCGGTGGCTGGAAGCCGCAGGGCGTGGCACGGGATGCCGTCCAGGCCTTGATCTACTTCTTCCAGGGATTTGTGAACTTCCTGATCTGGCTGGTCATCTTCATCCTGCCCATGCTGGTTCTTGTCCTGCTGCCGTTCTACCTTGTCTTCCTCGGCGTCCGCGGCGTGGTGCGCAAGAACAGGGCCAGGAAAGCTGCCAAGGTAAGTAAAGAGTGACCAGTGACGAGTGACCATTAAGTCGCAGACCTGGCAGGTGTCCAAAACCTGTCAGGTCTTTTGATTTATAATTCCAGCAATGGAAAAACTGATCCACGAGGCGCTAAATCTTTTCGGCATCCACCTGACCGGGCGGCAGGTGGTGGCATTAATTAATTACGAGCGCGAACTATTGGCCTGGAACCAGAAATTCAACCTGACCGCCATCCGTGACGCAGAGGGCATCCGCACCAAACATTTCCTGGACTCTTTCTCCTGCGTGCTGGCCTGGAAGGGGAATCCCCCTGCACGCCTGATAGACGTTGGCAGCGGCGCGGGATTCCCCGGCCTGCCGCTGAAAATCCTGTATCCTGCCATGCGCCTGACGTTGGTCGAATCGGTCGGTAAGAAGGCCAAGTTCTGCCGCCACATTGCGGAGGGGATGAAAATGGAGGGCGTGGAAGTGCTTACGGCGCGAGCCGAGGATGTCGGGCAAATGGCCGCGCACCGCCAGCAATACGATTGGGCCGTGGCGCGAGCGGTGGCGGACTTGCCGGTGCTGGCCGAGTATCTCCTCCCCCTGCTGCAGGTCGGTGGTCACATGCTGGCTCAAAAGGGGGCAGGCGGCCCGGCGGAAGTGCATAAAGCGGAACCGGCGCTGAAGATGCTTGGCGGGCAGATGCGGCAGTTGATCCCCATCACGCTGCCGGGTGTAGTGGAGGAACGTTATTTAGTGGTGATTGATAAAGTCGCCGCGACGCCCGGGCAGTATCCACGCAAGCCAGGCATCCCGGCGAAGAAACCGTTATAAAAACGTTCCTGGCGAGGTGGCTTCTGCGTGTGGACTCTCGCGCAGACACATCAAGTATTTGCAAAGAAATAATTATAAACGGCGAGCGGCGGCGTGGACGTGACACGCGGGCCAGCGTCTGCAAAACAGGAGGCAGTGTTTCCCCATCCTGGAGCAAGCGCGTGCCTTTGAATTGCTTCTCGTCCACACCTTGCAGATATTCTTCGACCGTGTTTTTTGCGTCCAAAATGTGACGTAAGTAAACCAGTTCATCGCGAGCCATAGACCACCTGCATTTCCTTTAGAACCCTTTCGCGCATATATGGACTGATTGCGGCTTCAGTAAGCAAATCCACTTTGCGGCCCAGGGCTTCGGTCAGCTCGCGCTCCAGTCGTACCACTGCAAGCAAACTTTTTCTTTTTGAGAAACGGACAATCAGGTCAATATCGCTTTTTTTCTTTGCTTCCCCGTGCGCCATCGAGCCAAAAATGCCAATCATAGAGACATCATTTTGGCGACAAACGTCAATGAGTCGAGGGACACTGAAAGGATACGCGGTAGCCATAATTGTTTATATTTTACTCGCGTTTATCTATCCAAACGTCAAAACTCTCGGCAGAGAAGCCTGGAAACTTTAGCATTCCTTCCCAATAACCCTGATCTCATCCGGCTTGTTGGGGATCGTGCACAGAAATTCAAAATCCTCCTCCCCCACATTCTGATACCAGTGCGGCACGCCCTCCGGGATGAAGACCACGTCCCCGGCCTTGACCGAGTACACCCCACCGCCGATGCCGATGTTGGCGCAGCCGCGCAATACATACTGTTCGTGCTCGACCGTATTGGTATGCTCCGGCATCCCACCGCCGGGCTGCATGACGAAACGCCGCATGGCGAAGTTCGGCCCTTCCTGCAAAACCTGGATGGTGGTCTTATCCCCAGCCTTGACGACTTGCGCTTGGACATCGTTCGCGCTTTTGATGGGCATAGTCACTCCTCCTCAAAATTGGACGACAGGCGAGCGTAGAGGGGCGCGGACAAATTAATCCTTTTCCGCGTCCTTCCGCTTCTGTCCGCGTCCCATAACCCTTACCGTTCCGGATTCCACTTCCCACTTTTCGGCCTTCTCGACAAATTCAGGCGAGAACGACTTCAAATCCGTCGTCGTCAGCAGCGCCTGCTCGATGTTCTCCAGATAAGCCAGCAAATCGGCGCGGCGCTGGGTATCCAACTCAGCCAGCATCTCGTCGAGCAGCAGCACCGGCCACTGACCGGTCCTGGCTTTCATCCACTCGATCTCAGCCAGTTTGAGCGCCAGCAGCGCGGTGCGTACCTGGCCGCGCGAACCGTAATCACTCAGGTCAATGCCGTTGGCCTGGAAACGCAGCTCGTCGCGGTGCGGGCCGAGTGTGGTCACGCCGCGGGCGATCTCTTCGCTGCGCGCCTCCTGCAGCCGCTGGAGAAAACCCTGCTGGATCTCTTCCAAGGTCAACATACTCCTGTCAAGCGGAGTGTTGAGCGGCATGGCGATCTGCCTCTCCGGGTGCGGCAGCGGGTCATAGGCCGGCAGGTAGTTCAGGCGCAAGACCTCTTGTTGGCGAGTCAGCGAGTGATGCACACGCGCGGCCAGTTTCTCGATCTCCTGCACGGCCGTAATGCGCGCCAGGATAATGGACGCCCCGTTGCGAGTGATGGTTTCATCCCAGAAAGCCAATTGCGACTGGTCGCCGCCGCGCTCGTTGAGCATCTTGAGCAGGGCATTGCGTTGGGTCAGCGCCTGAGAATACTCGTTCAGAGTCTGCGCGTAAGAGGGGAACGTCTGAGCCAGGGCCAGGTTCAGGTAACGGCGGCGCTCCTCCGGCCCGCCCTCGATGATCTGTGTCATCTGGGGGACAAAGATGACCGCGTTGAAATGCCCGATGACTTCCGCCAGCGGACGTTTGACGCCATCCAGCAGGATTTCTTTCCTGAGACGCTGGCCGTTCACCCCGACCGGTTCGAGCACCAAGCGGACCTCGAGCCGGTGCGCGCTTGGCCCGCGCCGGTACTCGGCTACCAGCCGCCCCACCGCCAGCGGTTTTTTGGCTTCGATGAAGTTGACCAGTTGCCGGTCTACATGGGTTTGGAAGGAGGTAAACGCCGCCAGGAAATAAACCGCTTCGAGGAAGCTGGTCTTGCCCTGGGCGTTGCTCCCGACCAGCAAAACAACCCGCCGGGGGATGTCCAGATCCAGGCGGGCGAAATTGCGAAAATTGGTCAGGGAAAGGTGAGTCAGGTACATAAGAACGTTGGCACGTTCACACGTTGGAAGGTTACACGTTATCCACCATCGGCTGATCCGGCTCCGGCTTCCAGACTTTCGTGGCGCGGTCGGTAAAGACAACGCCATTCAGATGATCAATCTCATGCTGGAAGACGCGCGCCAGCCAGTCTTGGGCTTTGATCTTGACCGGCTGACCATGCCGGTTCAGGCCCTTGATCGTCACCGCCAGCGAACGCTCCACTTCGCCCAACAGCCCAGGGACGGAAAGGCAGCCTTCCACACCCACTTCGGTCTCCTGCGAGAAGCTCTTAATCTCCGGGTTGACCAAGACATACAGCTTCTTAGGGATGTCCTCATCCTCATCGTCGCCATATTCGACCACGATGAGGCGTTCGGAGACGCCCACTTGCGGCGCGGCCAGGCCCACGCCGGGGGCGGCGCGCATGGTCTCGATCATGTCGTCAATCAGGGTCTGCAACTGAGCATCAAATTTAGTTACCGGCCTGGACTTGCGCCGCAGGAGCGGGTCGGGGAGAGTAACGATTGTGCGTACAGGCATGGGGGCTATTTTACTCGTTTTGGTCTGAATCTGCTAACCCTTCCCCAAAGGAGGCTTTCTTTCCGCCACGCTTTCGTGGTAGGCTGCAAACCAGTTGGCCAGGCGTTCGCGTTCAGCCTTTGCCTTGGCTTCTTCTTTCCTGGCATTGCTCGCCAGCCTGCGGCGGTCAATATCCTGCTGAACGCCGGCCGGGTCGAGGACATCCTCAAAGGCAATATCAACCTCCGGCCCGACCGTAATATAAACCGTGCCATAGTTAAATAACAACTCCAGGATGCCAATGCGCCGGTACTCAATGCTCAGGATGTTCTCCAATGGCGAGGATTTGCGCGTCTCCCGACCGAGAGGTGTCTTGTCAATATCCAGAATTTGGTCCGGTGTGACCCGGAAGATGTCATTGCGCCAATCAATGAACTGGTATACCCACCATACCAGCGCGCCGATCAATATGGAGATCCAGATAAGGTTGAATAAGTTCTGACTTGCGGCGATCAAACTCGGCCAAAACTTGCGCACTAGAATCAACGCCAATAAAAACAGGAACGGCTTCCAGGTTTGCGCCGCCAACACAAACCAGTGTTTGCGGTACGTGATGGTGTCTTTAACCTCAAAACGAAGTGTGAATAAATCGCCAAATATTCGCTCGCCAAACGACCGTTTTGGTTCTTGTATTGCGGAAGCGTCGGGGATTTTCGGTTTCTCAGCCTCGGCAGGCAGTTCATCTTTGCGGAACAGGCGTTGATTGATGGTATCCCGTATGGCGGCTTGCTCGACCTGGCGAGCGGCAATTCGCGCCCGTTCACGGTGTTCTGCCACCAGAGCCGCGGCCTCATTCGGGTGACTCACTCTCCCGAAGACGATCCGCCCGACAATTGTGTAGACGACCACATTGCCGTAATCCAAGATACGACCTAACTGGTCGGTTTCGACGCGCTCATAGCGGATCGCGCTCAAGGGCGCTTCGACGCGGCTATCGTAAATAGCGATTACCTTTTCCAGCCAGACGATGCGCTGATTGGTCACAATGTAATAGTCGTTGCTCCAATCCAGCCATCTCCAGATTCCCCACGCCGCGGCCAACGTCAATAGGCCGCCGCTGCCCAGGAACGCGTAACGCTTCGTTTCGGCTGGCAAAGGGATCAAGGCCACAAATAGCGCCAGCAGCGCGAGCGAGGCCGGCAGCACCAATGCGCTCAACAGAAAGGCCGGGTGTTTGCGCGCCATGAAGTAGACCACCTCATCGGAGCGGATCCACTTGAAATTCAGTCTGCGATTCAACCGGCGACTGCTTATCGCTATTTCTGTATTGGTTTTCAGCCGGGGGTACTTCTTGATCAGGTTTTCGAAATTCTGGCGGGAAAGAAACAGGAGGTGGGTAGTCTCCTGGGCGGTGACCGATGCGGATCGGGGTCCCCGGAGCGCTGCTCCCATCTCTCCGAAGTAATCCCCGGCGGTAAAAATTGCCAACGACTCTTGGCCTTTTTCCCCTTTCCGGGCCATACCCACCTTGCCGCTGTGGATCAGGTAGAACTTGTCCGCGGCTTTTCCCTCCTCCAGGATGACTTTCTTCGGCGGAAAGATCTCCTCCTTTAGCAGGCCAGCCACTTCGGCAATTCCATCATCCGACAGGCCGCGGAAGAGGTGGATACTCTTTAGAAAGGCAAGGAGCTGGTCAGGTTGCAGGGTCACAAATGTTATTCTAGCACAAATATTTCTTCGCGTGCTTCGCACCTGGGTGTGTTTCATTTCAGTTGAAACCGTCCCGAAGGTTGGCAAAAAACGATCAAATTTTCTCAGCAAAACCTTCGGGACGTTCTTACTTCAACTCATTTAAACACACCCTCGTACCTTCGCAGTTAATTTCTGTCTGCATGGTAGAATACTGTCATGAAACGCTGGCAATTCTGGGTCGGGCTGGTAATCAGCCTGTTTTTTATGTATCTGGTTGTATCCAAACTGGAATGGGGAGCCTTCTGGCTGGCAGTCAGAACCGCCAACTACTGGTGGATCCTGCCGGGCGTGGCGGTGTACTTCCTGGCGGTGTGGGCGCGCGCCTGGCGCTGGCATTATTTGCTTAAACCCATCAAGCCCATCAAAACGCGGGTCATGTTCCCAATCACCTGCATCGGCTACATGGGCAATAACATCTATCCGGCGCGGGCCGGGGAAGTGCTGCGAGCGGTGGTGCTAAAACGGCGTGAGGGTGTGCCTATTTCGGCTTCGCTGGCGACCATCATCGTCGAGCGCATCTTCGACGGGGTGGTGATGCTGGCCTTCGTCTTTGTCAACCTGGCGCAACTGGCGAAACTGGCGGATGTATCCGTGCCGGTGGGGAAATGGGAAGTGACCATTCAAGACCTGGCTGTCTGGGGCAGCGTGGCGTTCTTCGGCGCGCTGGTGATCTTCCTGCTGGCGGCCATGTTCCCGAAAGTGACAGCCAAATTTGGGCAGCGGTTCATCGAGCGGCTGCTGCCCGTCCGCCTGCGTGAGAAGACCAGCGGCATCCTGCACAAATTCCTGGACGGACTGGAATCGCTGCGTTCGCCAGTCAACGTGCTGATGGTGTTCATAACATCGGTCATCATCTGGCTGCTGGAGACGGTCAAATACTGGTTCGTGATGCACGCGTTCTCTTTCCAGGTCAGTTTTTTCACGTTGATGTTGATGAACGGCGTGGTCAACCTGGCAACGACCATCCCGGCCGCGCCCGGTTACATCGGCACCTTCGACGCCCCCGGCATCGCCGTCTTGCAGGCGGATGGCATTTCTAAGGCTGTTGCCACTGGTTATACCCTCGTTCTCCATCTTGCCCTATGGTTGCCAATCACAGCCCTGGGCGCGTACTACATGGCACGTGAGGGTATCAAGTGGAGCGATAAATTGAAAAAGGAGCTGGGGGAAGACGATGCGAGTTGAAGTGGATCAGAGCGGGAAGATCGGTGACACAAAAGTCCCCACAGTGCTAGCATTTTCCAATAAGGAAAGCTATGCAATTTTAATCCCTGCGAAAGTAAAACGGGAATGTGTGCAAAGATTACGGGAACAAGGGAGAACTGGGAAAACGTTTTACATGCGATTATTTGCTATTGGCCTGTTCTTTCTCTTGAAAGAACACGCTCTTGACGCAGATCAAATTGCCTTAGATGTTGAATATCCAGGCCGGAATGCTGAGGTTAAGCTTTACCTGCTCAACATGCTGCGGCAGGCAGATGTCAGGATTGATGCGGAGAAAATCCATTTTGAACACATCGGAAAATCTTCAAGCGCTCACAAAAAGGCGCTTGCAGTCTACACCAAAGAACAAATGCCAGACAAAGTTATCAAGTTGGATGAAATTCTGGCACTGATCCAAAAAATAAGCGATCGGGATGTCTCCTGAGGAGTTACACCCAGTTCAGCCACCAGTGGTGTGCTGGCAGGTCCCTGGGCCACCCGATCACTGAATATATAATACACCCTGCACGGACAGGAGTCAAGCATGAAAATTGCCATTATCGGCGCCGGCTTCGGCGGCATGGCTGCCGCGTATGACTTGCGTAAAGCCGGTCACGAAGTGACCATCTACGAATCGGCGGACTATGTCGGCGGGCTGGCCAGCGGGTTCAAGGAGCCGCATTGGGACTGGTCGGCTGAGAAATTCTATCATCACTGGTTCGCCAGCGACAAGCACATGCTCGGCCTGATCGAAGAACTCGGCTGGAAGGATAAAGTGCTCTTTCCGCGCCCGTATACGGTCATGTACCACGCAGGGAAATTCTACCCGTTTGATTCCATCCTCAAAGCCCTGCTCTTTCCCGGGCTGGGATTCGGGATCAATAAAATCCGTTTCGGGCTTGTGGGCGTGTTCTTACGGCTGACGAATAACTGGAAAGCTCTCGAAAATTATACAGTGGACGAATGGCTGCGCAAGTGGGCCGGGGATAAAGTCTACGAGATGATGTGGCAGCCGCTCGTCGTCGGCAAATTCGGCGAGCGCTATTACAAACAGGTCAACATGGCCTGGATGTGGGCGCGGCTCAAAGCGCGCACGACGCGGCTGGGGACGTTCGAGGGCGGGTTCCAGAAGTTCGCCGACATGTTCGCAGACCGGCTGCGGGGGATGGGGGTCGAGATCCGCTTGCAGACGCCGGTGACGCGCCTCGAGCGGGAGGCAGGCTCAAGTCAGGTAAGCGTCCGCAGTGAGACGACCGAGATGTATGACCAGGCCCTGGTCACGCTCTCGCCCGAAGCGCTGACCCGGCTCGTCCCGTCTTTACCCGAAAAGTATTTGCACGGATTACGGAGCATGAAGTCCATGGGCGCGGTGGTGATGGCCGTGGCGCTCAAATATCAACTCTCAGAGGAGGGCTACTACTGGTACAACCTGCCGAAGTCGGCGGGCTACCCGTTCCTGGCGCTGGTGGAGCATACGAATTACGTTTCGCCGGAGCGCTTCGGCGGCGAACACATCGTTTACATGGGCGATTACCTGGAGCCGGAGCATGAGTTCTTCCGCCTGAGCCAGGAGGAGCTGCTGGAACACTTCCTGCCTGCCTTGAAGAAGTTCAACCCAAAGTTCAAGCGGGACTGGGTACGCAAGGCCTGGCTGTTCCGCACCGCCTATGCCCAGCCCGTGCCGCTGGTGAATCACTCGCAAAATATACCGGATATTACGACGCCGCTGGAGGGGCTGTACTTTGCTTCGATGAGCCAGGTGCACCCATGGGACCGGGGGACGAATTTTGCGGTGGAGATTGGGAGGCGAGCGGCGAGGTTGATGATGGGTTAGAGGTGAAACGTGATGCGTGAAACGTAAAACGTAAAACGTGATACGGAAAACGTGAACGCCCTTTCCGGGAGGAGAGGGCGTTTATTTTCGTTTTGCGTTTTGGTTTATGCTGCGGTTGATTCGACCTTACGAATGACAACCACCACTTTGCCTTGTATCTTGACCGCCTTGGGGTTGTTGACGTAGATTGGCTGCAGAGTGGGATTGGCCGGTTGCAGGCGAATACGGCCTTTTTCCCTGAAGAAATACTTGAGCGTGGTCTCGTCTTTGTCTTCCAGCCATACGGCAACCATCTCGCCGTTGTTGGCCTGTTCGGCGTGTTTCATGATGACAATATCGCCGTCATTGACCATGGCGTCAATCATCGAGTCGCCTTGTACCTCCAGGGCAAAAAGCTCAGTGCCTTTTTCGCGCCGCGGGAGCAGGCTGCGCGCGATGTTGATGCTGCTTTCGACATCGTAGTAGTTGAAATCCGAGGACGGAACCGGCACCGGCGCGCTGGCGAAGATACGGCCGACGATGGGGATGCTGAGCAGTTCGTCTGCCACGGCGACAACGTTATGGACAGCCTCAGCCACGCGTTGAGATACGCTGAGTTCGGGTTCTTTGGTCAACCGTACCGCGCGCGAGAACTTGGGGTCGCGTTCGATCAGACCCAACTCGGACAACTGCTTGAGGTAATAAGTGACGACTGATGTGGATGAAATCCCGGTCGCCTCGCCGATCTCGCGGATGGAGGGAGGGTATCCGTACTCGTTGAGCCGCCTATCTAAATAGTTTAAGATGTTATGATGTCGTTCAGTTAAGCCTCTGCGCGTTCTGACCATAAGAGCCTTCCTTTCGTGGCGAATCGTACATTTGTGCTAACATAATAACACGAACATACGTTCTGTGTCAAGCGCTTTTCGGCACTTTTTAGGAGGGTTTATCAAATGGGTGTGTTTCATTTCAGTTGAAACCGTCCCGAAGGTTGGCAAAAAACGAT
>JASEHI010000031.1 GCA_030018695.1 Anaerolineales bacterium
CCCAAAGCGAGCTTTCCCTGGAACAGGCTGTCCTGGCCTATCGGGAAGAATACCTGGTCGAACGCAATTTTGGGCGACTGAAAGGCAAGCCTTTGACCCTGACTCCCATGTATCTGGAAGATGACCGGCGAGCAACGGGCTTGATCCGCCTGTTGTCGGTCGGTTTGCGGGCCTTGACCTTGCTCGAACATGTCACTCGCTGCCGCTTGGCTGAGACGGGCGAAGTGTTGACCGGGCTGTATGCTGGCAACCCAACGCGGGCAACCGACCGTCCCACTACCGAAGCCATGCTGCGCTGCTTCGAGGACATTTTCCTGAGCTTTATCACGCTTGGCGAGCAAACCTATCGTCATCTGACGCCACTTTCCGAGCTACAGCAGAAGATTCTCAACCTGCTGGACTTCCCAGTGAGCATTTACACCACACTTTCAGCAGATTCCAAAAAACCGCCATGAAAATGAGCGAACCGAGAGCTATAACTGCCTTTTTCTTTAATCAGTCCCTTTCCTTGAAACTGCTCTTCCATGAGCTTGATCAGTCTTTCTCTATTATAAGGATAATCAGCTGGGATTAGCTCAGCCAGTGGCCGCTCCGGGGTGAAAACTGCTGGAGCAAGGACCTCGTCGGGGGTGGGGGTCTCACTTGGGGGTAAAGTAGGCAGCTGAGTTGGGGGTAAGGTAGGTAGCGTAATTGAGGACGGGACAGGTGTCTCTGTCGGAGTCCATGTGAGTGTAGGCATTGGAGTATTAAAAAGCTCTTCCACCTCCTGCGCAGAAATTTGCCTCTCGAGGGAACAGGCAGATAAGAAAAGCAGGATTGCTAGTAAAATTAAAAGCTTGGGGTTATCAAGCGAACGCTCGTTTTGCGCCACTCTTGCTGATAAAGAAGTAGCGACTCCTCTAAAAAATTTGGCTTCCGTGGACTTGGATAAATCCAGTTCTCCTCTGCTTAATGATGCTGGTGCTGCTTTACCTCTCTTAGGTTCAGATGACATTATGACTCCTTTTCAAGTATCTCTATTATACTATGCAAGGTCACAATCTACGCTTTTGTCAATCTCCCGAAGGACACACCTGCGGTGAAAGTGCAGGTGAGAATCTGCCCTGCGTGCCAGGAGATTCTTCGCAAAAACGCTATTTTTGCCTCATCCACCGTTTCACCGCTTCCTCCGAATGGCGGTGATTTTCCATGCCATGAATGGCATCCAGCAACGCCCCCGGGTCCGAAGCACACAGCAGGCTGCGGCGGTGTTCGGGGAAGATAAAGCCTTCTTTTTCGGCATGTTCGATCATCTTCAGCAAGGGGTTGAAATAAGCGCGCACATTCAACAAACCGATTGGTTTGGCGTGTTCGCCGATCTGCGCCCAGGTGAGCGTTTCGAAAAGTTCGTCCAGTGTGCCGTATCCGCCCGGCAGGGCGAGGTAGGCGTCGGCCAGGGCGTACATGCGCGCCTTGCGCTCGTGGATGAGCGGGGTGACTTCCATGCGGGTCAGGCCGGGGTGCGCCAGGGCGGGCGTGTTCATGCTCGCGACGATCACGCCGATGACCTGGCCGCTGTTTTCGAGCGCGCCGTCGGCCAGCGCGCCCATCAGGCCGGTCCGCCCGCCGCCGTAGATTAGCGTCAGGCCGCGTCGGGCCAGGGTCGCGCCCATTTGGCGGGCGGCCAGCAGATAGTCCGGGTGGATATTGTCAGCAGAACCACAGTAAACGCAGATGGAATTCATCGCAGCCTCAAAGCTGTTATCTTTTGCAAGCCTTTTTGGGCTAGTATACTCGGTAGATCATGAAAACGTAGTCACGACTTCAGTCGTGTGCACGCAAAGGTTGTCATCTGGAGCGCGTAGGACAAGTCTATAGACTTGTCCCACTGACATGAGCGCGTAGGACAAGTCTATAGACTTGTCCCACTAACATGGATTGCGTGCACAGCTTCAGTCGTTCGGCCAAAAAGCGACTACACCTGCCCTGGCAGGCGGTGCCAGGGAAGTCGCTACTACAAATCCATTTCGTGAAGGACTGATACTCAAAAACGCGGAAATGCGCCCAGGTTAGAGTTGTATTAGACCGTACCCGCCGCGCTTGACACTGGATGTCCGCTCAGCATAGAATAGTAAATAGAAAGTAAAGCGATGGAATACAAGGATTATTACAAAATTCTGGGTGTGGAACGCAGCGCCACGAGCGCCGAGCTCAAGCGCGCTTATCGCAATCTTGCCAAGCAATACCATCCCGATCGCAACCCGGGAGATAAAAAGGCTGAAGAGCGCTTCAAAGAGATCAACGAAGCCTACGAAGTGTTGAGCAATGCGCAAAAACGCACCCGCTACGACCAATTGGGCGATTCGTACTCGGGCTGGCAGCGGCGCGGCGCGCCGGGTGGATTCGATTGGTCGCAGTGGTCCACTCCCGAAATGCGGGGGGCCGGCCGGCAGTCGGTGCAATACGGCAACCTGGATGACCTCTTCGGCGAGGGCGCGTTCTCGGACTTCTTCCGCGCCATCTTCGGTGGGATGGACGCCGGCGCGGCGCCGCGTGCTCGCCAGCGCCCGGCAACTGCATACCAACAGGCGGTGACGATCAGCCTGCGCGAGGCCTATGCCGGTACCACCCGCCAGATCAAGACGGATCACCGTCGCCTCGAGGTCACAATCCCGGCCGGCGCCCGCAGCGGGACGAAGGTGCGCGTCGCCGGCGGCGGCCCGCCCGGCGCGGACGGCCAGCCAGCTGACCTTTACCTGTTGCTGGAGGTGGCCGCAGATCCAAATTTCGAGCGACAGGGCAATGACCTGCACACCCAGACCAGCGTCAGCGTCTTTACCGCCATGCTGGGCGGCGAAGCCCGGGTGGATACCTTGAGCGGCAAGGTGATCCTGACCATCCCACCCGGCACCCAGCCGGAACAGGTTTTCCGCCTTGCCGGGCGTGGAATGCCGCAGTTGGAGAATCCACAGAAAACAGGTGACTTGTTTGTGCGCCTCAAAGTGCAGGTCCCGCGCCAGCTCACTGCAAAACAAAAAACCTTGCTGGAAGAGGCGGCGCGCTTGAAATAGTCGCTCGAAAAATGGAGACAAAGATTATGAACAAGAGAGTTACCTTACTGGTATTCCTTTCGGCGCTGGTACTTTCGCTGGTAGCCTGCCAGTTGACCGGTCTCGTCCCGCTCCAGCCAACTGCTTCCCCGGCTGCGCCTCAGGCCACCCTGGCAACCTTGCCCGGCGGCCAGACTGATCTGGTCAGCCAACAGGATCGGATGGTCGCAATCTACGAGCAGGCCAGCCAGGGAGTCGTGGCGATCAAGACATCCCAGGCAGATGGCACGCCGCTCGGCCTCGGCTCGGGCTGGGTCTATAGCGCGGAGGGCTACATCGTGACCAATTATCATGTCATCGAAGGAGCAGACAAATTCGAGGTGGACTTCCCCTCCGGCGACAAAGCCTTTGGGATAATTGTTGGCACAGATTTGGATTCCGACCTGGCCGTTATCAAGGTGGATCTCCCGGCCGCGATATTACATCCGCTCACTTTGGGCGATTCCGATCAACTCAAGGTCGGGCAAATTGTGGTCGCCATCGGCAATCCGTTCGGATTGAACGGCACGATGACGACCGGCATCATCTCCGCCTTGGGCCGGACTCTCCAATCGAACCGTGAATCCTCAGGCGGCAGCGGCGGTTTCTTTTCGGCCGGCGACATCATCCAGACCGACACGGCGCTCAATCCCGGCAACTCGGGCGGTCCGCTGCTCAACCTGAACGGCGAGGTGGTCGGCGTCAACCGCGCCATCCGCACAAGCGGGGCAACCACTACGGGAGATCCGGTCAACTCGGGGATTGGTTTTGCGATCTCGATCAATATTGTCAAACGAGTGGTACCCCATCTGATACAATTCGGAAAATATGATTATCCTTACCTGGGAATCTCTTCCATGGATGACTTGCCATTGCAATTTCTCCAGGAACTAGGTTTGAAGCAATACACCGGCGCCTATGTTACCAGCGTGACCCCCGGCAGTCCCGCGGAACAGGCCGGGGTGCGCGCCGGCACACAGGCGACCAGCGTTCAATACCTGAAAGCAGGTGGAGATCTGATCATTGCCATTGACGGCCATCCGATTAAGCATTTTGATGATCTGCTCCGCTATCTGATCAACAATAAGTCTCCCGGCGATACGGTCGTGTTGACCGTTCTGCGCGGCGATCAGAAAGTGGATCTGACTTTGACCCTGGGCAAACGCCCGTAGACCTGTAGGGCGGCTGTCCAAAGCCGCCACCCTTGTCGGCAGGTATGGAAACCTGCCCTACGAGTCGGAGAGAGAACTGTAAGGCAGCTTTCAATAGCCGCCACCTCTATCGGCAGGTATGGAAACCTGCCCTACTAATAAAGAATAGGAGGTGAAACGTCATTTTCTTTGCTGGATCATCTGCTTAACCCGGCCAGTCCGGTCTCTCTCTGGATGATCGAAATACTCACAGGAGGTTAACATGATAACTGATCGTGAACTGCAGGAATTGCTTGGTTTTTCCAGCCCGGAAACGGTGCTTAGCGTCTACCTGAATATGGACCCGCTGGAAGGCAATGCCGAAGCGCTCAAGCTACGCTTACGCAGTATGCTCGAGGAGGTTAGCCTGTCCAAAGATAAGGCCGCAGTATTGGATTACTTCGAACACGCGCGCAAGTGGAAAGGACGCAGTGTGGCGATCTTTTCATCTGTTGCGCGTGATTTTTTTCGCGCCTTCCCGCTGGCTGTATCTGTGCGCAGCCAGGTGCGCGTGGGGAATCATCCTTATGTCAAGCCGCTGGCGGATCTCTTGGACGCCTTCGGCGGCTACGGCGTGGTGCTGGTTGACCAGCAGGGCGCGCGGCTGTTTTTGTTCCATCTGGGCGAGTTGATTGAACAGGAGGGTATTTTGGGAGAGGCAGTCCGCCACACCAAGCGCGGCGGCGCTTCGAGTGTTCATGGGCAGCGCGGCGGGACAGCCGGGCAGACGCGCAATGCTGAAACGGTGGTTGAGCGCAACATCAAGGATGCGCTGGAATTTGCCCTCCACTTCTTTGAGCAGAACCGTGTGCGCCGTATCCTGATCGGCGGCACAGATGACAACGTAGCCAGATTCCGCGCTCATCTGCCCAAAGCCTGGCAGAGTCTGGTGGTGGGGACTTTCCCGATGAGCATGACCGCCAACCATACCGAAGTGTTGGCTCGGACGATGGAAATCGGTCAACAGGCCGAACGTCGCCGCGAGGCGCGGCTGGTGGATGCGATCATCACCAGCGCGGCGAAGGGCGCGGGCGGCGTTGTCCGCCTGGACGAAACGCTGAGCGCGGTCCACGAGGGGCGTGTCCAGACCCTGATCGTGCAGGAGGGCTACCGTTTAGCCGGCTACCAGTGCGCTGGCTGCGGCTATCTGACCACGCAGGAACAGGCGGCCTGCCCGTTCTGTGGCAAGAAATTTACCAAGATCGAGGACGCGGTCGAAATGGCCGTCCGCAAGGTGATGCAATCTGGCGGGGATGTGGAAGTGGTGCGCGAAAATCCCGCCTTGGAGAAAATCGGCGTTGGCGCGTTGCTGCGCTATTGACGTTATTTGGGTGCGAAACAAACGTCCCGCAGGTTTTCACGCAATGGATATCCATGTTGATTATGGTGCGCGGCAGTCCGTTGAATTCCTCCCATGTCCAGCGCACCTCCTTCTCGACCTCGCCCCAGACGCGAAAATCCCACGTCGCCGGGTTGAAGGGCGGCACCGGTCCGTAATGCAGCACCGGGAATTTGAGCGTCAGCGCCTGTCCGGGGGGCAGCCGGTCTGCGGCGCGCCGGCGTTCTTCTTCCTGGCGGCGATCTGGACTTTCAGGGTTGGACATTAGCGGGCCTCAACTTGTCGAGCAATTGTTGGTAATCTCCAGGATGCGGCGGATTCAGCGTCATGATCGTCTCGACTGTCCGGATCGCGCCCGCGCGGTCGCCGGAGTTGAGTAAATTTTCGCCCAACGCGTCAAGTTGCGCAATCGCCTCCGCGATCCGCCCCGCCCGGCTGTACTCCTCGGCCAGATAGCGCTGTAAGATGGCCTGACCGGGATTGTCTTGCGCCAGGCTTTCCAGGAAGGGAATTGCCTCACCCCGCTGGCCGTTGCTTTCCAGGTAAGCCACGTAACTCTCCAATTCAACCCCGGCCTGATTGAGTTGGTTGAGGCGGAGATTCAGGTCAATCAGGCGCTTACGAACAGCCACATCTTCCGGCTGCAAGGTACGGACTTGCTCGAAGAGACGCAGCGCCTGTCGCCAATCCAGGTGCTGCATGTCAATATCCGCCATAAGAAGCAGGATTTTAATGCTCCAGCTCCGGTTGGCGTCAGCCTGTTGGGCAAACCGTAGGGCGCTCGTGTACGTCTTGCGCGCCAGATCCAGTTCTGCCAGGCGGTAGTAAATATCGGCCAGTTGGATATATTCACCGATCGCCTCATCCACATCGCCTTGGGCGACGAGTTGCTCGATCAGGCGCGCGCGCGCCGTGGTATCCAGCGGCGCCACTTGAATGATGCGGCGCAGCATATTCGTTGCCTGGGTTGCTTCGCCTCGAACAGTATAAGCCTGGGCGACGACCGTGTATTTGGCAATCGCATCTCCTACGCGTCCATCCTGGATCAGCAAATCCCCGATCAAGGTGTGCAGCGGTAAATAATTAGGCGCATGTTGAAGCGCGCTGAAGACCTCGTCCACCGCCGAGCGCAGCAGGCCGTCCTGGGCCAATTGGTTGGCTTTATTGATTGACTGGATGACCTGGCTGCTCTTAGTCTGGGTCATGACCTCGGCCAGTGGCAGCGGCGGCGCGCCGTCACGGCTGGGAGGCAATTGCTGGCGCGCCTCGGCGACGAGGGAACGCCAGTTGGGTTGCAGCAAGAGCGCCTTGATGTTAGCGCACAGCTTTTCCAGATCCTCGCTGGCACTCTTTTTTGACAACCCTTCGATGAGCGGTTCATAAAGTTGGCGGATCTCATCCGCTTGTTCTGGCGCGACGACCAGTGCATCCGCCAGGCGGAGCGCCTCCATATACTCTATTGCCGATTCCCTCAATCGCCCCATTTGGTGCAGGATATCGGCCATCACCAGGCGGGCGCCCATGGCGTAATCGTTATTCTTGACCGCGTGCTGAAGGTAACGCAAGGCGCTTTCGATGCGGTCGCTCGTCGCACGCAACAGGCCCAGGTTATAGTACAGCGCGGTACTCTTATAACCGGCTTCGAGTGCTCTCTCAAGCTCTTCGGCTGCCTGTGCGTCCTGGTTTTTGCTCTGGGCGTCTATGGCTTGCCCCAGGTGGAGCAGCACCTTGGCGCGTTCACTTTGTTTCAACAACAATGGATCGGTGCCACGCACAAAGGTTTGCACGCTGCGCGGGGGAGGTTGTGAATTTTCACTCTCACTGTAAAGCTCGAAGAGTACCTCTGCCATCCGGTTCAAAGCCTTTTTACGCGCTTCCGCAACCGGATTCAGCCCGTTTTCGGCCGGCTTGGGCGCTTCGAGCTGCCGCACTTGAGCCATGCGTAATGGCACTGTCCCACCCTTCCGGTGGATTGGCTTGGGCAGCATTTGCCCGCTTTTGAGCAGATTCTTTGCCTGTTTGGCCTCGGCGCTGTTCGGCATCACGCGCAGGGCGCGTCCGACCATCTCGGCTGCCTTGTCGGTATTGCCGGCCTGCTGGTAAAGACTGGCAAGGGCCAGATATTCGCTTACTGCCGGCTGGGTATGACCGAGGCGCTCATGCACCAACGCCAGGTGTGAGTGGGCGGTCATATTATCGGGATCCAGTTGGGTTACGCGCAACCAGTTCTCAATGGCTTTATCTACGTCTTTGGATTTGATATACAGTTCAGCCGCCTGCATGGCGGCCTGGATGGCCTCTTTCAAGTTCCCCAGGCGTTCGGATAGTTGCGCGATCTTTTCCAGCGGGAGGGGGTCATCGGATGAGAGCTGAACCGCTTGTTTGTAAGTCTTCAAGGCCTCATCGTATTCTCCTAGCTGGTTAAGAGCCAGGCCGAGGCTGTTCAACGCTTTGGGATTTTCGGGAAATTCCGCCAAGGCTTTACGATAGGCAGCCGCAGCCTGATCCCACTTCTGGTCCCAGGCCGCGGAGTGGCCTTCGTTCATCGCGTTTTGAAAACTATCCTCACGTCCGGGCATAGGATTCTCGATTTACCGAGTAGGTGCTGCGCATTGGCCGTAACTCATCCCAATTCAGACCCCAGCGCGCCTCAGTCGAAAGCGGGATGCTTATTTGATAAGCGCTTTCCATCACCTGCTGCACGAGACGTGCTGTCCCGCTCAGTTCAGCGCGCGGACATTCGATCACCAGTTCATCGTGCACCTGTAAGATCATCCTGCCGTGCAGCCCGGCCGCTTGCAGCGCGGAGGGGATTTTCAGCATCGCCATTTTCATTATATCAGCAGCCGTGCCCTGGATGGGCGCATTAATCGCCTCGCGTTCTTCGCGATTCTTCAGGTTGTGATTCAACTGGCTCTTCAAAGCCGGGAAATAGCGCCGCCGGCCAAGAAGGGTCTCCACGTAGCCGAGGCTGGCGGCCTCGCGGCGGATGCCGTCCAAATATTTTTTGACGCCGGGGAAGCGCTTGAAGTATGCCGCCACAAAATCTTCCGATTCGGCCAGCGTCAACTCGGTGGTGCGCGTCAGGCCGAAGGCGCTCATCCCATAGATCAGGCCGAAGTTGATCGCCTTGGCATGGCGGCGCTGCTCCTTGCTGACCGCCTCCAGCGGAATGGAATAGATCGCGGCTGCGGTAGTGGCATGGATATCCTGTCCGGCGCGGAAAGCATCCAGCATGGCTTCATCTCCCGCCATGTGCGCCACAATGCGCAGCTCGATCTGCGAGTAATCCACCGAGAGCAGGACATTCCCGGAATCCGCCACGAAGCCGCGCCGCACGCGGCGTCCGATCTCGCTGCGGGTGGGGATGTTCTGCAAGTTCGGATTGGAGGACGAGAGACGTCCCGTCACCGCGCCGGTCTGGCTGAAGGAGGTGTGTACGCGGCCGGTGGCCGGGTTGATCTGCGCCGGCAGCGCGTCCACGTAAGTAGACTTGAGCTTCGAGAGTTCGCGGTACTCTAGCACCCAATCCACCACCGGATGCTGGCCGCGCAGCTCCTCCAACACCTCCGCCGAAGTGGAGTAATGGCCCGAGGCGGTGCGGCGGCCGCGGTCGGGGGGTGACAGGCGCAGGGTCTCGAAAAGGACCGCCGAGAGCTGCTGGGTGGAATTCAGGTTGAAGGTCTTGCCGACCGCCTCGTAGACCTGTTTCTCGGTCGCCGCCATGCGTCCGCCAAGTTCTTTCGACATCCCGGCGAAGAAGGTTTTATCCAGCGCCACGCCGGCCAGCTCCATCCCCGCCAGCACGCTGACCAGGGGCATTTCGATGCCGGTAAACAGTTCCCAGGCTTTGGGAATGCGCTTTAGCTCTTCATCTAGCACAGGATGGAGGCGCAGCGTGGCTTCGGCGTCCGCGACGGCATAGGCGGCCGCGTCGGGGATGGACACTTCAGCCATCGAGATTTGCTTTTTGCCGCTGCCGATCAGCTCTTCGATGTGGGTCATCGCCTCGCCCAGGCGGGCGGCAGCCAGATTTTTCAAGCCCAGGTTGCGCGAGGACGGGTCAATCACCCACTCGGCGATCATGGTATCGAAAGACAGCGGGAGGACGAATAACCCCTGCCGCGCGAGCATAATGGCATCGTATTTCAGGTTGTGGCCGATTTTAGGTATGCGAGAATCGGTCAGTGGGGAGCATAGAGCGGAAAGTACCTGCTCGAGCGGGAGTTGCGTGTCGGAGCGATGCCCGACCGGGATGTAAAAGCCCCCCGTTGGGGGGTAACCCCCCGTTGGGGGGAAGCCATCGCCGGTACGGACGGCCAGCGAGATGCCGACCAAATCCGCGCTCATCTCGTCAGTGGAGCTGGTTTCAGTGTCGAAGGCGATGACGGAGGCGGCGTTCATCGCCTCGACCAGCGCCTCCAGTCCGGCGGGGGAATCCACGATGATGGCAGGTGACTGCCCTACCATGATGGCGTTCAACTTCGATTCGGCGCGGGACCCTTCGATAAACTCAGGGCGGCGCCCTTCGATAAACTCAGGGCGGCGCCCCGGTCTTGTTTCGCGCACCCGAAGCGGCTCCTCCCCGAAGAGACTCAGTTGCTGCGTCCCGGTCGAGGTGGAACTACCTGTGAGTTTCATTAGTTTTTCCACCAGCGAACGGAACTCCAGTTCGCGGAAGAGGGCCTCCACTTTGACAGTGTCGAAGGCGTCGGGTTTGGCCTGCTCGAGGTTCAGCGTGACCGGCAAATCGGTGCGGATGGCAGCCAGATCACGGCTCATATACGCGGATTCTTTCCCCGCTTCCAGTTTAATCCGCCAACGCGGTTCGACCTCGTCCAAGTGGGCGTAGATGGCGTCCAGCGTCCCGTATTTGGCGAGGAGGGACTCGGCGGTCTTCTCGCCCACGCCCGGAACGCCGGGGATATTGTCGGACTTGTCGCCGACGATGGCCTTGTAATCCACCACCTGCTCCGGGCGGACGTGGAGCTTTCCGAGTACGTCTTCGGGAGTGATGTAGTTCTGGTCGTCGCCGGCCAGGTAGACAATGGTACGATCATCCACCAGTTGCAGCAGGTCGCGGTCGCCAGTGATGATTTTGACGCCCAGTCCCTGCCCGGCGCCCCAGCGGGCGACCGAGCCAAGCACATCGTCGGCCTCGAAACCTTCCATTTCAAGGCGCGGAATGTTGAAGGCGTCCACCAATTGGCGGATGCGCTCGATCTGCGGGCGCAGGTCGTCGGGCATCTTGGCCCGCGTGGCTTTGTATTCAGGGAAGATATCATCGCGGAATGTTTTGCCGGTGTCGAAGGCCACGGCCAGATAATCGGGTTTTTCCTGCTCGTAGATGCGCAGAAGCTCACGCGCAAAGCCAAAAATCCCGGCGGTTGGTTCGCCGGTGGAAGTCAGCCAGCGCTGGCTGGAGCCGCCGGATGAATAACCGGTGAGGGCATAATACATGCGATAGGCCAGGGCATGGCCGTCAATCAAGTACAAAGTGGGGGGCATGGTAGCTTAAATTATACCGCCGACCCACAGGGTGCTTCGCGAAGGGCTGCTCGGCGGATTAGGTAAGGGATATGGCGGGTTTATAGCTCTTGAGCGGCTGAAGCAACGCCCTGCCGCCGGCGGGTCTGCTGGATGAAATCCTTGATCATTTGGGCGGGAGCCGGCTGCGTGCCTCCTATGATCAAGTGGCCTGGCGCCCAGAAATCGCCGGAGGGATTTTCCTTCTTGAAACGTGGGAACTCTTCGAAGATCTTTTCGGAAATTTGCGAGCGAATGATGCGCATTATGTAACTCGGCGAGGCGACCGGCGGTCCATTGATAAGCCATTGCAGGTAATCCGGGCGCACCGAGATATATTCCAAGCGCCAGCCGTAGGCGACACACATCTGCGGCATCCACTCGGCGAGGCGATCTGCCAGGTCTCCGGTCAAGTGATGCTGGGCAAAGCGCGGGATGAGCAGGCAGACATAGGTCAGGTTATAGACCGATGGCGAGACCGGCTCTAAAACGATCCTTCTTGACTCCTCAGCCGGCACATGCGGCCGGGTTTCACCTTGCGTATCGAGTAGGCGTTGCACATCGGGAGAGCTTTTCTCCTCTTGGGCAGGCTTCTCTTGGATGTCAGCCTGGGTAGCGGTCGTCTGCTTCATAACCGGCTCCACGGCCATTGCCTGGGCTGGTTCGGAATAGACCACGGGCTGGATGGCAATGGGTATGGAAGTCTCCTGGCCGGTCTCTGGCGGGATGCTGGCTGGCGAACCCAGCCGGTAATCCTGCGCTGGAGCGGGTGGAGGAACATCCAGCGCGACGCCATTGTTATCACCTGCATCCCGTACGCTTGGCTGGGAGACCGCGAGCGAACGGACCAATTGACCGGCCTGGGTACGGATGGTGCTGAAAGGCGTCTCGGCATCAAAGGTGAGCGCCAAGACCAGGCCGGCGGCCAGCCGCGTGGCGTACAACATATGCTCGGCGTTGGTTGAGCCTAAACGGACAAAACGCACCAGGTCGCTTTCTTCTGTCTGGTCCCAGTAACGCGCCACCATTTGCGCCAGTTCGTGGGCTGCGCTCTGCGGCAACTGGCCGGCATAAGCCCACAGTTCGTTGTTGCGATTGATCAAAGCCGCCTGGGCCGAGGATTCAAGCGTCAGCCGGGTGAGATGCTGGGCCGCGCGGTTGACGTTTGCAAGCCAGGGCATTTCAATGCTTTCAGCGGCTGTGGCGACGTTCGTTGCGTCGCCACTCGTTGTGGCAGCGATACGAACGCCGCCATTCGTTGTAGCGGCAGGCGTAATTGTGGGTTTGCTCTGTGGTTTCCCGTCTTGAAGTGTTGAAAGCATCTTGTCCATCATCTCCAGTAAATCGGGTAAATAGAAGGGTTTGGTAAGGTGAGCCTGGAGATTCAATTCACTCAGCGCCGCATCCGGGCCATCTCCTGAAAGGAAGATAAAGCACATCTCGGAATTGGCATTCAGCAAGGCATACCCTGCCTCGAACGCATCTGGTAGATCAAGGTCCAGAAACGTCAGCGGGCATTTCTCCTTGCGGATGTAACCGACCCCTTCGCCAACCTGGCTCAAGACGCGGACACTGAACCGGCCGGCATCTTCCAGGCTGCGGGCGATTAGTTCTCCAAATGCTACATCCCGGGTAAACACCAACAGAGGTATCGCCATAAAGATAGTTTATCACGGCCTTAGTTGTCCGGCAAGTTGTCCAAACTATCAATGTTTTTAAAATTCGCCAATCCGTTACTTGACTTTTGGGTCTCATCTGTGCTAGATTCAGGGTAATCTCCCAATATCGAGGAATAATATGCTTCGCGAACGCGTCTCTGATAATGTCTACTGGTTTCAAAGTGAAGTTTACGCACAAGTGACCGCCGGCGTAATAGTCGGCCCACAATGGGCGGTTGTCATTGATACGCTGGCCCTCCCCGATGAAACCCTGGTCATGCGCGATTTTATCGAACACGATCTGGGGGTGCAGGTGCGCTATGTCATCAATACCCACTATCATGCCGACCATTCGTGGGGCAACTGTTTTTTCCCGGGCGCAACGGTTATCGCCCACTCGCTTTGCCGCCAGTTATTACTGGAACGCGGCATCCCCTCGCTGGAGAACGCGCGCAAGCAGAACCCGATCCTCCGCCAGGTCAAAATTGTCCTGCCGCAGGTGACCTTCGAGCAAGGCTCGCTCTGCCTGCGGGTGGGCAAGAAAAACCTGACCATGATGCCGGCATCCGGTCACAGCCCGGATGGGATCTCGGTCCTGGTTGACGAAGACCGTGTCCTCTTTGCCGGAGACGCTTTCATGCCTCTCCCCTACGTTGTGGACGGGGACGTGGATGACATCACCGCCTCCATCAAGCGCATTGCCCGGATGGGATTGGAGAACATCGTCCAGGGTCACGGCGACATCATCCTGCGGGGAGAGATCGACGCGGCGGTGAAAGAAAACCTGAATTATCTGATCAACATCCGTAAGGTGACAAAAACCGCGCTGCGTCGTCGTGCGCCGCAGGATTATATGGACGAGATGCACATCGAAAACTGCGGCAAGAGTCGCGTCCACCTGGCTGGCTTGGCGGAGGAACTCCACCAGCGCAACCTGTACGCGTTATACAAGCGGACTTTAGCAGAGCAGGAAAGCGCCGAGTAGGCCTTCGGCAAAGCAAGAGTCTCAAGAATAAAACACCCCCTGCTCCATCCGATCAATCACGATCTGACCCATTGACCGGCTTCTTCGGTTGCCGTTTGGCCCGCCAGCCGTGCAGCCGCTCTGTCCCGTTCATCAGGCGCTTAATGTTCGGGAGCAGCGCCCAGAACAACAGGATTCCCGACAACACGCCGTAAATGACGTATTCCCAGGGTGAGTGAAAGAACATCGCGCGGACAGCGAAGATCAGCGTAGCCATGAGCGCCACGCTCAACGTGGTGACCGAGGCATAGCCGATAAAGTAGTAGATCAACGCGGCGATGGGCAGGATGATCAGCGCGGATGGCGCCCACAGGCCGAGGGCGCCGCCAAAACTGGGCGCGCCGCCCGCGCCGCCGCGCAAGCGCCAGCCGCCGCGCTCGTCGCGCTCGGCCAGGAAAAGCGAGTAGTTGTGTCCCAGGATGGCTGCAATCGGCGCCAGGGCATGGATCCACTCGTTCGCGGTAATAACCTGCGACAACCAGACGGCCGCAGCCGCTTTTAGAACGTCCAGAATGCCGGTGAGCAACCCCGCAACCCAGCCGGCCGCGCGCAATGCATTCGTCCCACCTGTCCGGCCGCTTTCGACCATGCGAATGTCCTTGCCGCTCAACAATTTCACCAGAATCAGGCCGAACGGGATAGAACCAATAAGATACGACGCAAGCAGGATGCCAGCGTCAACTAATATTTGCATATATGGACTCCTCGATAATTGATTTGGGTGTGTTTCAAATGAGTTGAAGTAAGAACGTCCCGAAGGTTTTGCTGAGAAAATTTGATCGTTTTTTGCCAACCTTCGGGACGGTTTCAACTGAAATGAAACACACCCAATTGATTTCTTGGCAAAAATGGTAACACAAAAAAATGCGTTGGGTTACTCTACTGCGCGATCTGTAAAGTAACCTCAAAAACCTTTCCGCCCTCAATCCAGAAACCACGCGCCTGCCACTCCCCGTTTTTCGGCGACCAGACGAGATGCACGACCGGATACATGGCCTCGGCCACGTCCGTTGGCGAGGGCTGATCCGGACCAATTGGATGGGAATGATAGATCCCGACCAGTTCCAGCCCCAGGTCCTCGATCCGGCAAAATGCCCGCCACTGCGCCCGCGCCGCCATGCGAAAGCGCAGCGGACTTCGAGCTGCATTGCGCATCCCATACACCGCCTCCACCCGAGCCTCTTTCCCGGCCAGCAGGCCGCAAGCCTCCAGCGGGGCGCGCCGCGCCGCGTGACGGCGCATGGCATTCCAGTGGGAGCGGGTGAGAAAGAGTTTTTCTATCATGCAGAATTCTGTAGGGCGGGTTTTCGCGAAGCACCCCCGTAGGGGGCTTACCCACCGGCGGGATGCTCCGCGAGATCCCGCCCTAGCGGAACCAGATCACCAGACCCCAAAGCAAAAACAACATTACCGCCGGTTCGGCGAATGCCCGGCGGAATGGATTCCCCTCGGCCAGGTTGGCAGCCAGCCCGGTCAGCGCGTAGGCCGGGCCAAGCAAAATCAACCCAAAACGGACCGGCGTAAGCGGCCAGTAGTGTAATGCAGCCGCAAGTTGCACTCCCACCAGCGCAATACCCAGCGCCCAACCGAACTCCCAACGCTCATTCACCCCCGAAGTGCGGGGGTTCACCCCCGAAGTGCGGGGGTTCAAGCGCAGGTGCAGGGTGCGCAGCGCGGCCAGGCCACCCACCAGGAAGAGCGCCGGCGCCAGCAGGAACAGGCGTACCCCCGCCGAACGTAAGGCGATTGTCAGAATCAGATATATCGCGAATGATAGCGCGGTCAATGCCGCCATCGCAAGGGGGTAGCGCGCGTCAGCAGGCTCCACGGCCACGTACTCAGCCAGAAAGACCACCACCAATAAGATTCCCCCCAGCCCAAAGCCCAACCACCAGATCAAACCCGAGGGTAACGTATCGAGTGTCACGCCGATGACCAGCGTCGTCAGCATGGGCAGCAGCCAGTGTTCCACCGTTTCGCCCGGTTCGAGCGAAGGGTGGGCGCGCAACAGCCAATCCACGCCGCTCGCGGACAGCCCGGCGGCCAGGATGGCGATGGCTGTGTTGAGATTGACGCTGAAGGTCAGGGCGATGCCTGCCAGGGGTATGTTTATGGAATAATAGGGCGTGCTGATCACGCGCGTTAATGCGAAGGCCAGGAGCACGGCTGCGGTCAGTACGCTGACCCGGCTGGCGTCAATTTGATAGCGATGGGCAATCATATCCATATTGTACCGCCGAATAGGCCTTCGGCAGGGCAAAGACATATCTGGGAACGTCCCGCAGGCGTTGCCCTGAGCCTGTCGAAGGGTTGAATTGAAACAATTTGACCCTCTCCCAAAACCTGCGGGTCGGTTTCGGATAGAGATTCCCTGTCGAGTAAGCCTTCGGTGGTAGAATCCAGCTTATGAAATCCGAACCAGGAAAAATTCCCCCACCCCCCGGTTTGATCGCTTCTTTTACGGCGGGCTTCAATGCCATCGCCAATAACACCCCAGTCATCATCCTGCCGGTAATGTTGGACCTTTTTCTCTGGTTGGGGCCTCACCTGCGCCTCAAGCAGCTTATCGAACCGTTGATCGGTCAATTTTCAACTTTGACCGCGCCGAACTCGTCTGTCGCCCTGGAGCCGGCCCTGGTTCAAGAAATATGGACACAATTTTTGGACAATTTCAACCTGTTTGCCACTCTGCGCACCTTTCCAGTCGGTATTACCAGCTTGATGAGCGGGCGCATGCCCATCCAAACTCCATTCGGGACGCCAGCCAATATTGAGGTGGGATCCTTCTCAAACGCGCTGGGTTGGTGGCTGCTTCTCGTCATCGGCGGTTGGATTATCGGAGGTCTTTATTTTCACTGGGTTTCCGGTGTAGCCCTGAAAGCAGAGAAGCGCTCGCTGTCACAATCTTTGAGGCAGGTTGTCTTGCTCTCGGTTATCTGGCTGGCCTTGCTGTTTTTCTTTGGCCTGCCGGCTTTTCTCGTTTTCTCGATCCTGACATTGATCAACCCGCTCCTGGCCAAGATTGTCCTGCTCATCTTCGCCTTGCTCTCACTCTGGCTGGTGCTGCCGGTTTTCTTTTCACCGCACGGTATCTTCACCTATCAACAGAATGCGTGGCTGTCCATTCTGAATAGCCTGCGCATGATTCGCTTCACCCTGCCGACCAGCGGCTTGTTCCTGCTCGGCGCAATTATCATCAGCCAGGGCCTGGATTTCCTCTGGCGTACACCGCAGGAAAATTCCTGGCTGACCCTGGTCGGCATCGCCGGACATGCGTTCATCTCGACTGCCATCCTGGCGACCAGTTTCATTTACTACCGGGATGTCAATGCCTGGTTACAGATAGTGACCGATCAATTGCAGAAACAAACAACATCTGTCCGGGCGTGAGGGTTTATTGGAGGTTACGTGGTAATAAACACAAGTTACGAAGCAAAAGATATTCAAGTACTGGAAGGCCTGGAGGCCGTCCGCCGCCGGCCTGGCATGTACGTCGGCGGTACAGATCTGAAGGCGCTGCATCATCTCGTTTATGAGGTGGTGGACAATTCGATTGACGAAGCCCTGGCAGGAACCTGTACGCGCATCGAAATCGTCATTCATCCGGATTCCAGTGTCAGCGTGAGTGATGACGGGCGCGGCATCCCGGTGGATATCCATCCCGAGAAAAAGAAATCTGCCTTGGAAGTAGTCATGACCACGCTGCACGCCGGCGGTAAATTTGGCGGGGGCGGTTATAAGGTCTCGGGCGGGTTGCACGGTGTCGGCGTCTCGGCTGTCAACGCGCTTTCGGAGTGGTGCGAGGTGCGGGTCAAGCGCGCCGGGCAGGTCTTCTTCCAGCGCTATGCGCGCGGCTATCCCCAAGAAGCGGTAAAAGCCATCGGCAAGGCAAAGGACGGAGAAACGGGCACCACGACCACGTTCAAGTTCGATCCGATGATCTTCCTCACCGATTTGGATTATCGCTTCGACACGCTGTCGCAACGTTTCCGCGAGATGGCTTTTGTCACCCGCGGGACGACCATCTACTTCCTCGACCAGCGTTCCAACCGCGAGCTGACCTTTTACTTCGAGGGCGGGATCACTTCCTTCGTTCGCTACCTGAACCGCAACCGCGAACTCCTCCACCCGGTTGTGTTCGTGGAAAAGGAAATCGAAGCCATCGGCATCGAGGCGGCTGTCCAATACACCGACGCCTACACCGAATCGGTCTACTCGTTCGCCAACACGATCAACACGGTGGACGGCGGCACGCACCTGACCGGGATGCGGGCGGCGCTGACGCGGGTCATTAACGATTACGCCCGCAAGGCTGGCCTGCTCAAAGATGCCGACCCCAATTTTTCCGGCGATGACACGCGTGAGGGTTTGACCGCCATTATCAGCATCAAACACCCCGATCCTCAATTCGAGAGCCAGACCAAGGTCAAGCTGATGAACCCCGAGGTGCAAACCTACGTCCAGCAGGTGGTCGGTGAAGGATTCGGGACGTTTCTCGAAGAGAACCCGCAGGCGGCCAGGACCATTGTGCAGAAATGTCTCACCTCCGCCCGCGCCCGGGATGCAGCCCGCAAAGCGCGCGACCTGGTCATCCGCAAGTCCGCCCTGGAAAGCCTGACCCTGCCCGGCAAACTGGCGGATTGCTCCGAGCGCGACCCCCAAAAGACGGAGTTGTATATTGTGGAGGGAGATTCCGCCGGCGGCTGTTTTTCCGGGGATACGTTGGTAGCCCTGGCGGATGGGCGTGCCCTCAGCTTCAATGAAATTGTTGCCGAGCATGCTGCTGGAAAAGAGCACTATTGCTACACGATTCGCAAAGATGGCAAGATTGGCCTGGAGCGAATCGCCAATCCACGGATGACGAAATCTCAAACGGAAGTGGTCAAAGTTACGCTCGATAATGGGGAACAGATCGTTTGTACACCCGACCATCGTTTTATGCTCCGAGATGGAAGCTACCGGGAAGCTCATCAACTAGAGGCTGGTGACTCGTTGATGCCTCTGCGGCGAAAGCTCTCTGACACGAATGAGCCTAGGATCACGATTTCAGGCTATGAGATGGTTTGGGATCCGCGCTCGGATAGCTGGCTTTTTACGCACATTTTGGCAGACTGGTACAACCGCTGGAAAGGGTTTTATGCGCGCGAAGCGGGTGATCACTGCCATCACATGGACTTCGATAAAGCCAACAATAACCCTACAAACATACGCCGGTTGACCCGCGATGAGCACCTTGCGTTGCACAGCCAACATCTCGAAAAGACGCTGCATCGCCCCGAAACTATTGATAAATGCCGTGCAATTCGCCAGCAAGAAGAATTCCGGGCAAAGATGAGCCAATGTATGTCGCAGCCAGAGATGCGCGAGATGCTTTCTGAGCGTGCAAAAGCACAGTGGGATGATGCAGATTACAAAGCTTATATGATCGAAAAATGGCGAGAGTTCTACGAAACCAATGAAGACTATCGCCAGCTCAATACCGAGCAGCTTGCTAATGCCCAGTGTGAATATTGGGCTGATGAAGAAAACCGTCAAGCCCAGGCAGAGCGGGTGCGGACATTTTTCGCTAATCATCCCGATGTGCGAGCCACTTTCTCTGAGCGTTCGAAACAACAGTGGCAAGACGAAGCACTGATAGCCTGGAGACGCGAAAAGACACGCCAACAATGGACACCTGAATTTCGTCTCAAGCGCCACAAAGCATTGCACGAAACCTATTATCGTAAAACCATTGCTGCGTTGAAGCAGTTCGAAATCACTCCTGGTGTGCTGGATACAACCAGTTATCAGGAGTACCGCATGAAGACACGTGACCGATCATTATTGCGCTACGACACTTTCTGTCAGCGTTATTTCGAGGGGGATGAAAGCCGGTTAGTCGAAGCCGTTGCCAACTACAACCACCGGGTAATCTCTGTAGAATGGCCGGCGGAAAAAGTAGATGTGTATGACATCGAAGTGCCTGGGACGCATAACTTCGCGTTGGCGAGTGGTATATTTGTTCACAACAGCGCCAAGCAGGGTCGCGACCGTCACTTCCAGGCCATCCTGCCCTTGCGCGGCAAGATCTTGAACACCGAGCGCGCCAGGCTGGATAAAATCCTGGGCAACAACGAAGTCAGGGCGCTCATCTCAGCCCTGGGCACCGGCATCGGCGACAACTTCGGCCTGAGCGGGCTGCGTTATGGGAGGGTGGTATTAATGACAGATGCAGACGTAGACGGCAGCCACATCCGCACGCTGCTGCTGACCTTCTTCTTCCGTTACATGCAGGCACTGATTGATGAGGGGCACCTGTACATTGCCCAGCCGCCGCTCTATCGCATTGCGTACAAGAATCAGGTTCACTACGCCTACACCGAAGCCGACAAGGATAAGCTCTTGAAAGAACTGGGCTTGAGCCAGGACAAGGTCAATCTCCAGCGCTACAAGGGCCTGGGCGAGATGAACCCAACGCAGTTGTGGGAAACCACGATGAACCCGGCCAACCGCACCCTTCTGCTGGTGACCATCGAGGACGCCGCCGAAGCCGACCGGACCTTTGACATGCTGATGGGCGACGCGGTGGATCCCCGCCGCCGCTTTATCCAGACACATGCGCACAGCGTGAGGAACCTGGACGTATAGTACTTCCCACCGCCCTACGATCGTTTCGCCCAGCCGATCAGGAACGTCTGCGTGATCCACTCGATGACCTGGCCAAGCCGCCGCCAGAAAATGCGCTGGATGGCCGGATGGCGCAGGCTGTAGAAGAAGCGCGCCCACTACGTCCGCCGCCGCAGGGCTTTGCCCAGCGCGGAATGCAGGATGCGCGTGTGGTAGTCGCGAAAAGAGAAGTCGTTGATGGCAAAAGCGTCCCGTATTTCCGCAGCGGCGAGACCGCCATAGCCCAGCGCGAGGCTGATGCCCTCGCCAAAGAGCGCGTCAACGCCGGCCGCGTCGCCCACGAGCAGCAGGCGCGGGGCGGAAAATGCGCTCCTCGCCTCGAACCAGCGGAAGGGATGGCTTTCCAGTTTGTAATCGTCCAGCTCCAGCCCGTGGCGCTCGAACTCATCCGCCAGCGCGGCGCGCAGGGTGAGATCCTTTTTCACGGTGCGCACATTGCTGTCGTAGATGCCGCGCACGCGCACCGGCCGGCCTCTCTCAATGGCGGGAAAATCCCAGACATAGCCCAAAATCCCCTGCGGCACGACGATAAAGTCGAAATACGAATCCGACTGGATGTGGGCGGACTTCTCCGGCTGCGGCTCGGTGACGACCTCCAGCAGCCGCGCCGTGTGCGCCGCCTCGTGGGGGATGACCGCACGGCGGACGACGCCCTTCGAGCCGACCACGACGAGAAATTTTTAGCGTTTCCGCAACAATTTCGCCAGAGTCCAGTAACAAGAACGACTGTCACGATTTGCATGTGACAGTCGCCCTGATTTAGCGATCTTCAGCCAGATAGCCCAACTCCGCCAGCGCGGCCAGCACTTTGGCCTGCGCTCCACTTTTGACGATCACCGTCGTCGGGCCGAGGATTTCGCCCAGGAAACGCCCGGCTTTGGATTTGCGCAGCTCATCCAGCACTGCGGGGCTGGCGAGGCGTAACACGACCGGATGCTCCAGCCGCGCCTCGGTGCCGTTGATCTCCCACCTTTGGATGGCTCGCACGAATGGCGGCGGGAGCGGCGCGGCGGCGTGCTTGCGGAGCAGGGACAGCAACTGGTCAGGCTTGAGTTTTTGCTGGCGGGCGCGTTGCAGGGAAACCGGAGTCACCCGATAACGGTATTCGTCTTTGGCCGGTTCCTCCCATTCGCAGAAACGGGCAATTTGATAGCGTGCCGCGCGCGGCGAGTACCTTGGGATGGTTATCTTTCCCTGCGAGGAGACGTGGAGTTTGCCGGTTTCGTCGGACGTCGAAGGACGAAAGTCAGACATTTGACCTTCGACCTTTGACTTGATTCGAAACGCCGTTGCTATTCCTCCGTCTTCCGCCGAGGCCAGGTCAGTCATGCCCAGCCAGTGCAGCGGCCCGGTGATGAAATAGCGGATGAGCGCGCCGTCCACCTCATCCCAATGCTCGAAGCCGCGCAGGTAGGTATTGTCCGATTCACGGCGGATGAACCAGGAATCATAGTCACCCGCCGGGCGTTGGAAATCAGGGTGCTTTTCTTTGATGGCGCGGATAAATGCAGGCAAACTCCACCACTGGTTGTGGGGGATCGTTGCCAGAAGATCGAGTAATGAGTGACGAGTGACGAGTGATGAGTTTGTCCATTCGCCTTCGCAAACCAGGCCGGGAAGTTGGCGCAGTTCGTCGAAGGTTCCACTTTCCTGCCAAGCCTCGACCAACGAAGCCAGCGCTTCGGCGCGCGGCATTTCGAGGAAAGACTTGACCGCTTCGGGGTTGATTGACCCACCCCCAATCAATTTTGCCGCTGCCAACAGTTCGATCAATACGATTGTTGGCACACTCAACTCCGGCGGCTGGATGCCAAGCCTCAGCGCGGCCAGCAGGGTGCAGGCGTGATCCAGAATGCGGTCATCCGCCAAGATGACTTGGGCGCGCTCTGTCGGCGTGGCGGCGCGGCCGGGAGGTTCCTCGCCTGAATTAACCGCGAAGGTCGCGAAGGTTTTTTCTTTTCTCTTTCCTTCTTCGCGGTTAAATTTACCAGTGGATAGCAAGGAGATCAAGTCTTCAGGAATGTACGCAAATTCCTGTGGGCCGCTTGGCGTATCGAAAAATGCTCTGGCAAGCAATGCGCGGTAAAACAACATTTCAGCCGCAGAGATGGGATGCAAATAGACTTGCTCGCGGTCGCGGTGGCCGGCGCCGACCTCGCGTATCTGGCCGAAGCGCCGCGCAAAGGTCGCCCAGGGGATGCGCCCGCCTTCAGTCACGAGGGCTTCGAGCGCGGCACGCGCCTCGGGGGAGAGCGACTCCACCAGTTCGCGCAGCAGGTTCGGGTCAAGGAGCGCCGCAGCAAGTTCCGTCAGCGCTTCGCCGGCGTCATTCGATAGAAGTTCCACGCCCCATAGTTCAGCCACGATGCGCAGATAGCCGAGGTCGCGCGATTGAAGGGAGTGCGAGAGGTCAGGCATTGGGGATGGCAGATTGCGAATTGCAGATTGCAGATGGCAGATAGCGGATGGCGGATGGCAGATGGCAGATGGCGAATGGCGGATTGCGTATTGCGGATCACGCAACACGCATCACGCAACACGCAACGCGCATCACGCATCACGCACCACTCGCAACGCCTCCGGCACTACCTCAATGGACAGCCCGCGCACGTTGCTGCCAAAGCCGGTGTAGATTTCGCCGTCGAGGTGGATGTAGAGCGGGCGGTCGGAAGTGATCGCCATCTTGCGGCAATCGCCCATGCGCACCGGCTTGAAGCGCCCGTGCGTGCCTTTCATCACCTCAGGCACCAGGCGGAACATCATCGGGCGCGAGACTTTGCGAATGCTGGCATAGTGCAGGATGCCATCGTCGGTTTTTGCTTCGGGCGCGACCAGGAAGCCGCCGCCCTCGCGCGGACCGTTGCACAACACCAGCATGAGGGTCGGATCCTCCCAGCTCTCTTTTTCGGTGGCGATGCTCAATTCGGCTGGGTCGAAATTCAAAATGATGGTCTGGATGACGGCGGCGAGATACATCAGAAAACCACGAATGACAGGCAATTTGTGCGAGCGGAGGGTGACGACGGTATCAAAGCCGATGCCGAGGGTGTTATCGAAATATTCCGAGCGGCCGGTTTCGTCCTTGAGCAGGCCCAGGTCAATTGGCCTGGATTCGCCATTCAGCGCCTGGCGCAGCGCGGCGGCGGGTTCGATGGGGATGCCTGCGGCGTGGGCGAAATCGTTGCCCGAACCGACCGGCACCACGCCCAGAATGGGGCGCTTTTTGGCCGGCACCTGCATCAGGCCGTTGATCACCTCGTGGACGGTGCCGTCGCCGCCGACGGCGATGACCAGATCGTAGCCCTGTTCACCGGCCTGGCGGGCCAGCTCGCTGGCATGAGTCGGGTAGACGGTGCCGCTCCAATGCGCAGCACCCTTCGATGAACTCAGGGCAGCGCCTACTCGGTCGGCGTTGCCATACTCGGCGAGGATAGGGCGCAGGTCATTGGCCACACGCCAGGCGTGGCCCATATCGGCCACCGGATTGAGAATCAGTTTGACTTTACGGGACATGAGGGTCTTCTCCTTTGGGGTTTGGCTGAATTATAGCCGTAAAAGGACGTAACGCGGAATTCATTCCGCAACCAATGGCGATATCGCGAAGCATATCGCGCTACCGAGTAGGTGCTGCGCACAAAATCTTCGTGGTCACTGAGCCTGCCGAAGTGCGGTTGGCATAGTTTTTACAGAGTTATTCTATAAGAGGTTCTCTGGGGTTTGGTGGAAACAGATGGTTTATAATATCGGAAACCCTGTCTTGGAGGACAACATGTCGGATACCAAACCCCTGCCTCCCCGCGCCACACCATTGCAGCCGCGCCGCCGGGCGATCATCGTTGGCGCTTCCATTGGGATTGGCGCGGCGATGGCCCGGCGACTGGCACTCGAAGGCTACACCCTGGCGCTGCTGGCGCGGCAGGAAGAGATGCTGCGCGGCCTGTGCGCTGAGATCAATACACAGTTCAACGAGACCCGCGCCATCGCCTACGCCCACGATGTCACCGATTATGATTCCGTCCCCGCTCTACTGCAGCGCATCCTGTCTGACCTGGGCGGGCTTGACTTGTTTATCTACAACGCCGGCATTTCGCTCCCGGTCGGCCTGAAGAAATTCGACTTCGAGAAAGACCACCGCACGATAGAGACCAATCTGCTGGGCGCGCTGGCCTGGCTCAACCCGGTCGCGGCTATGTTTCAGAGTTTGAGAAGCGGGCAAATTGTCGGCCTCTCCTCGGTCGCCGGCGAGCGCGGGCGGGTCGGCAACCCGGCCTATAATGCCTCGAAAGCCGCCCTGAGCTGTTACCTGGAAGCGCTGCGCAACCGCCTCAGCCGTTACGGGGTGAATGTCCTGACCGTCAAGCCCGGTTTCGTGGACACCGCCATGATCAAAGACACCAAAGGCACCTTTTGGGTCATACCCGCTGACCAGGCCGCGAAAGACATTTGCCGCGCCATCCGCAAGCGCCGGCAGGAGCTGTACACCCCGGCGCGCTGGCGGTGGGTGATGTTCATAGTGCGCAATATCCCTTCGGTGATTTTCAGACGGTTGATCTTTTGAAAGTGATTAGAGAATAGAGAATAGAGAATAGAGAGCAGTACTTGCGGGACTACTCTCTACTCTCTACTCTCGACTCTCTACTCTCTTTTGCCCAAGAACCCTATGAACACTGCACTCCCCTACGAAAAGCTAACCCTGCTCGAAAACTACGGCCATTCGCTGCGCGCCCCGGCATATCTCTATCAACCCGCGCAGGTGGATGAAATTGGGGATATTTTTCGATTTGCAAAACAAAATGGCTTGACCGTTACCCTGCGCGGCGCGGGACGCAGTTACAACGATGCGGCGCTCAACGGCGGCGGGATCGTGCTCGACCTGAGGCCGGTCAACCGCATCCTGGCCTGGGACCCGGCGACGGGCCTCCTGCAGGCCGAACCGGGCGTCACCCTCCAGCAGGTCTGGCAAACCGTCCTGCCGGACGGCTGGTGGCCGCCGGTCGTCTCCGGGACGATGTTCACCACCCTGGGCGGCTGCCTGGGCATGAACATCCACGGCAAGAACAATTTCCGCATGGGCACCCTCGGCGAACACGTAATGGAGTTCGCCATCTTGCTGCCCACTGGGGCAACGCTAACCTGCTCGCCAAAAAAGAATGGCGACCTGTTCCGCGCCAACATCGGCGGGATGGGGATGCTGGGCGTCTTCACCTCCATCACGTTGCAGATGAAACGCGTCCACTCCGGGCTGCTGCAGGTCGAAGCCTGGAACGTGCCGGATATCAAGACGCATCTCCACGAACTGGAAGCCCGTCAGGATGAGGCCGATTACCTGGTCGGCTGGATGGACTGCACGGCCAGCGGCCAGGGACTGGGTCGCGGCCAGTTGCACCAGGCCAACTACCTGTCCGAGGGCGCAGACCCGGATGCCAGGCGAACGATGCAGGTCGGCTACCAGACCCTGCCCGCCCGGTTTTTCGGCCTCCTCCCGAAGTCCATCCTGCATCACTGCATGGCGCCTTTCATGAACGATCTTGGTGTAAGGATCACTAACACAGTCAAATACCTCATCGGCCGCCATAAGAGCTACCGCCAGCCACATACCGCGTTCCACTTCCTGCTGGATTACATTCCAGATTGGGAACTGGCCTACGGGCGAGGCGGCCTGATCCAGTACCAGTCCTTTATCCCCAAAGAGACCGCGCTCGAGATCTGGACGGAGATGCTGGGACTATCCCAGCGGCGCGGCCTGCCCTCCTATCTCGGCGTGACCAAGCGCCACCGCCCGGATAATTTCCTGCTGACGCATGCCGTGGACGGCTATTCGCTGGCGCTGGATTTCAAGGTCACGGCTGGCAAGCGGGCGCGCCTGGCGGCGATGCTCCAGGAATTCGACCGCATCGCGCTGGAGGCTGGCGGGCGCTTTTACTTTGCCAAGAATAGCGAGACAACGCCGGAGACTGCCGTCCGCTTTCTGGGCGAGGAGACGGTGGCAAAATTCCGCTCCCTGAAAAAGCGCTGCGACCCACACAATTTGCTCGAATCGGATTTGTACCGGCGGGTGTTTGGAGATGCGTGAAGCGTTAGGTACGAATTGCCGGAGGACTACTCGGCAGAAATGATTGACTTTTATCGGCAACCTGTGTACACTATTGGTAAATCACTTGTTTCATCCAGGAGGTAGCATGGCTGCTCAATTTCAACTCGTAATCCGCTCTGGCCCGAATGTCGGCAAGGTCTTCCCGCTGGAGGTGACCGCGATCAGCATTGGCCGCGAGTTGGGCAATACCATCATCATCAACGATGCCGAGGTCTCTCGCAATCACGCCAAACTGACCTGGCAAGGCGCGGGGTATTTGATCGAGGATACCGGCTCGACCAACGGGACGTTTGTCAATAAACAGCGGATCAGCGCGCCGCATGCTGTGAAAGTCGGCGATTTGATCTCGCTGAGCGAGAACATCAGCCTGATGTTTGAGGCGACTGGCGATCCGAACGCGACCATGATCTCGTCCTCTGCTCAAGCGGTGAGAACTGCCATAGCGGCTGCACAGCCGATTCCACAACCCAGGCCCATCCCAACACCCTATCCCGCACCTGCCTATTCGGCTCCGGCGCCTGTTTACCCTCAACCTGTACCCTCTCAGCCGGCGGGAAAACGCGCCAATCCCTGGTTGATTATCGGGTTGATCCTATTACTCCTGCTTTGCGCCTGTGCGGCAGTATTCGTGGTGATTGACTATCTGAGACTGTGGTGTACGGTCTTGCCGTTCTTGTTCCAACCAGGCGCGTGCCCATAAATCATAGCGCGGCTTCCAGCCGCAACCAAATGGGCTGTCATTGCGAGGAGCGTTCGCCTGCCCCCGATCTATGGGGGTTGCGACGAAGCAATCACCTCATACCAGGAGACTGCTTCGCACACCGTCCTGTGTTCGGTGCAGGAAAGGACGCTCGCAGCGACACCTGCCCAAAGATTTGCGCGCACGAGGCAAATGTTGAGCGGTAATTTTATAATCCAATATTAGCGCTCCACGAGCATTCCCAACAAACTGTTCACAGCTTGTAAAGTTATTTCAGCGCGGTCATATTTCCCGGCGCGCAGGTCGTGGGCGGCGTTCAAGAGCAGCGCTTCGATCAGGCGATTGTTCATCCCGCTCGGATGGCGTAAATAATCGGCGACGATGCCGCGTTCCCGCATAATCTTGTAATCCGGCAGCCAGGCGGTCATGAAATGGGCCGAGGGATCCAGGGCTTGCTGGTAACGACGGGCGGTATCGTAGAATTGCACGCTCAAGCGCAGGTCGTCGCGTAAACTTTCGGTCACCGGCTGGGCTTTCAGGAATTCGAGATATTTTTCCTCCAGCCCGGCAAAGGTGATCCGAAAGTGTTTCTGTAACGCCGCATCTATTGCCTGTGAAGCGCGTCCATCTGGCGTGGCGTGGATGTCACGGTAGAAGGCATTGAACGACTCCCACCCATAAGTTTCGACCATGTAACCCACCAGCGCAGCGGCTTCCAAATAGCCGATTTCGTGCTGCTGAGGGTAGAAGTCGTCGGCCAGCGTTTGCAGCGGGATATACCAGTTCAATTCAAGCAAGGCTGCGGCGCGTGGAATTAACGGCTCAGGCTTGAAATGCCCACCACTCAAATAAACCGCCAACCCCTCTTGAAAGATCGAGGGGCGCAAGTCGCCGCCTGATCGAGCGTCGAACCAGTGGGCGAACTCATGCTGCAACACCTGCGTGCTGGCACCCCCAAGATAGTCATTATCAAGGTAGGAAACATAAATTGCATCGCTGACGAAGCCGCCATTGCCCAAGACGCGCGGCATGAAAACAACCGGAATTTTCTCGTTCGCTTTCGCTGGCAATCGTGAGGCCAGGCTGGCAGCCTGCTCATCTGCGATTTGCGCCAGGACAGCCATGTCACGCTCGGCGGCCGTGCCGGTGATGTAATTAAGAGCGCAGCAATCGCTGATCGCAGCCGCCCAACGCGCCTGCGGCTGCGGCGGCGGGACTCCGCTCTGCGGGTACATGGTGACGGTCTCCTGCCAGCTCGGACCGTCGGGCAGGATGGTGAACGTCAGCGTTTCGGGACCAGGCTGAAGGTGGGTCGTATCCCAGGCCCACCACAGGGTCGCCTGCACCCGCCCGCCGACGCCGAAAGGTCCGAACCCGGCGCGTCCCAGTTCCTTATCCCCCAGCCTGACTTGTACTTCATACCCTTCGGATTTGAATCCGGTGGGCGTCAACACCTCGAAGCTGACCTGATCGCTGACGTAGAGCGGGCCATCGGG
This sequence comes from Anaerolineales bacterium, assembly GCA_030018695.1. Lineage (GTDB taxonomy): Bacteria > Chloroflexota > Anaerolineae > Anaerolineales > Villigracilaceae > CG2-30-58-95. The sequence continues at coordinate 28,762 of JASEHI010000031.1, forward strand.
ATGCGTGAGAACGCTGAATTTCTCGACCGGCGTGACAGGAGCGACGCAGGAGGCCAGGAATACAGTGATCAGTAAGTAGTGAATAGTGATCAGTCGGCGCATGAGGACAGTTGTGTGCATTCGAAGATTGTCACCTGGTTCTTTGTGGGACAAGTCTGTAGACTTGTCCCACACGCGCAATTATACCTGTTGTAAAAATTGCCCATAGCGTCTAAAATATGAGGGAAGATGGGGGGGACGGCTTCGCCGTCCGCACACACCCCACTTTCCCCACCCAGGAGAATTGCCATGAGTGATCCACAACCTGCCGCCTCGCCGCGCTGGGGAGCAATGACCAAACTGGTGGTCGCCCTGACCGCGATCGCCGTCCTCGCCGCGCTGGTACTGCGTTTCCATACGATCATCGTACCGGTGTTGATGGCCTTCATGGTGGCTTACCTGCTGCACCCCCTGGCCTCTCTGATTGACCGAAAGACGGCTCTCTCCTGGCGGATGGCAGTCAATCTCATCTACCTGCTCTTCATCATCATCCTGGCCATCCTGCTGACGCTGGGCGGCGTGGGTCTCGTCCAGCAGATCCAAAGCCTGATCAGCACCCTCCAGACGGCCATCACCAATCTACCCACCTTTATCGAGAGCCTCTCCGGGAAAATATATCACCTCGGGCCGTTCGTCCTGGATTTCTCGCAGATTGACTGGAATTCCATCGGCCAGCAAATCCTTTCCTACGTCCAGCCTGCCTTGGGCCGCCTGGGGAGTCTGGTCGGGAGCCTGGCCAGCAGTGCGGCCAGCACCTTCGGCTGGATGGCGTTCATCCTGTTGATCTCATATTTTTTCCTGGCGGAGAGCGGCGGCTTGCGCAGCGGCATCCTCAAGTTCGAAATTCCCGGTTACAGCGAGGATATACGCCGGTTGAGCAAGGAACTGGCCCGTATCTGGAACGCCTTCCTGCGCGGACAGATCATCATTTTCATGATGATGGTCATCACCTACACGATCGTCTATAGTATCATCGGCGTGCGCTATGCCATCGGGCTGGCGCTCCTGGCTGGCTTCGCCAACTTCCTGCCTTACATTGGGCCGGCAATCAACTGGATCGTGCTGGGTCTGGTGACTTTCTTCCAGGCGAATAATCCGTTTGGCCTCTCGCCGCTGGCCTTTGCGGGAACCGTGATCGCCCTGACCCTGATCATTGATCAGGCTTACGCCAGCATGGTCACGCCGCGAATCATGGCCCGGACTCTCAAAGTGCATCCCGCGGCGGTATTGATCGCGGCCATCATTGCCGCCAACCTGCTTGGAGTGCTCGGGCTGCTCATCGCTGCGCCATTGCTGGCGACGTTGAAACTGATCGGTCAATACACACTGCGAAAGATGCTGGATAAGGATCCTTGGCCGGAAATCGAAGAGATGCCGCCGCCAGTCCCCGCCCCGCTTTGGGAGCGCCTGCGCGCCTGGTGGCAGGCGCGGCGACGGAAAAAGTGATACCCGCCAGGATGATTTCAGGCTATAGTATAACTCTGTAAAAACTATGCCACCCGCGAAGATTTTGTGCGCAGCACCTACTCGGTAGCGCGATATTCATATCGCCTTTGGTTGCGGAATGAATTCCGCGTTACGAGGTTTTTAACGCGAATGGCGCGAATGCCCACAGGGTGCTTCGCGAAGCGAATAACGCGAATTTTAAAAACTCGATAGTTGTATTTTGGCGTAGGACGGCAAATTCTCAAGCCGTAGCACACGCCTGTTGTTTGGCGAATAAATAAGCAAAAAGGTCATTGGCATTCTGTCCTTGGTTAAGTTGCTGAGTTGCATACAAGATGAGCGCTTCGATGAGCGCCTGTGCTTGTTGGCGACAGGCTTCCCCAATGGTTTTGATGGGTAAGCGACTTTGTTTCAGTGATGAAGGCAGACAATCCAGGTGCAAAAGCGAATAGGCTACGAACACCAGACACCAATGTTTTTGAATGGCTTTGGCATCCCGCATGCGATACTCGTCGAAGCCCAGATGTTCTTTTCCATCCTGATAAAAAGTCTCAATCGGCCAGCGTAGCAAATAAGTTGCGATAATCCGTTGTGCGGTCCAATCTACACGGTTGGTGACCAGCACAGCATATGTGCCTTGTAGGTCTGCATTTTCAAAACTGATGACCAGACGGACTTTACCCAGTCCAGGAATCCGCACAGCCAGGGTTGCCCATCTACGAGCCGGGCCTGGAAGAACTGGTGCGGCG
>JASEHI010000032.1 GCA_030018695.1 Anaerolineales bacterium
ATAGACTTGTCCTACGCGCTCCAGATGACAACCTTTGCGTGCACCCAAGTGCGGGGACAGGCCGGAATGAAAAAGGATTATCCACGAAGATCGCGAAGTTTTATGCAGCCGAAGGCCTGCCCGGCAGAGTGTTGATAAACAAGGGAATTTGCTCTATACTGATGACAAGAAGCAGAACCATCGTAAAGGAATAAGCTGATGAAAGCCATGCTAATGAAGCAGATATCCCGTCTGGAAGAAAATAATCCACCGCTGGAACTTGCGGACTTGCCTCAACCTGCGCCCGGTGATAATGAAACCCTGATCAAAGTCTCCACTTGCGGGGTATGCCACACCGAGTTGGACGAGATCGAAGGCCGCCTGCCGCCACACCATTTGCCGATGATTTTGGGACATCAAGTCGTCGGGAGGGTGGCCGCGGCCGGGGGCGCGGCGAGCAGGTTCAAGGTCGGCGAGAGGGTCGGGGTCGCCTGGATCCACTCAGCGTGCGGAAAATGCAGACACTGCCTGGAAGGGAACGAAAACCTGTGCGCACATTTCCAGGCCACCGGCAGAGACGTGAACGGCGGTTACGCCGAATACATGACGGTCCCGGAAGATTTTTGTTACCCCATTCCGCTAATTTTTTCGGATGCTGAAGCTGCGCCCTTGTTGTGTGCGGGCGCCATCGGCTACCGCTCACTGAAATTGAGCGGGCTGAAGAACGGAGGCAACCTGGGGCTGACCGGTTTCGGAGCTTCGGCGCATCTTGTTCTAATGTTGGTCAGACACATCTTTCCAGCTTCGCACGTGTTTGTCTTCTCGCGCAGCGAGGCTGAACGCATCTTTGCCCGTGACCTGGGGGCAGCTTGGGCCGGCGACATAGGAGAAGAATCCCCCAAGAAATTGACCGCGATCATTGATACCACTCCAGCCTGGAGACCAGTCGTGGAGGCGCTGAAGAACCTGGAACCCGGCGGCAGGCTGGTCGTCAACACGATCCGCAAGGAAGAGGTGGATAAGGATCATCTCTTGCGCCTGGATTATCCAAACCACCTTTGGCTGGAAAAGGAGATCAAAAGCGTCGCCAACGTGACCCGAAGGGATGTGCGTGAATTTCTGGAATTGGCGGCCGAGATCCCCATCCGGCCGGAATTTCAGGAGTTTGCCCTGAGCGAGGCGAACCGGGCGTTGCTCGAACTCAAGAGCAGAAAGATACGCGGCGCGAAGGTTTTGAGGATTGCGTGAGAAGGAGTTGATTCCAACGGGGATTTGGTCTATACTGGATACATACCCAAGCGGAGGCAGTATGTTGAATAATCTTCATTACCTGCTCCATAAAATGCCGAGAGCGATATTGGTTCTGATTGCTTGTGCCCTCGTCGCGATTATCGGTATCGTTGACTATTCGACCAGCTTCGATATCTCGATCAGCTTTTTCTATTTGGCGCTGATCATCTTTGCGACATGGTACATTGACCTGACGGCTGGAATCACCCTATCCATTATCAGTACAATTATCTGGCTTGTCACCCGCGTATTGGCGCTGCCCTCTGAGGGGATTTCAACTTGGGTGCTGGTATTGGCCACCGCGATCCGGCTGGGGTTATTCCTGGCCAGCGCAATACTTATCGCCCACCTGCAGCGCGCGCTCAATCGCGAGAGATGGTTGGCGCGCACAGACTACCTCACTGGAATTTTGAATTCGAGGGCTTTCCGCGAGCAGGCGAATATCGAACTGGCGCGTGCCAAACGAAGCCAGAGACCGTTTACGCTCATCTACTTCGAGCTGGATAATTTCAAGGAGATAAACGAACGCTTCGGCCACGTTCAGGGTGATAAGGTGTTGCAGTTCATTGGAAGAGAGTTATCCCGCTTTCTGCGCGTCACCGACATCATTGGGCGGATGGGCGGAGAGGAGTTTGTTGTCCTGTTTTCGGAAACTGACCAACAAAATGCATACAGCGTAGTTGCCCGCCTGTATGGTTTTCTTACTGCTGAAATCCGTAAAAAACAATGGCCGATCACGATAAGTATGGGGGTGTTAACCTGCATGCAGACAACCATCGAGCTGGATAAAGTTCTCCATGAAGTAGATAAGATGATGTTTGAATCTAAAAAAAGTGAAAAGAACCGGATCACATACCGGGTGATGGTACAAGACAACTAAACACGCTTTACGGCTATCGCGTAATTTCTGCAATAGCAGCCAGATGCGCGGGTGTAGTGCCGCAACAACCGCCCAGGATGCGCGCCCCGGCCTGGAGGTAACGCACTGCAAATTCAGCCATCTGCTCTGGCGTGACGTTGAAAACTGGCAAACCGTCCTCTCCCATGACCGGCATACCGGCATTGGGCTTGGCCCAGATGACCAGACCCGCAGCTGTCTGTGCGTATTCCTTGACGATGGTTCCCATATTTTCGAGAGTGGTACCGCAATTGGCGCCAATGGCGGTTACACCCAATGGCTGGAAGGTCTGGACGACCTGGGAAGGCTTGACGCCCATCATGGTGCGCGTGCCGCGGTCGTAACTGAAGCTCACCACCACCGGCAGGTCGCCAGCCTGGCGCGCGGCTTCGAGTGCGGCTTTAGCCTCCTCGAGCGAGAATTGCGTTTCGATCACCAGCAAGTCCACGCCAGCCCCCGTCAGGGCTTGCGCTTGCTCCAGATAAGCTGCCCCCACTTCTTCGAGCGTCAACGGACCGTAAGGCTTGAGCAGCCCGCCGACCGGTCCCATCGAACCGCCAATAAGCACCTCCGGGCGGGCCTGCGTGGCCTGGCGGGCGATTTCGACCGCGCGCTGGTTGACCTCCGCCACGCGTTCAGCATAGGGCGAATCCTTCAGGCGCAGGCGTGTGCCGCCGAAGGTGCAGGTCAGGATGATGTCCGAGCCGGCCTCGACAAAGGCTTTTTCGAGCGCCAGGATCTTCTCCGGCTGCTCCATCACCCATACCTCGGGGGACATTCCGGCCTTCAACCCGACCTTCTGGAGGTTTGTGCCGGTCGCGCCATCCGCGACCAGGGTTTCACCGGCTTGCAAGCGTTCCAGGAAAGATTGAGCCATCAGAGTCTCCTGAAATTAAATTTGTCCTTATCGGCAATCAATCCCATTTCTTTTTTGCATCGAATTTTCACGAATTTCCCGAAGAAATTTCGTCCAATTCGTGTAATTCGATGCAGAAAAAGCTATTACGATAATGTTTATTAAGTACAGCTAACCAAACGCCAACGCCTTGATGTAGACCTTCATGAAATCAGGGTGGACGGCCAATTCGACGTAATTGACTTCACGAGCAATTTCATCGGCTAACCTGCGCTGCTCCTTCGAGACGAGCAGTTTGCGCGCCCCGCCCCCGGCGGCGTTGCCCACCTGTTTGAAACGCGGGCGCGGCAGGTCAGGGAACATGCCAATCCGGATGGCGCTCTGCAGGTCGAGATAGGTGCCAAACGCGCCGGCGACAACGAATAATTCGATGTCCTGATCTTCGATGCCAGCCTCTTTGAGCAAAATCTCAATTCCCGCCCGGATGGCGCCTTTCGCGAGTTGAATCTCGTTCACATCCTGGCGAGTGATCTTGATCTCGCCTCCGATGCCACTCCTTTCAGCGGGCGTCAGAATAAATTCTATTCCATTATTGGCTACGCGCAGGTTGGGATGATTCCCTTTCAGCACGCCGCGTTTATCCAGCAAGCCCGCTCCGAGCAATTCGGCCACCACGTCGAGGATGCCCGAACCGCAGATGCCGACCGGCGCCCCCCCGCCGATGGTGTGGACCTTGACCTCGCCGCCTTTGATGCGCACGCGCTCGATCGCGCCCGGCGCGGCGCGCATCCCATCCGCGATGTGCGCGCCTTCGAAGGCCGGGCCGGAAGCGCACGAACAGGAATAGTGCTTCCCAGCGTGGAACAGGCTGATCTCGGTGTTTGTGCCGATATCGAGAGCGACGATGGTTTTGTGAACACTTGTAGTGACGGCTTCAGCCGTAAAAGAGCGACTAACCCTTCCAGGGTGCTTCGCGAAGTCGCCACTACCAAACAAGCCCGCGCCGAGAAGCATGGATACATGGTCCGCGCCGACGTAGCCGGCAAGGTTGGGCGGCAGGTAAACATAAGCCCCAACCGCCAGTCGCAACCCGACCTGGCTGGCTGGGAATTCCATCGCCTCCCCCACCGCCGCCACGTATGGCGCCTCGCCCAATTGCTTTACCGGTAAGCCAACAAACAGGTGGTGCATGGCGGTATTGCCGACGATGACGGCCTCGACCACCTGGGCGCGGCTGACTTTTGCCTCGGCGCATAATTCATCCATAAGATGGTTGAGCGTCTCGACCAATTTACCTTGCAGCATTTGCGCCCCATCCGGATGGTCGTTGGCATAAGCAATGCGGCTGATGAGATCCTCGCCGTAGGCGATCTGCGGGTTCATCGCGCCGGTCTTGGCAGCCGTCTCGCCCGATTCAAGATTTACCAGGTAAGCGGCCAGCTTGGTCGTGCCAATGTCCACTGCCAGGCCGTACAGTGAGCAGTGATCAGTGATCAGTGAACAGTGATTAGTAATCTGTGAACAGTCATCAGCGATCGGTGGAGGCAGGATTGCCACGACTTCATCTCCACGGATAGCCAGGCGAACGCGCCAGTTGTTGGCGCGCAATTTTTCCGGCAGGTCTGCGGCCACTTCCAGGCCGAAGTGCAAGTCCGCATGACCGAGGCCAGCCAGAGACGCGCGCAGGCGCGTCAGATCAGAGCGCAGGTCACCCAACGAGGGCGGTAGTACTTCGACCTCGAGCGGGATGACGACTGGGTCAAGCGCGGGCGGGATTTCCTGGCCTTCGAGTTGCAGTCGCTGGGGGGTGGTAAACGATTCGGGCGGGATGCCCACGCGCACGTCGCTGAGGACTTCGGCCTGGCAGGCCAGGCGGTCACCGGCGGCCAAATCATCGTCAGAAAGCTCGGCTTCCTCGGTCAAGGTTCGGGGTGAAAGTTGGCCCGAAACGGGATGCACGCGACAGCTCCCGCACACGCCTTCGCCGCCGCAGATGGCGACCAACTCCACACCCGCCAGGCGAGCAGCATCCAGCAAGTTCGTCCCGGCCGGGACTTCGATCCGTCGGCCAATGGGTTGCAGGGTAACTTCGTAGGTTGGCTTAGTCAACTCACACTCCCAGATTCGATGACATTGTCGTCATAGGCCATAACGATCTTCTGGCCCGGCGGTACGACCAGGAAATCGGCCTCCCACTCGCCTGCCCCCGTACTTTGGGGGCCATCCAGCAGACGGCGCACCAAGTCGAGATCGGCCGCGATGCGCTCGAAAGCCCAGCCACGGCGTTGCGCTTCGGCGCGCGCCTGTGTTTCGATTTCACCGTTATCGCCGAGGCGGATGTCGAGATAGACGGCGCGCTTGTAATGCGAAAGCCAGCCATTCATGACTTCCATCAGGCGGTCAGCCTTGGCTTTCCCATATTTCTGGACGTAATGCTCATACAGGGATTGCATGTCTGCTTCCGCGCCCTGGCCCATGGCCAGCGCGGCCGTGCTGCCGGAATTGCGCTCGATGTAATCTTGCGCGTACCAATAAGTGCCGGGTTCCTTCGCCATTTCCTGCTGATAGCGTCCCCGCGAGCCGAGGTAGAGCGTGATGCAATCGTGAACACGCGGAATGACCAGCGGGATCAAGCGCGCCACCAGACCGGCGGTCGCCCCTCCGCACAGACCGTAGGCCAGTGTAATGGCATCGTAGCCCTGACCCTCGGCCGCATCGATCAGCGATTGAAGCCGCGCGCCGATCTCACCCGGTTGGTGCAGGTGACGCTCGACCAGGGTCACGTCCACGATGTGGGCTGAGTGGGCAGCGCAATAATAGACCGGCCGGGCGAGGGATTCACAGGAGAGACATTTAATACGCATGAGAAGACCACCAGTAATAAGGATAAGCAGGTAGCGGCATTCGCCCATTCGCGAAATTCGCGTTAAAAAATGGTGCGCCCGCGCAATCCCACTCTACGTTTTAAATTCAGCGCGCTTCACAATCTCCCGCAGCCGTGCTTTGACGTCTTCAGGAAGCGGCTCCGGCAGATGTTCGGCCAGTATTTTTTGCACCCGTTCCGAAGCCCGTTCGATCAGAGTCTTGCTCCCCTTCTGGACCCAATCGGCGTAGGTGCCGCGCTCGAACAGCTGCGGGTACCAGGTCTCGCGAAAATGCTTCTTGGTGTGTTTGGTTGCCAGATAGTTCCCGCCCGGTCCGACCGCCGCGATTTCGTCCAAGGCCAGTGTTTCGTCAGAAACTTCAATCTCGCTCGTAAAAGCCTTGATCCAACTCACAATTTGATCGCAGACTGCCAGTTGAGCAAATGAATAGGTCAGGCCCGATTCCAGATAGCCCAGGTCATGGACAATGTTGCCGCCCAGCAGCACATCCGCCAGCATGGTCAGGGCGGCCTCGGCAGCGGCTTGCTGGTCAGACAGTTTGGAATCCGAGCCGCCCGCCAGCGCCAGCGTCGGCAGGTCATAATGCTGCGACACGGCGCGGATGATGCCGCGCTCCGGATACGCATACGGCGAGACCATCGTCTTCATATCGAGCGCGGCCGGATCCATGGCTGAGACGATGAACGGCGCGCCCTCGCGGTTGAGTTGTGCCAGTACCAAACCCAGCAGGCCGCCGGCCATATCCAGCGCCACTGCACCGGCCATCGTCATCGGGCTGGTCACACCCGCGCACGAGCCAGGGATGTAGAGCGTGGGCAGTCCTTTTCCGGAAAGGTACAACAACTTGCGCAGGCCTTCCTCGTTATGGACCGCGCCGGAGACCACGTTGATGTAGCAAGTAAGGATCGGCTTCTCTCTCAAAGCCGCCTCGCCGCCGGCGACCGTTTCGGCCATCTCGACCGCGTCCACCAGCCCGCGCACTTCGTAAGAAACGTACAGGATGGGTTTGGTCGTGTACGAGAGCATCGCCTTCATCTGGTAGGTATCGGCAATGGCCTGATCTACATCCGAGGGCAGCAGCATGGACATGACAAAATCAATATTTGGTAGGGCGTCGCACAGCGTCACGCCTTCGATAACATCCTGCATGACTGGCCTGCGGCGCTCGCCGCTGCGGTGGTCAATGATATTCAGGCAGTCGGAACCTGGCCCGAAGAAACAGCGGTTGCCGCCCAGCGGCATGACTGGATTGCCGTGCCGGTCGTGGAGCGTAACCTGTTTGGGTGCGGTGGCCAGCGCCTTTTCAACCAGCGTGTGCGGGACGAATACCAAATCGCCCTCCACCCGCGCGCCAGCCTTTTTCAAAAGGTCAATGGCTTCCTGCAAGTGCAGGCGCACGCCGATGCGCTCCAAAATCTCCAGGCTGGCGGCGTGCATCTTTTCAAACTGTTCATCCGAGAGGCGGGTAATGTGCAGGCCGTTGGCTTGCGTCATGATGGTTGTTCTCCTGATAAGCGCAAATTCACAGAGTCAATCCGTCAACAAGCGCGCGTCTTCGGGCAGCCAGACCACCTTGACCAGGTCGCCTTTTGAGAACTGTTCAACATCCGGGCTGCAACCATTCTGCACGCGTACGACAACACTTTCACCGGATTGTAAGGTAACGATGTAACGGGTGTCCGTACCGATATAGATCACTTCTTGAACGGTTCCGGAGAGCGCCTCTGTCGAAACCGGCTGCTTTGTCTTGAGCATCATCTTCTCTGGACGGATGGTGAAGGTCGCGGCCTGCCCCTTGGCCAGGTTTACTTCCATCGCATCGACTGTGACGAGTTCGTCCAACACACGCAACTTGGTGCCTTTCCGCGTGATTGAATCTACCGTCCCTCGGATGAAATTACTCTCGCCGATGAAGTCGGCCACAAACTTATTGGCAGGCTTCTTGTAAAGGGTGGCCGGATCGCCCAACTGGAGGATCAAGCCATCACTCATCAAAGCGATAAAGTCCGACATGGTCAGGGCTTCTTCCTGGTCGTGGGTCACGTATACAAATGTAATGCCAACCTGTTCCTGGATGTGCTTTAACTCAATCTGCATCGCCTTACGCAGTTTCAGATCCAGCGCGCCCAGAGGTTCATCCAGCAGCAAAACGGCCGGCTTATTGACCAGTGCACGCGCCAGTGCAACCCGTTGCTGCTGTCCACCGGAAAGCTGGGATGGCATACGCTTGCCCATGTCTGCCAGTTGAACCAGCTCCAAGGCTTCTTTAACAATGCGTTTTTGCTCGTCGCGCGGGACGCGCTTGATCGCCAGCCCGAAGGCAACGTTACTGGCGACGTTCATATGTGGGAACAGGGCATAATTCTGGAAAACGGTATTCACCGGGCGCACGTTGGGGGGGATCTTACTCATCGGCTTGCCCTGGATGAAGATCTCCCCGCTCGAGGGGGTTTCGAAACCGGCGATCAACCGCAGGGTGGTCGTCTTGCCACAACCGCTTGGGCCCAGTAAAGTAAAGAACTGGCCGCGTGGGATGCCAAGGTTCATTTCTTTTACGGCATATACATCCTCAGATTTGGCACCACGCCCCGAGGAAAATACTTTGGTTACATTGCATAATTCAACAGCATAATCAGTCATAAAACTAACCCTTCTTTGCAGGGGATTGGCCAACCCGTCGCAACCATTCCGTGAACAACATCACCGCCATCGTCACTATCATTAAAACAGCAGCCAGGGCAACGACCATTGGTAAACGCGTGGGGAAGCGCAGTTGCGAAAAGAGGTAGACCGGCAGGGTGGCATCTGTGCCGACGATGAAAGAGGCAATTGCATATTCGTCAAATGAGATCGTGAAGCACAACAGGAAAGCAGCCAGGAGAGCAGGGGAACAAATTGGGATCGTGACCTTGAGCAGTGCGCCCCAATAAGAGGCGCCCAGGTCCATGGCAGCTTCTTCCAAGTTGTCCGGAAATCCCACCAGGCGGGAGGAGATGATCAGCAGGGCATAGGGGATGCTGATGATTACGTGCGCCAGACCGGCCGCGAACGCCGAGAGCCGTATCCCAACCTCATTGAATAAGATCAGGAGCGATACGCCAAAAATCACGTAGGGGATGACGAGCGGCAGTGCGCTCACGGCTAAAAAGACGCTGCGTCCGGGTAACTTGAAGCGGACAATGGCAATTGCGCCCATCGTGCCCAGGATTGTCGCTATCAGTGAAGAGCCAAAACCAATCATCAGGCTGTTGCCGAGCGCTTTGAGCAGTTCCCGGTTCTCGTATAACTTGCCATACCACTGCAGTGTGAATCCCTTGAGAGGAAATACCAGCCTGGTCGAGTCGTTGAAGGAAAAAATAATCAGTAAAAGGATTGGTAAGTAGAGCAGTACACACATCAGCAGGAAGTAAATAGAACCCGGAGAGAATATTTTATGCTTATTCATAAACCCCCCCGAGATCAGAAACTGAAGCCAAACGGGTCAGGATAAAGACCAAAGTGATCACTGCCACCAGCATCGCCAGGCTCATCACCGAACCCATCGGCCAGTTGAGGGCACGCATGAATTGATCCTGGATCAGGTTGCCGTACATTTGGCCCGAGGCACCACCCACCAAAAGGGGTGTGACAAACTCGCCCAAAGTAGGAATGAAAGCAAAGAAGAAGCCAGCAGCCACCCCGGGCAGGCTGAGTGGCAGGGTGACACGTAAAAAAGCTTCCCAAGGCTTACAGCCCAAGTCGGCAGCCGCTTCAAGCAGGTTGCGATCGATCCGCCCCAGCGCAGCGAAAATTGGAAGTGCCACGAAGGGCACCCAGACGTAGACCAGAGTAACAATGACGGCGCTTCGGCTGTAGATCAGCATAGGCGAAGCTTTTTCAATGACCCCGAGAGAAAGGAGCAAAGAGTTAAGTAAGCCACTGGAACCCAGGATCAGTTTCCAGGCGAAGATGCGCAGCAGATAACTCGTCCAGGCCGGTATGATCAGCAAAGTCATCAGGGTTACTCTGTTACGACCAGCCTGGAAGACTAGATAATATGCAAGCGGGTATGCCAGCAAACTTGAAATGACCGAGATTGTCAAAGATATAAGGGCAGACCGCCAGAACAAGCGATGGAAGTGAGAGTTGGTGAGAAAACTCCGATAATTGTCCAGAGTGAAAACATCATGCGCCGGACCCGTGATGCCAGCGCGGAAGCTATAGACGAACATGAGACCGACAGGCAGCAAAAAGAGCAGGAACAGGTACAGGCTCGGTGGACCGATCAGGGAAGCGAATTGGCGACGATTTTCCATCGGAGGAATTCTTTTTCAAGGCCTCCGGATAAGGCACTCACCGGAGGCCCTCATGCAATCGAGCGAAGTCCCTTGGTTTACTTAGCTGTCTTTACCTCGGACCATGTGTTCGTCCAGGACTCGCGTTGTTCAGGTGTGATGTACTTATACCAGACTGTTCTGGAGATGACATTTTGATCCTCCAAGGACAGCAACTTGACTGTCTCCGGGTCTACCAGTGATATGGCAGCCGTATTGACGATACCCATGCCATACTCGTTCGCCAGATAAGCCTGCGCGTCTGGAGCCAGATACGCGTCGATCATCGCCAGGGCCAGGTCGTAATTCTTGGAAGTGCTGGGGATGGCAAATCCGCACAAGTAGCCTGTACGGCCTTCTTTGGGGTCAATATAGACCACGTCATAGCCATCTTTAAGCAAGCCAATGTAAGACTGATTCCAGGCACCGGATCCTACCCATACGTCGCCCGAAGCGACCATCTGATCGAGTTCACTCTGGCTGCTCCAGATGGAGAGCACATTGGGCATCAACTCTAACAGTTTCTGTTTGATCTGTTCATCCTGCTCAGGCGTGGTGCTCCAAGGTTCAAAACCAAGCGCCAGTGCCGTAATCACATGGTTGGCCTCCCCGCCGTCGACTAAAGCAATGTGTCCAGCATATTGAGGATCCCAAAGATCAGCCCACGATTCGGGGACTTTTTCAACCAGGTCTTGACGCACCAAAAGGGATTCAAAGCCCCAGTCCCATGGTACCCAATACTGCTTACCATCGAATGCACCCTGCGCAGCCAGAGCAGGATTCACATCTTTCCAGTGAGACAACTTGGATGTGTCAATTGGTTGGACCAAGCCATCGTCTACCATGATCTTCCAGTAGTTATTACAGGGATGAACCAAATCTGCTTCAAAACCGCTTTGTAACTTGGCATAAGCTTCGGCACTCTCGGTCAGGAAGCTGAATTCCACGTTCACTTTAGGATACTTTTGGGCAAAGTCCATCCAGAATTCGGGCAACTCGTATCCCGCCCAATCGAGCATGAGCAATTTTCCAGTGACTTCCGGTGGTTGCGTGGGGGCTTCCGTCGCCGGCGGCGTTTTCGGGCCGCAGGCAGTCAGAATCATCGTGAAAACCACCAGCAAGGACAGGACGATTAAACTGCTTTTTGTAGTACGCATTTTCTCCTCCGATTAATTAGATATGGGTTGGTTTTATACACTTGTGCTTTTCAGTTCGATGCCGTGCGCCTCCTTCCTCGATTTTATAGATCGTTTCAGTATAGAACAGATTCAACCTGAAAGCAACAATCTGAAAACGGATGTGCGCCGCACCTTGTTGCACTGACAAGATTATAGCACTTTTCAGGTGCGTCGCACGTTGTATGCCTCTTAACCGCTTTCCTTCGCGCGCAAGGACTCGGCCTGACGGAAATACTTGATGAATCGCATGGCGTAGTCATCGCGGCCAAGCAGCAGGTCAGCCGCCTTGATGGTCGCGCCAAGCTTGATCGGGTCGGTGATCGAGCAGGTCGCGCCGGCCTGCATGGCCAGCGCCAGAAACGCCTGGTTGACCGTCAAGCGATCCGGCAGGCCAAACGAGACGTTGCTGGCGCCCAGGTTGACGTTGACGCCGAAGTTTTTGCGCAGCAGTTCGATCGTCTGCAGCGTGACCAGGGCAGCCTTACTGTCCGAACCGACGGTCAGCACCAGCGGGTCAATGATCACATCCTCGGCCGGGATGCCAATCCTGGCGGCCCGCTCGAGGATTTTTTCCGCTACGGCAAGGCGCTCCTCAGCAGTCTTGGGAATACCTTGGTCATCCATTGTCAAGCCGATCACCGCCGCGCCGCGCTCCCTGACGATTGGTAAGACGGCCTCCAGCCGTTTCTCCTCGCCGCTGACCGAGTTGACCAGCGGCTTGCCCGGCGCGGCCGCCAAACCGGCCGCCAAGACTTCCGGGTTGCCCGAATCGAGGCAGATGGGTGCGTCTGTCAGCGAAGCGACCAGTTCGACCACTTTGGGTATCATGGCGACTTCATCCAGGCCCGGCACGCCGACGTTAATGTCCAGCACGTCCGCCCCCCAGGCGACCTGGCGCTCAACCAGTTGGCGAATGTAGTCGAAGTTGCCTTCGGTCAGGGCCGCGGCCAGTTTCTTGTGCCCGGTCGGGTTGATCTTCTCCCCAATGATGACGAACGGGCGGTCAATGCCGATGATGACTTCTTTGGTGTTGCTTTTCAAAATGGTGTGCATGCAGGCTCCTTTTTACCGCGGAGACCACAAAGATCGCAGAGAAAAAGCGGTTTTCTCCGCGTTCTCTGTGTGCTCTGCGGTTAAATGTTTTTCCGCTTTAGAAATCGCAAAGCACTCTCCGCCAGCAGCGCCGCGCCAATCGGCAGAGCACGCTCGTCAATGTCGAAGCGCGGGTTGTGGCCGAAGCGCTCGTCGCCCTCGAGGCGCGTCCCCAGCGCGAACATCGCGCCCGGCGCGAGGTCCGAGAAGCAGCCGAAATCCTCGCCGCCGAGTTCCTTCTGGAAGGGCAGCACGTGGCCGCGGCCGAGCAGGTCTGCCGCGGCCGCCTCGATGAGTTTCACGGCGTCGGGATGATTCTGCATCGGCGGCGTGCCGAGTTCGAAGCGCAGTTCGTAATCCCCGCCCAGCGAACGGGAGAGGGCGAAAGCGCGCGCGATCTCGGCGTGGATCTGTTCCTGCACCCGCTTCTCGGTGTAACGAAGCGTGCCGGAAAATTCCACCCGGTCGGGGATGATGTTCTCGGCCTGCCCGCCATGGACCGAACCGATGCTGACCACCGACGGGTCGAAGGGGTGCATCCGCCGCGAGATGATGGCGTTCAGCGCCAGGATGACGTGGCCGGAGATGTAGACCGGGTCCACCGAGTCGAACGGGCGCGCGCCGTGCGCGCCCTTGCCCAGCACCGCGCCGAACCACGAGTCCACGCCGCCGGAGGACGGGCCGGACTCGATGCGGATGTCGCCGACCGGCGTGGACGGGTCCACGTGCAGGGAAAGCGCCATATCCACGCCTTCCATTGCGCCGTCGGCGATCATGCGCGGCGCGCCGCTCAGGCCTTCCTCGTCGGCGGCCTCCTCCGAGGGCTGGAAGAGGAAGCGCACGGTTCCGGGGAATTTTTCTTTGGCGAGCAATACCGCCGCGCCCAGCGCCATGGCCGTGTGCGCGTCATGGCCGCAGGCGTGCATCACCCCAGTATTCTGCGAGCAATACTGAACATCGTTGGCCTCGATGATGGGCAGCGCGTCCATGTCGGCGCGGATGGCGAGAACGGGCGACCCGGTCCCGAGGTCCGCCACGACGCCGGTTTTGCCGACCCCGCGCCGGACGCGGTATCCCAGCCCTTCGCAAACCTCCGCCACTTTCGCGGCGGTGCGCGTCTCCTGGAAGCCCAGTTCCGGGTGCATGTGAAAGTCACGCCGCCAGGCGATGAGTTGTTCCTGGATTGCTTTGGCTTTATCGAGCATGGGTCTCCTGCGATTTTGACAACAGATTCGCGGGTCGAGTAGCAGCGGTTGTTGCTGCGTATCGAGACCCGCAGGCGCTGATTTCGATACGGGCGGAAGCCTGCCCTGAGCCTGTCGAAGGGGGCGCCGCCCTACTCAATCAGCGCTCAAGGCCAGAATCACTTCACCAACTCGCGCTCCGCAGCCGCCATGATCGCATCCAGCTCGCGTTCCTGCGCGGCCTCCAGCGGCTCGACGCGATGCTCGCGCAAAATCCGTTCGGCCTCGGCCTGCGCCCGCTCGGCCAGCCCCTGCCGCCCCCCCGCCTCCCAGGTCTCCCACGAGCTGCGCTCGGCCAGTTTCGTCACCAGCACCTCGCCCGCCCGGAGATATTTCAACGTGTGCTTCTGGCCGAGGAAGTTACGCGTGGATTCCATGACCGAGGCGACCACCTCCACCGCCAGCGCGTCGGCGTCCGCGGCGATTCCCTTCCGGACCCGGAGGATGCCGGCGGCGAACTCGTTATCGGCCACCATCTGGGCGTACGAACCCATCACACCCGCCTCCATCTCGCCGATGCCGGAAAGTTCGTCCGCGCCGGCAAGCGCGGGGATGAGCGCGTTCAGCCCGCGCTCGAAGCCGTCCTGGATCTCGAGGCTGTGCGCGTTGGTCGAGAAGCCGTAGACGTTGACCGGCAGCCCGTAGCGGTGCCCGACCTGCACCGTGGCCGCCGAGGCGATGCCCGTTTCGGCGCCGCCCCAGACCGACAGCCCCGTGCGCGGTTCCATCATCGCCAGCCGCCCGCAATAGATGATAGGCAACCCGGGCCGGACGAGCTGCGCCAGCACGAGCGCGGCCAGCACCTCGGCGTTCTGCTGCGCCACCGCCCCGGCGATGGACATCGGCGCGGTCGTTCCAGCCATCGGGCACGGCAGCGGGCTGAAGGTGATTCCCTGCCGGGCGATTTCCACGATGGCCTGGGCCTCGTGATCGGGGAAAGTCAGCGGGCTGACCGGCGAGAGCGAGAGGGTCAGCAGTTCTTCCGGTTTGCCAATAACCTCCGCCATTTTCACGGAATAGCGCACCTCGGCGGCGAACTGGATGCCCGGGCCATGCACCTGCTTGAGCGTGTGCGGCAGGGCGTGGCGGTACATCGCCAGCGACATGACCCCGCCCGGCACGTCGGTCGGCGTGCAGAAGGGCGTGATGGTGTGGCAATTCTCCAGCGCGTCGAGCAGGCGGGTGGAATCGCGCACATCCTGGACGGTGGTATGCCGCCGCGTCCCGCTGGCGGGATCGTAAATGTTCGGGGCGCCGCCCAGGTTGTGGAAGTAGAGAGTCCCGCCGCCGAGCGTTTTCGTCATCCCGCTGCGGCCGCGCAGGGAAACGCGCTTGCCGGCCTGGGTAACGCATTTCTCCACCAGTTCGGGCGGGAGCAGGACCCGGGTCCCGCGCGCCGCGGCCCCGGCGGAGATGAGCAACTCGCGGCTTTCCGGCTCGGTCAGCAGGATGCCGGTCTCGGCCAGCATCCGCAGGCTGGCCTGGTGGATGGATTCGACTTCTTCGGGTGAAAGAAAATTCAGGGTTGGCATACGATCTCCTAAACCATATGATTTCGTGTCATTGCGAGGGCGAAGGTCGAGTAGCGAAGCGTATCGAGACCAAGCCCGAAGCAATCCCCTCGCGAGACAGGAGACTGCTCCGGCGGTGGTCTCGATACGGCGAAGAACACGCCTACTCGACCACCTGCCTCGCAGCGACACATTCAGGCAAGAACCCGCGCCAGGAACGCGACGCGGCGCATCTCCGAATCCAGCACGTTCTCGATCTTGAGAAAACTGTGGCCTTCGCCTGCGTACATTTTGAAATCTGCCGGGCGGCCCAGTTCCAGCAGTTTGTCGCGCGCGGCGATCGAATCGCTGGCCGGGCAGCGCGGGTCGTTCTCGCCGCAGATGATCTGCACCGGCGCCAGCACGCGGTCGAGGAAGAAATAGGGCGAGCGCTCGCGCCACAGTTCGTAGTTTTCGTCCGGGGGGCCCATGTTCTCGATGTCCCAGTGTTTCAGGTCTTCGCGCAGTTCCTCGTGGCAGTTGAACAGGTTGAGGAAGGGAACGATGGCCGAGCCGCCCGCCCACAGGTCCGGGTGGCGCGTCAGGCAGGACATGGTCAGGTAGCCGCCATGGCTGCGCCCGGTGACGGCGATGCGCTGCGGGTCCGCCAGCCCCTCGCGGACGAGGTACTGCGCGCCGGCGGCGCAATCGTCGGCGTCGCCGCCGCCCAGGTCGTAACGGTTGAGGGTCTGCCACTCGCGGCCGTAGCCGGTGGAGCCGCGATAATTGGGCGCCAGCACGGTCCAGCCGCGGCTGACCATGTGCGCCATGAACGGGTACCAGGTGTAGGAAAAGTGCCAGGTCGGCCCGCCGTGGATGACGATCACGGCCGGGCTTTTCGGACCGACGTCCGCGGGGCGGAAGAGCAGGGCCGGCACCATCTGCCCGTCGAGGCCGGGATAGATGACCTCGTCCGGCAGGATGAAGTTCGTCTTGCGCAGGGCTGCGGGCAGGGACTGGGTCAATTGCCGCAGGCTCCGCTCCCGGAAGGAGAATTCCCACAGGTCGTCGGGGTGGCCGGGGTTGTCGAAAATGAAAACGAGCGAATCGCCGTCCGGCGTGAAGGCGGGCGTGTAGTGCATGCCCGGCTCCATCTGCTGGAGGCGGAGCGGAGGGTTGGCCTCCCGGCGCAGTTCCAGCCAGGTCTCGGCGCCGTCGGCGGCCACGTAGACCAGGTTCTTCCCATCCGGCGACCAGGCCGGGGCATAGCGTTCCGCCTGCGAGCCTTTCAGCCAGGCGATCTCGCCTTTTTCGAGTTCCAGAATGCCGATGGTGTGCCAGCCGGGGAAATCGGAGGCGAAGGCCAGGCGCTTGCCGCCCGGCGACCAGGCCGGATTGCGGGCGTCGATCGGCGTCCCCTGGACGGCGACCGGGCGGCTTTCGCTTCCGTCCGGCCTGACGAGGCAGGTCAGGTAATCCTGGCCGGGGCCTTCGAAGACGACCGCCAGCCACGCGCCGTCAGGCGACCACTTGACGCTCCAGGCCGGGCGGTTGATGCCAAGGATCCGGCGGATGGGGAAGCGCGTCTCGGCGGCCTGGTCCTCCGGGAGCGGAGTCGCCAGGTCCATCACGAAGGCGTCGAAGTTGCGGTCGCGGTCAGCGAGGAAGACGATGGCGTTGCCGTCCGGCGACCAGGCGATGTTGGTTTGCAGCGAGAATTGAATGCCCGGCGTCAGGTCGAGCACCGTCCCGGCAATGAAATCCTGCAGGAAGAGGTGATACGCCTCGCTGCCGTTGAAATCCACAAGATAGGCCAGCCGCGCGCCTTCGGGCGAATACTGCGGACCGAACTTGCCGCCCGGCCCGGCGGAGATCTTGCGCGGGGTCTGGCGGCCGGTCAGGGACAGTTCGTAAATTTCCCACTGCCCGGTCTTGTTCCAGGAAAAGGCCACCTTGCGGCCGTCCGGCGAGATGTCGAAACCGGTGGACGACTCCACGTAGGGAACCTGTAGAAGAGTCTTGAGATCCAACATCATCCAACCTGCTCCAATTATGAAAGGTGGGGCATGAAGACTTCATGCTCCAGCGGTACAGGGCCTTCGCCCACCCGGAATTGTATCAGAACACAGGGTGACTGTGGAACGCCTCACGCCGCGAACGACTCGGGGCAAGTAGGACAAATCGATAGATTTGTCCTACACCAGCCGTAGGTCGGATTGCCAATCCGACCTACGGGGGCCGGCAGGAGATACCAGTCGAAGAAGCGCTCCATGCGCTCGAGGGCGTCCAGCAAATTGGCGCGTTTCTGGAAGCCGTGCGGCTCGCCCGCGTAGGTCTTATACTCGAAGACCTTGCCGAGGCGGCGCAGTTCGCGCGCCAGTTCCTCCGAAGCCTGCGGAGGGACGATATCGTCCTCCAGGCCGTGCAGGAGCAGCAACGGCTTGCGGATGCCCGCCAGCCTCGCGATGATCGTCCCGGCTTCGTAGGCCTTGCGGTTGGCGGCGGGGTGTCCCATCTGCATCTCGGTGTAACGCCGGATGAAGCCGTTGCACTGCGCCCAGGAGGTGAACAGGTCGGCGTCGCCGTAGATGCTGACGCCGCAGGCAAAACGGTCCGGGTCGGCGGCGAGACAGCAGTTCGTCAGGTAGGCGCCGAAACTTTCGCCGAAGATGCCGATCCGCGCCGGATCGATTCCCGGCAGGCCGCGCAGGAAGTCCGCGGCCGAGAGGCAGTCCTGCACATCCCCCCCGCCCCAGTCGCCGTAGTTCTTATGCTCGAATGTCCGCCCGAAGCCGGTGGAGCCGCGGTAGTTGGGCATCAGCAGGGTGTACCCTTTGGCGGCCAGGTACTGCGGGAAGATATCCCAGTAGAACTCGTACTGCTCCGCCGGCCCGCCGTGCGGATTGACCAGCGCCGCGCCGTTTGGCCTGGCGGGCTTGAAAAGCAGGGCGGGGATTTCCGCCCCGTCGGCGCTCTTGTATTTCACTTCCTCAGGCATGACCAGCGGATTGCGCGCCAGCGCCGGAGGGAGCGAAAAGGTCAGCGGCGTCAGCCGGCCGTCGGCGAGGTCCACGCGGCAGACCTCCGGCGGCTGGACGGGGCTCTCATACTCCACCGTGATGAAGCGTCCATCCGGCGACCAGTTGGGATGAGCGTGGATGCCATCCCCGCCGCGCAGTTCGGACCGTGAGCCGGTTTGCACGTCGAACAATACCAGTTCGCGCCGCCCGCCGCGGTTGACCGTGCAGGCCAGGCGCGCCCCGTCCGGCGACCAGGCCAGTTCGTTCACCTCGCGGCCCTCGTCGGTGAGTTGATGCAAATCCCGCCCGTCTGCGCGCACCAGCCAGACCTGGCTGAACTCGGTGCGCTGGGAGAGGAAAGCCAGCCACTGGCCGTCGGGCGACCAGCGCGGACTCCACTCCTTTGTGGCGGGCAGGCCGGAGAGGAGGCGCGTTTCGCCGCTTTCCAGGTCCACCAGGCGGATGTCGCGCCGGTTCAGGTCGTCATCCGGCCAGCGGACGAAGGCCACGCTCCGGCAGTCGGGGGAAGGCCGGGCGTCGAAATCCGAGCCAGGCTCGCGGGTCAGGGCGCGGGCAAACGAGCCGGCGCGGTCGGTCAGGTAGAGACGCGGCGTTTCGTCCACGGTCGCGGCGACAACCAGCCGGTCGTTGTCTGCCAGCCAGACAGGCGAGGCGCTGTCTTGCAGGGGAATCTGCAATTTCTTCGACAGCCCGCCCCGGCTGTCGAGAATGCGGACGTGTTCGCCGCTGGAGAAAGCCAGCCAGCACCCGTCGGGCGACCACTGCGGGGTTTCGTCTTGCCAGTACGGCAGGCTGGGGCGATCGGTGGTCATCCGCTGCGGCCAGCCGCCCGCGGCGGGCAGGACATAGAGATCGGCCAGGTCCTCGCGGTGCCAGAAGAAGGCGATGCGCCCGCCGTCCGGCGAGAGGCGGTGGTTGTAGATGCGCTGGACGGACGCGACGAGCGCAAGGCTCCAGCCCTCCGGCGGATGCAGGTCCGGGCGGGCGAGCGAGGGCTGGCCGCTGTACTCGTATTTTTCGAGGATCGGCCCGGTCACGGCTTCTTCCCGCTAACCAGCCAGCAGGCGGCGTGATGGAGCGGCGCGGCCGTCACGCGCGGCGGTTCGTCCTGCTGGCAGCGTTCCTCGGCGACCGGGCATCGCGGATGGAAGCGGCAGCCGCCCGGCAGGTCAATCGGATTGGGTGTCTCGCCTTGCAGGATGACGCGCTCGCGGCGCAGGCGCGGGTTCGGCACCGGGATGACGGAAAGCAGCGCCTTCGTGTACGGGTGCTGCGGATTCTTCAGCACTTCCTTCGTCCGCCCCACCTCGACGATGCGCCCCAGGTACATGACCGCAACGCGGTCGGCAAAATAGCCCACCGTGCCGAGGTCGTGGGTGATGAAGATGATGGAAATCTGCCGCGTCCGGCGCAGTTCGGCCAGCAGGTTCAAGATCTCGGCGCGGATGGAAACGTCCAGCATCGAGACCGGTTCGTCGGCGATGAGCAGGTGCGGCTCCAGCACCAGCGCGCTGGCAATGACCACACGCTGCCGCTGCCCGCCCGAAAGTTGGTGCGGGTAGCGGTGCAGGTAGTCCGCGGCTGGTTTCAGCCCGGCATCCTCCAGCGCCCGCACCACGCGCCCCTGCCGCTCGCCCCCCTCCCGCGCCAGTCCATGCACCACCAGCGGCTCGGCGACGATCTCACCGATGGTCTGGGTGGGGTTGAGCGACTCGTACGGGTCCTGGAAGACCATCTGGATGCGCTGGCGCAGGGCTTTGCGGGTGCGTTCGTCGGCGTGGGTGATCTCTTCGGCTTCGAAGATGATCCGTCCGGCGGTAGGCTTTTCCAGCCCCATCAGGGTCAGCGCGAGCGTGGACTTGCCGCAGCCGCTCTCGCCGACCAGGGCGATGGTCTCGCCGCGTTCGAGGCACAGGTCAACGCCGTCAATGGCGTGCACCCGGCGCGTCCGGCGGCTGAAGATGCCCGGCCGCCCGGCCTGGAAATATTTCTTCAGTTCGTGGACTTCGAGAAAGTATTCGGGCGTTGTCATCACTCAACTCGTGAAATTCAAAAAAACTTGCCACGGATTACACTAGACTTTATCTGTATTTAGAACTGCTGGCATCGAATGGCACGAATTGACCGAATTTTTTCGTGAAATTCGCGAAAATTCGATGCAAGAAAGCTATTAAGGATAATGTCTACTGATCTACCCGGATTGTCAAAGAAAAAAATCGGTGAAATCAGTGGCTAAAAACTCAGAGTCTGCCGATCCTTCGATCTCCTTTTACGGTCTGTCTCGATCAAATGGCAGGTGATGAAATGCCCGCCGTTCAATTCATGCAGAACGGGCTGTTCGGCGCGACAGCGCTCGAAAGCCTGCGGGCAGCGCGGCGCGAAGCGGCAGCCGGGCGGGAGCGAGTCCAGCCGCGGCGGGTAGCCGGGAATGGAGGCCAGCCGCTTTTCGGGATGCGAGAGGTCCGGGAAAGCCTTGAGCAGTTCGCGGGTGTAGGGATGGCGCGGCGAGTTGTAGATGGTGTCCACATCGGCGTATTCGGCGGTCACCCCGCCGTACATGACCAGCACCGAGTCGCACATCTCGGCCACCACGCCCAGGTCGTGGGTGACGAAGATGATCGAAAGCCCCAGCCGGCGGCGCAGGTTGTCGAGCAGTTCCAGCACCTGCGCCTGGATCATCACATCCAGCGCGGTGGTCGGCTCGTCGGCGATGACCACCTGCGGGTTGCAGGCCAGCGCCATGGCAATCATCGCCCGCTGGCGCATCCCGCCCGAATACTGGTGTGGGAAACACTCCTTGCGGTCTTTGGCGATGCCGACCAGGTCGAGCAGTTCGGCGACGCGGCGATCCAGCCT
This sequence comes from Anaerolineales bacterium, assembly GCA_030018695.1. Classification (GTDB taxonomy): domain Bacteria; phylum Chloroflexota; class Anaerolineae; order Anaerolineales; family Villigracilaceae; genus CG2-30-58-95. The sequence goes on from JASEHI010000032.1 coordinate 21,123, forward strand.
CGGGTCCCGCCCGGCGCGCCTCGACCTGTACGACGGATCGTGGCAGAGGATGGCTTCGGCGATCTGGTCGCCGACCGTGCGCACCGGGTTGAGGGCGTTCATCGCGCCCTGGAAGATGATCGAGACGCCCTTCCAGCGCACGTCGGCCAGTTCCGCCTCGCCCAGGGCGGTCAGGTCCCGCCCGCCGAACAAAACCCGCCCGTTCACGATCTGGCCGGCGGCCGGAAGGAGGCGCAGCAGGGCCAGCATCAGCGTGGTCTTGCCGCAGCCGCTCTCGCCGACCAGCCCCATCAACTCGCCCGCGCGCAGCCGGAAACTGACGTTCTCGATCGCCCGCGCCGGGGATTTGCCATCGGAAAAATAATGGATGGAGACATTCTGAACGTCCAGCATGACCGGCGCGCCTTCGGGACCTACGGCCGGCGCGCCCGCCTCGCCCTGCACCGCGGGCCGGCCCGGCATCAGGTGATGCGTATCCAGCCTGGGGTTCAGCACCTGTTCGAGGCCGTGGCCGAGCAGCGTCAGCGAGAGGACAACCCAGACGATGCCCAGCCCCGGCACGACCAGCGCCCACCCCGCCCCGGCACTCATCGCCCCGCGCCCGAAGGCGTAGTTCAGCATCTGGCCCCAGGAGAGGGCGGTCGGGTCGCCCAGGCCGATGAACGAGAGCGCGCTCTCGTTCAGGATGGCGAGCGAGATGACCAGGATGGCGTTGACCACCAGCAGCGGCATCACCAGCGGCAGGATGTGGTGCAGGATGATGTGGCCGTTGCCCGCGCCGATGGCGCGCGCCCGTAGCACGAACTTGCGCGACTTCACCGCCAGCGTCTGCGAGCGGACGATGCGCGCGGTGGTCGTCCAGCCCAGCAGCCCGATGACGAAGATGATGTTGATCAGGTTGGGTTTGGTCAGCGCGACGATGACCACCATCAGCGGAAGGTCGGGGATGACCAGCATGATGTCGGTGAAGCGCATCAGGATGTTTTCGACGCGCCCGCCGTAGAAGCCCGCCACGATGCCCATCACGCCGCCGATCACAACCGAAATGAACGCGGCGAAGAAACCGACGATCAACGAGACGCGCGCTCCGAAGAAGAAGTTCGACAGCACATCCTTGCCGGCGTCGTCCGTGCCGAGCCAGTGTGTTCCACTGGGAGGCTGGTAGATATCGCCGATGGTAACATCCACCGCGCGGGTCACATCGTAGGGCGCGACCTGCGGCGCGAAGACCGCCAGCAGCACGATCAACGCCAACATGCCCAGCCCGACCAGCGCCATGCGGTTGCGCTTGAACGTCCGCCAGAAGGTCAGGAGCGGGGAGGGTGTGCGAGGACTAGCCGGGGAGGTTTCTTCTGCTACGGTCACGGCTCACTCCGACTGCACGCGCGGGTCGAGGTAGGAATAGGTCAGGTCGGCGATCAGGTTGGCCAGGATGACGGCGACGGCGATGAGCAGGAACGCGCCCTGTAATATCGGATAATCGCGCCGCAAAACGGACTCGTAAATGGCCCCGCCCAATCCCGGCCAGGAGAAGACCGCCTCGATCTGCAGCACGCCGGCCACGGTGAAGCCCAGGTTGATGGCGATGACCGTCACCAGCGGAAGCATGGCGTTCTTCAGGGCGTGATCTTTCAGGATCTGGAACGTGTTCAACCCCTTGGCCTTGGCGGTCAGGATGTAATCCTCCGCCAGCACGTCCAGCAAACTGGAGCGCATGATGAGCGTGTACTCGCCGAGGTACACGATGGTATAGGTCAGGGTCGGCATGAGCATGTGACGGAGAACGTCGCCCCACTGCTGCATGAGCGGCCAACTGCTGGTGCCGGGCGTGGCCTTGCCGGCGATGGGCAGTCCGTGCGCGCTGCCCCAGAACAACAGGATGATGCCCAGCCAGAAGGTCGGCAGGCTCCAGGCCAGCAGGCTCGTGAGCAGCGCGCCGTAGTCAATGGCTGTGCGCGCCTTCCAGGCCGCGAAGATGCCCAACGCCACGCCGAGAAAGATGGACAGGATCTGCCCGAGGCCGATGAGCAGGATGGTATTCCACAGGCGTTCCGCCAGGATTTCCGCCACCGGGCGGTTGGTGTGATAACTGATCCCCAGGTCGCCTTTGAACAGGTTGCGAACGTAGATGAAAAATTGCGTTTCCAGCGGGTTGACGTCGCAGGAGCCGAACCTGACCGGGTTGAGCGACTCGAAGCAGTTGATGACCGGCTTATCCAGCCCGAAGCGCACACGGATGGCTTCGACGGCCTCCTGCTTCAATCGCGGGTCGTGGACGCCCGCCCGCGCCGGGTCGCCGGGCAGGACGCGGAACAGGAAGAAGTTCAAAACGAGAACGAAGGCGATCGTGAAGACCGACCAGCCGAGCCTCTTGAGCAGGTATTGGGTGCGTTTCACCAGCGGCCTCTCGAATCGGAGTCATTGCGAGGAGGGTTGAGCAGGGTTGAGTAGGGTTGAGTAGCCCCGAAGGGGCGTATCGAAACCCGTATCGAAACCCGTATCAAGACCCGAGGAAGCAATCTCCGTGCGCGAGGGGAAAGTCCCCGTTCTTTGGGGATTGCTTCGCCGCCTCGGTCTCGATACGCAAAGAGCGCTACTCAACCATCGGCGGCTCGCAATGACACGGCGGTGAGGGAGGCAGACCGCGGCCCGCCTCCCTCGAAGTCATGCGAACGAACTATTTGTTGACCGGTTCGATCACCGTCAGCGAGGTGGGATCGGCCAGTTCGATTTTCGGCATGTTCGTGATCCAGCCGCTGAAGCGGTCGGTGCGGTAGGCCTGGATGTTCGGATCGTAGTAGGGGATGATGTAGACGACATCATCGAAAACGATCTGCTGCATCTGCCAGACCAGCGCCTTGCGAGCATCGAAATCGCGCTCGACCGCCTGCTGCAAATAGAGCGCATCATAGACCGGATTTGAGTAGCCTGTCTCGCTGCTGCCGGTCGGGATCTCGTCGGTGGTCATCACGCTGAGCAGCAGGTTCGGGTCCGGGTCGGAGCCCCAGCCCCACAGGATGATGTCGAAGTCGAAGGCCGGGCAGCAGACCGAGGTCAGCGCGTCCGGGTCCATGGCCTGGAGTTCGAGCTTTACGCCCACCTCCGCCCACATCTCGCTCAACAGTTCGGCCAGGCGCGGACCGTCCACCGAATCGCTCGGCCAGTTCACGCGGTAGATCAGCGGATTCGTGCCGTCCGGCATCTCGCGAATGCCGTTGTTGTCCGTATCCAGGTAACCAGCATCATCGAGGATCTGGTTGGCCAGGGTCACGTTGTACTCGTAGTCCACGATGGAACTATTGTACCACACCCCCAGGCCGTCCGGGATGAGCGTGGTGCCGAGCGAGCCGGTGCCGAGCAACACCACATCGTTGATCTTCACCTTGTCGGTGGCGTGGGCCAGCGCCAGGCGCACGTTGCGATCCAGCAGGGAGGGATGGCCGGAGCAGATGCCGTCACTCTCCGGGCAGTTTTCCGGCGCGCACTGGTTGAAGATCACGTCGGTGACGGTGGGCACGAACGGCGCGCCGATGACCACTTCCACGTTCGCCTCGCCGCGCAGCGATTCGACCGCCGTGGCGGGCATTTCGGTGATCATGTCCACCTGCCCGGTCTTGAGCGCCTGCACCAGCGCGTCGTTGCTCTCGAAGGTCTGGAAGATCACTTCATCCACCTTGGGCGCGAACAACGGGTGATCCTTGTTGGCCACCAGGTGGACGAACTCGTTCTGCTTGTACTCCACCATCTTGAACGGGCCGCTGCCGATCATCTCCACGTTATCGAACTCGACCGGGTGCTGTTTCTCCCAGATGTGCTTGGGGAGAACGTACAGGAAGACCAGTTGGCTGTCGAGGTTGGGAATCGCGTCGGACAGGGTGATGACCACGGTATCCGGCGAGGGCGCTTCGACGCTCTCGAAGTAAGCGGTGTAGTCGCCCATCCAGGGATAGCCTTCGACGGCGGAGTACAGGCCGTACGAGAAGACCACGTCTTCCGCAGTCAACGGCGTGCCGTCGTGGAACTCGGCCGCGCGCAGTTTGAAGGTCCACACCAGGCCGTCTTCCGAGGGCGTGGCGCTTTCCGCCAGGTTGAGCGAGAAGGTGCCGTCCAGGTTGAGATCGTAGATCGTATCGTAGACCAGTTCGAACATGAGGTACGACTCGGAAAGCACCGCCACGCCCGGGTTCAGCGTGTCGGGGCTGCCAGCGTAGCCGATGCGCACGGTGGCGGGCTGTCTCGACTGACCGCCGCATGCCGCCAGGATCAGGCTCAGCGCGGCGAGCAGCAGGATTGCCTTGAAAAGAAACTTTTTCATTTTATGCATCTCCTCTCATCGAAAGAAAACGGCGACGGACAGGGAAAGCGGCGGCGTCCTCCTTTCACTCTGCTTCGGGAAGTTTCTCCATCCCGGCTTTCTTCGCCAGAGATTGTACCACTTTCCGCAGTTCGCGTTCCTGCTCCGGGACCACCGGCGGACGCTCGTACGCGGCGAGCAGGTCGCGGGTGCGGGCTTTGGCGCGGGCGAACGTGTCGAGGCTCCCGGCCTGCTGCCAGCCGCGGATCGAGTCCCGGTCAATGACGGACGAGGGCAGGTATTGCTCCTGCGGGAAAAGTTCGCGCGTGACCTTCTGCTTGAGAAAATCGCCCTTGAAATTGATGCCCTCGAAGAGCGCGGCCGCCAGCGTGTCCGTCCGGACCTCGATCCCGGCCGCGAGCCGTTTGGCCATGCCGATCGCCTCGGCATCCACCACCAGCTTCTCCGCACTCTGGCAGGCCAGGAAATCGAGCATGCCCGCGCCGGAGATCATGTTGACGCCCGCCAGCGCGCCGAGGATGGCGGTCACGCCGCTCTCCAGCCCGGCCTGCGCGTCCACGATCTTCGCGTCGCTCGCGCCGAGGTAGCAGTGCGTGGGCAAATTGAGCGACTTGCCAACCTGCGCGTACGCGGCGTCTATCATTGCCGTCTCGACCGCTCCCATCGGCGTGGTGCCGCGGCGCATGTCGAAGATGGCCGGCGCGCCGCCCCAGACGATGGGCGCGCCGGGTTTGGCAAGTTGATGGATGGCAATGCCGCTCAGGCTTTCCGCGGCGTGCTGGACGATCGAGCCGAGCAGCGTGACCGGCGCGGCCGCCCCGGCCAGCGGCATCGAGATGAGTTCCGCCGGGACATTGGCGCGTGCCAGTTCGATCAGGTTGCCCGCGCCGAACTCCGACCAGATGAGCGGCGGCGAAGGGCAGACATCGAAGACCGCCAGCGGCTTTTCGGCAAGCGCCGCGCGGCCGCCGCGGAAGATCGCCAGCATGTCAATCATGTTGTGCAGGGTGGAAACCGAGAACGCGCCGGTGACGATTGGCTTGGCTGAGTAGAGCAAGACGATGTAAAGCCGGTACAGGTCGCCAATCGCTTTCGGCACCTCGTTGCAGACCACCGCCGTGGACTGGGCGTCGTAGGCGGGCAGCATCTCGGCCACCTTCACCAGCCGCACCAAATCCGGCGTATAAGATGGCTTGTGCTCCAGCGTCTCCGGGTCCAGCACGTGGACGCCGGACGAGCCGGGGTCGAAGTGCACCGCGTCCCCGCCGTAGCGCACCTTCGGCTGGCCGTTCCGGTCGTACAGATGGAATTCCGCCGGGACGGTTTCGAGCGCGGCGCGGACGACCTTCTCCGGGATGCGGACGATTTCGCCGTCCACAATTGCGCCATTGGATAAAAGCAGGTCCCGCGCCGCGGCGTCTTGCACCTTGATGCCGGGCTTGAGCATCAACTGGAAGGCTTCGTCGAGGATGCGGGAGATGAGATCGGGGGTGAGGAGTTCGATTTTTGGTTGCATGGGACAGGTAGACAGGTAGGAGGTAGACAGGTAGGAGGTAGACAGGTAGGAGGTAGACAAGGACTTCTTGTTTACTTGTCTACCTGTTTACCTGTTTACCTGTTTACTTGTTTCCTTCTTCAATGCTTTTGATGATTCTCGCCATCTCCGCGCTCAACTTCCGGTCGAGCGGATCGGGCTGGTGCCCGGCGAGGGTCTTGCGGGCTTTGGCAAGCGCCCAGTCGCGGGCATCGTCTTTTTTCGCTTCCCATTCGTTGTATGGACGGCGATCCATGAACTGCGGCAGAAACACGTCGCGCATGTGCTTGAGGGTATGCTTCTGCGTGAGGAAATTCCCGCCGGGGCCGACCGCGGCGATGGTGTCGAGCGCCAGCGTCTCATCGTCCACGACGATGCCCTGCATGGTTTTATGGATGATGGAGAAAATCTCGCAGTCCATCATCATCTGCGCATACGACCAGATGCGGCTGCCGTGCAGCAGGCCGACGCCGAGCAGCATGTCGGACATGGCGACGCAGGCCATAAACGTGGACAGGCTGTTCTCGACGCCCGCCTGCCAGTTCGGTTCCTTCGCGCCGGTGGCGAACGAGCCCATCGAGAGCGGGATGTTGTAGAAATCGGCCAGGGCGTTTTGCGCCGCGCCGAAGAGGAAGTCTTCCGGGCCGCCGCCGGTATATGCGCCGGAACGCAAATCGGAAGCGGTCTGTGCGGCGGCGTAGAAGACCGGCGCGCCGGGGTACGCCAGTTGCAGCAGCGCGGTGGCGGCGATGACTTCGGCATTGCCTACCGCCAGGTTGCCGGCCAGCGTTGCGGGACCGGTGGTCAGGCAGGCGGCCATGGTCATGAAGCCGGTCGGGATGCCCGCCTCGGCGGCCAACAGAGCCGCGTCCAGCGAGCCGCCGTCCTGACCGAGCGGCGGGGCGGTACACTGCATCAGCGAAAGGAGCGGACGCTTGCGCAGGGCTTCGCCTCCGCCGGCGAGGACGGCGGCCATTTCGATGGCTACGCGCGCTTCGCGTTCGTTGTAGATGCTCTCGGTCTGGACATGCTTGCTGGAATTCTCCCAGATAGCCTTGACTTCGTGCAGGCCGCGCGTTTCGGGCGGCATATCCTGCGCCGAGACCGGCACCCAGTGGAAGCCAATCTCCGCGGTCGCGTCGGCGATGCGGGCGATGTCGGACACGTCGCGCAGGCTCGAGGTCCGGCGTGCACCGGTTTCGATATCCAGCACCTCCACGCCGCAGCCGTCCGTGCCGACGAAGACGTGGTTGCCGTCCAGCGGCAGGTCCTGGGATGGGTCGCGGGCGCAGAGAGTGTAGGCCGCGGGCGCCTGTTCGAGCGCTTCCTCGATGATGCGGCCTTTGGCGCGGACGATGCTCTTCCCGGCGTCCACGCTCGCGCCGAACGACTGCCAGATGTCGAGGGCGCGCTTCGAGGGGAAACGCACGCCGGCATGTTCGATGATCCACAGCGTGGCTTCGTGGATTTTCCTGATCTCCTCCGGCGTCAACACTTCCAGCCGCAGTTTGGGATTGGTGATGGATTTGATGGGGGTAGGCATGGGGGCTCTCGTGGGTTACGTTTTACGTTTTACGCTTTACGAATTGCAGAAACGTAAAACGTAATTCGTAAAACGTAATTATGCCGCTCCAACAAGCTGCTTCGCAATCGTCACCGCGCCGATGGCGTCTTCAGAGTAGCCGTCGGCCTCGATTTTTTGCACCCAGTCATGGGTCACGGGCGCGCCGCCCACCATGACCTTGACCTTCCTGCGCAGGCCTTCCTTGTCCAGCACGTCAATGACTTCTTTCTGCTTGACCATCGTGGTCGTCAGAAGCGCGGAGAGGCCGACGATGTCGGCGTCCACTTCCTTGACCTTGGCGAGGATTTTGGCGGACGGCACATCCACGCCCAGGTCGTAGACCTGGAAGCCGGAGGCCGAGAGCATCGTGCCGACCAGCGTCTTGCCGATCTCGTGGATGTCGCCCTCGACCGTGGCCAGCACCACCTTGCCGAGCATCGTGCGCGTCATGTCGCGCTTCTGCATCTCCGGCTCGAGCACGGCGATGGCGGCCTTCATCGCTTCTCCGGCCATCACCAGTTCGGGCAGGAAGGCGTCGCCTTTGGCAAAGGCCTCGCCGACCGTGTTGACGCCGACCACGAAGCCCTTCGAGATGGCCTCCAGCGGGTCGAGGCCGGACTCCACGGCCTGCCGCGCCAGGGCAACCGCGGCGTCCGAGTCGCCGTCAATGATGGATTGGGCCATTTTGGGGAATAAGTCTGTGCTCATGGGAATGACTCCTTGTCGTGAAATGCGATGCAGGTGAATTATAAGGGAGGAAGCAGTTTCTGGCGAACTGGTTGGCAAATCGTTTCATCTTCCCCCGCCGCACTCTTCCGCCCGACTTTTTTTGTTAATCCAAACCCTTGACCAGACAACGATTCCTGCCTATACTTGTGTCAAGAGCCGTTCAACAGGGCGAAACCCCATGAGCAAGAACCCTTGGAATCCACCTCAATTCATCTGGAAAACGACCCTCCTCCTGGGCCTGCTATTCCTGGCGCTTGGGGTCGCCTGGCCTGTTCTGGCGGATTACCTTGGCCCGGACCGCACCGTCACCACCTGGACCTGGGAACGGCTGCACTGTGAGTACTTTGCTATGTATGACCCACCCGGCCCCGGCTACTACGGCTGCTACCTGCACCTCTACGACACCCCCTCCGGCTCCTGCCCACCGACCTCCAGCACCCAGCCCTACTTCAACCCGACCGGCTGCGTGGGCTGGCCAGGGAGCTGCACCAGCCTGCCCTGCGACATCTCCCTCTCGTCTTCGGTGGAGTCCTGCACCGCAGGCCAGACCGGTTGCACAAGCACTGAGCATACCGCCACCCACCCTCCTGCTACCATTTCCGGTGCGGTCAACTGCACCCAGGCTGGCAGCAGCGACTGGTGCATAGGCTCGTCCAGCCTGTCGCTTTCGGCCAGCGAACCGCTCGGCGGGCACAGCATCCTGCTCATCGAAGGCACACGCAACGGCGAGACCTTCGCCTGTCCTGGCGCGGCCTGCAGCGTGCCGCTCACCCAAGGCCAGAACGATTTCACCTTTTGGGCGCTCTCCTCGTGGGGGATTCTTCCATGATGGGCACAGCCAGCGGAAAGGTGGATACGCAGCCGCCGGTCATCAACGGTAGCCTGAACGGGACAATTGGCGACAACGGCTGGTTTGTCTCGTCCATGATCCTGACCGCCTCCGCCTCGGACCCTGCGCCTGGTTCAGGCCTTTCGGCATTCGAATACTCTCTCGATGGCAGCGGGTGGACAGCCTGCGCGGGCGGCCTCACCCTCGCCGACGGTTCCCACACCGTCAACCTGCGCGCCGCGGACATTGCCGGGAACACCGGCGCGGTTACACAGAGCGTCCATGTGGATGCCCAGCCGCCGCAAGTCGGCCTGACCGGAAACAGCGTCTTCTGCCCAGCCTGCGGTGAGTCGCTGGCGATTGCCTGGTCTGCCCAGGACAACACCAGCGGCATTTCCTCCTGGAGTCTTTCCTCCGGCGGCGCGATCCTTGTCAGCGGGAGCGACGCGGCCAGCGCCGTCTTCAATTGGGATGGCGGCGGCTTCCCGGCGGGCGTTCACACACTCACCCTCCATGCCAGCGACCGGGCCGGGAACTCTGCCGAGGCCAATCTGGATGTCACCCTCCTTGCGCCAACGCCGACGCCCACGCCTGTCCCGCCTCGGCCCGTTTCGCCAACCGCTACGGCAGATCTCCCTTACATTCCGCCTTCCCCGACTGCTACTCCCTCCGCCTCGCCTACGCCGCTTCCCACTCTCACGCGGACTCCTACCGCAACGCGCACGCCGTCCGTGTTCATCTTCGGCGGAACGCCCACCCAGGTGGGCGGCATTATTGTTCCATCGAATTCCGATGACCAGCCCGCGCCGGACC
>JASEHI010000033.1 GCA_030018695.1 Anaerolineales bacterium
CCCTGGCCGGCATCGGCTCGTTCATTGTCGGGGCGTTGGTGCTCTTCAATTCGCCTGGCACGCCCCAATTTCAGCGCGTCTCGCTCCCGCTGGTCATCCTGGTCGCGATCATCTCCGGTATCATGTTCGCCATCATCATCGGATTCGCCCTGCGCGCCATGAAGAGACCGATCGTCACCGGGCAGGAGGGCATGCGCGGCGCAACCGGCATTGCCCGGACCAACGTTGACCCGACCGGCCAGGTTCAGGCTGCGGGAGAACTATGGACAGCTGAAACAGTTGAAGGCTGCGGAAAGATTCGCAAGGGAGAGAAAGTGGTAGTGGTGAAGGTTGAAGGTCTCAAGTTGAAGGTCCGCAAAATGTAGCCAACCCCGTTCCCTCTTCCCAGCCCCGTCGCAGTCCAGGAAGTCGTATCCTCTATCTGCAAGAAAGGAGTTTCTATGAGAACCGCGTTGTTTCGTCTTCTGTCCCTTGCGCTGGCCCTCGCACTGCTGACGGCCTGCGCTCCGGCCGCGACAGAGACCGTCACGCCGCCGACATCACTACCGCCCAGCGCCACCCCCGCGCCGCCGACCGATACCCCGCTACCGCCCACCGCAACGCCCTCGCCAACGAATGCCCCGCCGCCAGAGCCGGTAGCGGTCACATTTACAACTGAGGACGGCGTGGCGCTGAACGGCATGTACTATCCCGCGGCGATAACGTCTGCGCCGGTGGTGGTGTTGATCCACTGGGTCGCCGGCGACCTGCACGACTGGGACGCCATCGCCCCCTGGCTGCAAAAGAGCAAGCCGCAGGCCAGCCTGGGCTGGAGCGACGCGGCCGTCAGCCGGCGGCCGCAGACAGTATCGGGGCCCTGGCTCGATCCCTCCTGGTTCCCGCCCGTGCCTCCCGACCTGAACGTGGCGGTGTTCACCTTCACGCTGCGCGGCTGCGAGGGCGGGAAGGGCTGCAAGAGTTGGGACCCTATTGACTGGCTAAAAGACACCCAGGCTGCCTTCCAGACGGCGGCCGGGCTGCCCGGCGTGGACCCCAGCCGCATTACAGCGATGGGCGCCAGCATCGGCGCAGATGCCGCGCCGGATGGCTGCTACCTGCACAACAAGGCTGGCGGCTCGTGCCTGGGCGCCATCGCCCTCTCGCCGGGCAGCTACCTCGGCATGAATTTCAAGCAGGTCGTTGCCGATATGGAGAAGGAATTCCCCGCGACGGCAATCTGGTGTTTTGCCGCGACCGGCGACCGGGACTCCTACCCCACCTGTAACAACGCTTCCGGCGCCAACTACAAGACCTTCATCGGCGAAGGCATGGAACACGGGATGACGATGATCCAGCCGGGCTACGAGCCAAAAGTGCTCGATCTGACGCTGGAATTCCTGCAAACGGTCTTCGCCCCGTGATCTTCCCCTAAAAACCCTCCCGCAGGCTTCGATCCTTCGCTTCACTCAGGACAAGCCCTTCGGGAGGGTGAGAGCAAACCTTGACGCCCCATCTTGATTTGACTAGAATGGGATTGAGACAGCCATCGAATTGTTGTTAGCCTGAAGAGAGGCGTTTATGGAAAATAAGCCTAAAAGTGACGACTTCGGAACCTTCCTGGAAAGCGTCCAACGCTCGGCAAAGCCTGAGACCCCATCCAAGAACCCGATGAGGATCATGACCACTCTTTCGAGATTCGGGACGGTGGATTTACTTAAACTAATGGCGGTCGTTGATATCCCACCGACCGAACTTTTAGAGAATGTCAAATCCTTGCAGGCCGCCGGGCTGGTCAAGATGGACGAGAGCGTGAAAGGCGGGGTCATCGAACTCACCGTCGAGGGCGTGCAAATGGCCCAGACCATCATCACCAGCGAAGAAGAACAGGCATAAGCAACCATGAACACAATACTGGAATGGCTGGCAGTGGGAGTGATCGGCGCGGCTGTCGGCGCGGTGGAACTCATCTCCCGCTACAAAGACGAGCCGGATAACGCCCTGAACTCCTGGCCGGCGGTCTATTATCTGCTGATCAATGCCCTGGCTTCGGTGGGCGCGCTGGGTCTGATCCGCGTTTTTAAATGGGATTTTGGCGTTACCGATCCCGCGGCGGCAGGGTGGACGCAGGTGATCGTGGCCGGTTTCGGCGCGATGGCCATTTTGCGTGCCTCAGTGTTCACCGTCAAAGTGGGCGCAGAAAGTGTGCCGATCGGCCCCAGCCGTTTTCTGGAAGCCCTGTTGATCGCCGTGGATCAGGGCGTGGACCGCAAACGGGCGCAGGGACGCTCGGCAGTGGTCAGCAAAGTGATGAAAGATATTTCGTTCGATAAAGCCTACATGGCTCTGCCAACCTACTGCCTGGCGCTGATGCAGAACCTTCCCCAAGCCGAGCAGGAGCAATTTGCCCGTAAGATCAACCTGATCCGCGGCGCCGACATGAGTCCGCAGATAAAGTCGCTTCTGCTCGGCCTGGCGTTGATGAATGTGGTCGGGGAGGGGGTGCTGAAAGCGTCGGTCGAACATCTCGGCGGGGACCTCAAGCCGGACCCGGCGCCGCCCCGCCCGGAGACTCAATGACCGTACCCCCCACGCGTGACCGCCTCGATCCCGAACAGTTGAATATCGCCCCGCTACGCCGCCCGGAATGGATCAAAGTCCGCGCCCCGGCTGGCGAAAGCTACCAGCAATTGCAGGCCTTGATGCGCGCCAAGTCGCTGCACACGGTCTGCGAGGAGGCGATGTGCCCGAACCTGGGCGAATGTTGGGGCGCGGGCACGGCGACCTTCCTGATGCTCGGCGACGTGTGCACGCGTACCTGCGGCTTTTGCGATATCAAACACGGACGCCCCGCCGCGCTCGACTGGCTGGAACCGGAGCGCGTGGCGCAGGCGGTGAGGGCGATGAAGCTGAAACACGCGGTGATCACCTCGGTCAACCGCGATGAGCGGCGGGACGGCGGCGCGCCAGTCTTTGCGATGGTCATCCGCCGCATCCGCCAACTGCTGCCCGGCTGTTCGATTGAGGTCTTGATTCCCGATTTCAAAGGCAGTCTTGAAGCCTTGAAAATCGTGATGGAGGCGCGGCCTGAGATACTCAACCACAACGTCGAAACCGTGCCGCGGCTGTTCAAGCAAGTCCAGCCGCAGGATAACTACGCCTGGGCCGCGGCGACTTTGAGCAACGCCAAAAAACTCGACCCCGAGGTGCTGACCAAATCCGGCATCATGCTTGGGTTGGGTGAGGAACTGGGGGAAGTCAAGGCGGTGATGCGCGACCAGCGTTCGTGGGGCGTGGATATTCTCACCATCGGCCAGTACTTGCAACCCAGTAAAAAACACCTGCCAATTGTGCGCTATTACACGCTGGAGGAGTTTGCCGAGTTGAAGGAATACGGCTTGAGTATCGGGTTTAAATGGGTGGAAAGCGCCCCGCTGGTGCGCTCATCGTACCATGCCAGAGAGCAGGTGAGGTCGTTGAGCGCGGTAAACCGGAATTTGTATGGTATAGCTGAATCGTGATTGTCTGGCAAAAAGGAGACGAAACGAAGGCTGTATTAACTTTGACGGATGATCTAGTGCTTGAGTTGGTCAGGCAATTACCGCCAAAACGTCAATGGGAAGCGTCATTGGCATTGGCGGAGGGTGCACGCACTCGCCGGGATGAGCGGATGGCTTTTACGGAGAAGCAGCTCAGAAAGTTGTGCGCTGAAAGGGGGCTGGATTGGGAGGCATTGGCGGAAGAGGAACGCGAAAAATTCATTGACGATTTGGTTCATGAGGGCAGGTATTGTCGAGGGGATAACCTGCCGAGAAATATTGGGTGAGTTGGTTGATAAGCTGGGGATTAAATTTGGCTTTTCGGAAGAGCAAATCACCGAGACTATCACAGATACACAGATAAATCGGGCTTGCAAGTCCGCCGAGGAAGAGCTATACTACGTTCATGAAGTTTGATATGAACAAGCCTACAAAGACCAATTTGGAACGCTTTGATGCAATGACCGATGAAATGATTGACACTTCGGATATTCCACCGCTTACCGAAGAATTCTTCGCTGCGGCAAAATGGCGAATGCCAAATCCAGCGCTTTTATCGGCGGATTGGCAATTCGCTATAGCATTTCGGACTGGCAAAGGAATACTGCAAAGGCAGGATCGTCTTCACGCTCGAAGGCGGCTACAACCCGCACAACATCGCCGCGGGCGTGGACGCGTGCCTATCTGCAATGACCGGCACGACATTCAAACCGCAAGACCCCAGTCCCTACCCGGAGGCGGAGTCCCGAGCGCGACTGGACGAGGTGCGCGCCTGGAATGGGTTTGTAGGGTATCTTATAGAGCCCCGCTCTGCGGGGGTAGGCCGTCCATAATCTGTAATCCGCAAAATGGCGGCTGAACACCGCGTTGACTTGCTAAAGTCGTTAGCAACAGTCTTGAGTCTGCATGGTAGAATTATTGCATGTGTGCGCTACTTTTATCCCAAGAGGACTCAGTGGTAACTAAATATTGCCCTTTTTGTCATACAGGAATTAATTCCTCGCTAGTACATCATATTCGAGTAGAGCATGGCGAGGAAGTTTTACGAAAAGCTGTTCTTGCAGATAAGCAAAGCGGTGTATCCGATACCCAAATAGGCGAAAAATATGGTATTTCCTTTAGTTATTTGGAGAAAGTAATCACACAAGAATATGGGGCGAATATTAGCTCCATGGTTCGTAAGCGCACAAAAATCATTTTATGGGAGCCAAAAGGCTATAAGCCAGAAGCTACTACGATATGGAGTTTCAAGAATAGAGGCAATTGGGCAACCCATGATGGCCGTTATAGGGGTAATTGGTCACCATACATTCCTCGCAACGTGATTCTGCGTTATACCCAACCTGGCGATGCAATATTAGACTATTTTAGCGGTGGAGGCACAACAGCGGTTGAATCGAAACTTTTAGGCCGTCGTTGTATTGCGCGTGACATCAATCCAGACGCCCTCACCTTAACCAGGGAGAATATAGACTTCCAAATCCCCTTAAATATGTTTTCGGGAAACGGTATGAACTACCAACCAGAACTTGTTCTTGGAGACGCGAGAGACTTATCATCAATCGGTGACGAGACCATTGATCTGATTTGTGCCCATCCCCCATACGCAGGCATAATCAACTATAGCGCGGATTTGGTCGAGGGCGACCTTTCCCGCCTTTCAGTCAGTGAATTTATAACTGAAATGCACAAGGTAGCCCAAGAAAGTTACCGTGTGCTAAAGCCCGGGCGAAAGTGTGCAATCCTTATCGGCGATTCTCGAAAATCAAAGCACATCGTACCGATTGCTTTTCAAACTATTCGTGCTTTTCTTAATGCTGGATTCTTGCTTCGGGAATTGGTTATCAAACGTCAGCACAATTGCAAAACGACAGGGTTTTGGTATTCTAACAGCATCCGATATAACTTTCTTTTGTTGGCGCACGAATTTTTACCTATCTTCGAGAAACCAGAAACTACAAAAACCATTTGCGAAAGTAAACAGCTCACTTGGTTTACAGATTTTCAAATTCGACAAACGACACAAGAGATAGCGCGAGTTGAGAAGGAGCAACTTGAAACAACCAGCGTATGGATATTTCCGTCGAACAAACTTGGAGAAGAAATACGTCGCAACTTGCTTGGACGATTTTCACAGGAAGGCGAAACCATACTTGAATACGAATGGGGGCAGATAACGCATCCAGCAAACCCAACCGCGCATCAAAAACTTGTATTCATGCACTGTCCGCCCGATTCGGTATTGACAGCAGATTTTGACGTACAGCACTACCTCGAATTGCTCAGTCAAGCAACATCTGAGGCAAAGAAGCATTTAGCCCAAAATGGCTTTTGTGTGATAGAAGTACGCGACTATCGCAGAAATGGTTATATTGTCCCGCTGGGCTTGTTGGCATATGAGCAACTTGCTAAAACAGAACTTGAAATTCGAGAAATAGTTATTGTAACGTCAGAAGAAAATAAGTTATTTGATGAGCCATCGGCAGATAAGCTTGGTATAGCACACAAGTACTTGCTGATTTATCGTAAACCCTGAGGGGATAATCACCTTGCTTTGGAGATAACATCTATGACCTTTCGTGATTTCGTTGCCAGTCTAAATCAACAAATTGGCATTCACTTGCCTGACGATTGGGCGTTGACAGATGAAATCGCCTTGGCCCAACGAGTGCTTGAGAAGCTAAATGAGTACTTATTCCAAACCTATGACGGAATTGGGACCACCAGGCTGAATAACAAGGAGTACCAGTACTTCTCGGAATTTCACAAGTATTGGGAGACACATCATGCCGAGATTATCAATGCGCAAGTCGTACAACAACAAGCCCGTGTAGCTGCTCTTGCCCTACATAATGCGCGATTAAACTATGGGGCCGAAATCTTTAACGTCATACTTGACACACACGGATTGCCTCCACAAGCCATCGCTCAAGTTCGGTTCTTTACCGCGAATCAGGATTTTCGTGAACCACCCGAAGACCAGTTCGGCAAATATCTCGAAGATGATACGCAATTCGATGAGCAAGTCATTGCAGATGACCCAAACGGATTTATGGGCTTCTTGGGGACATCACGCTTATCCCAAAGTGATAAAAGGCTCGACTTCGCCAAACATGCGGCAGAATTTCTCATCGAACGTGGCATAGACGCTTATGGTATAGCAGCTTTTTACAATAACGACGCACAAAGAATACGGGACAGCTTTTTAGATAGTGTAGGGATAGGCTACGGTCGCAAAAAAACTGATATGTTCATCCGTGATATGTTTGTGCTTGGGGTATGGCCTAACTTATCCAACATGCAAGTTATTGATGTTGCTAGCGACCGCAACACGATGAAGCTTGCCCTACGAACCCGTGTTCTCCAAACCGATATTCCCCTTCTTTCCAGTTTTCTAGATATTTTTGGATACCAGTACGGTTATATAGACACGATGAGCGCCGCATCGTGGCGAGCAGTTTGGGAAGAATGGCAAATGACCCACCCGGAAACTGCTCCTATTGCGCCCTGCATGATGGATTTCTTGCTGTATCGTATAGGGCGTGAATATTGTGATGACAAGTTGGTAGAGTTTGTTTGCCAAAATGGACATCAGTTTCTCAACTTTGGCGCGCAATTAAGAAAATGCCGCCAATGTCGCACAGAGATAACGCCTGTTCGTAGGTTGCTCCCATGTCAAAGCCAGAGCGATGTACTACCCCGACACGACAACGGTCTCTTGCGTCTGAACCCAGATAATTTATTTTACACTTTTAATGGGGTTTGCATCTTCGAGTCAGCTTGCCAACCAAAGTCAAAGGATTTCAAGAAACTTTCGCCCCCTAAAGCAATCTCGATTATCGGGCGTACAGGCTGGACTGACTCGTATGCTTATAAAGGCGAAGGCGGTGGAGGCATGATGGGTTAGCAAAGGGCAAGCGAACAAGCGCTTGCATTTGACCGCCTTCGGCACGAGGAACAGCGATGAAAACAGAGTATGATTTCAGCAAAGGTAAACGGGGCGCGATAGATCCAACTCCTGCGGGCAAGACGCGCATCACCATCCGGTTGGATAACGATGTCATTGAATGGTTTCGTCAGGTGGTCACCGAGAGGGGCGGCGGCAACTATCAAACAATGATGAACGATGCCCTGCGCGAGTATATTCAGCGACAACAAGAGCCGTTGGAATTGATCCTGCGCCGCGTGGTGCGCGAGGAGTTGCAAAGTTTGTCAGCGGATTAGAATTTGATGGACGCGCCAAACCAATGGGGCGGCAGTTCAGCGACGCGGGAATACCGAGCGCGCCGACAATAAATCCGCTTGCCGGGGCAACGCTGACGGTAAGCAAAGGCCAGCAGGCAACGGTTTCCTGGTCGGCGCCGGCCAAGGCCGACAGTTATCAACTGCAACTGTATCCGGACGGGACCAGTTGTTCCGGCCCCGGCGCTTATTGCAATGCTTTGACCGGTTTATACTATTCTTTTCTGCCTTTATACCCCAGTTATTATTATCGGGTTAGGGCGTTAAACAGCAGCTGCGGGAGCGAATCCCGGCAGCTTTAGCGGCTCTCAAGCCTTTGAGTCCACATACAGAGACCGGCCACTCGACCGGTCTCTTGTTTTACGGCTTCGTCACCCGGTACGAATCCTTCAACTCCCCCGCCCGGCTGTAAAACTCGAACAGCATTTCCGTCTCGCTGACAGCGACCAGCATCGCGCCATAGCCGGCGTTGTAGCGAAACTGGCTCTCCGGCAGCGGTGTGCGGAACCCGTAACGCGCCGCGCCGCCCACCCCATTGACGAAGTACGGGATGCCGTCCACGAGCAGGCGCTCGTAGGTGTGGTCGTGGCCGGAGAGCACCGCGTCCGCGCCCCAGACGGAGAACGGCCAGCGCATCCAGTCGGTGGAACCGTGACGGCCGGACGAGTACGGCGGGTGATGGAAATAGACGACGTTCCACGCGCTGGTCGAGGCGGCCAGTCCCGCCTGCAGCCAGGCGGCCTGGACCGAGGAGATGCCCACCCCGTCCGGTTCGCGGTCGTCGCTGTCGAGGGCGAAGAAGTGCACCGGGTCCCAGACGAAGTCATAGTAGCGCTCGTTGCCGGGCAGGGTGAAATAATCGAGATACGGCTGCGCCCTGTCCGTGCTCCAGTCGTGGTTGCCGAGAACGGGGAAGAAACGGTTTTCCGTCGCGCCTTCGCCATAGTTACCGGTATAAGGGGCGATAAAGGCATGGAAGAACTGGCCGATGTTGGCATCAATGGTGGCGGCGGAGCCGGATGGATAATTGTTATCGCCGGTTGTGATGATGAAATCCGGCTGCCAACTGAGGATCAGCGCGGCGACATCCGCCTCCGCCTGGTTGTTCATGCCGTAATCGCCGATGACAGCGAAACGGATCGGCGGGGGAGGCGTTGGGGTGGGCGTGGATGTGGGAGATGGTGTTGCAGTGGGAGGGAGAGGCGTGAGGGTGGGCGAGGGTGAAGGCGTGGGATAGGGGGTAGGAGGCGGGAGGCAGGAAGCGAGGAGGGAGAGGATCAACAGAGAGGTGCAAAGGTTACCCAACGCCCGTAGAACGAGACGATCTGTGCGCATGAGAACAGTGTAGCACAAAACTCTTTCTATTGACGCGTTGTAGCAAGCCAATTAGGGGCACATCTACCAACGATTTCAACGTCAGGTCTGCGCCGTCAATCCAAAGCCGCGCGGTGAGTGGATTGGGCACCGCAACGACGAATATCCCCGCGCGTTTCGCTGCCTTCACGCCGTTGGGCGAATCCTCGAAAACGATGGCTTCCTCCGCCCGGATGTGGAGCGCGGCCAGGGCGGCGCGATACAGTTCCGGGTCCGGTTTGGTGCGTGTAACGTCGTCGGCGCAGATGATGCGCTCGAAATGAGCCAAAAGACCCAGACGAGCCAAATGTCCATCCACCCAACTGTGCTTTGAACTGGAAGCGATGGCCAGGCGGAGACCAAGCCTTTGGGCGTCGTCCAGGTAGTCGCGCACGCCGGGCAAAATTGCCTGAGCCGCAATCAACTCATCGCCGCGTTGACGCCAGCGGGCGTTGAGAGCCGCGCAGTCGAAGGGATGGCCGACCGGGTTGGTGCTTCGCAGGAGTTCTTCGAGATGGCTGGCAGCATCGAAGTCCGAAAAACCCGCCCCGCCGACGACTTGTCCCCACATCTCGAGAGAGAGTTCGCAGCCGTGCTCGGCAAATATCTCCTGCCAGGCGATGTACTCGGGTGTTTCTGTATCGAGAATGAGACCGTCGAAGTCGAAGATGATGGCTTTGAGCATTACGGCTATTCTGCCAGCCAGCAAGCCACAGAGTGATCGGGCTTGATCTCTTTGAAGACCGGCTCTTCGAGCGAACACTTGTCAATCGCCAGCGGGCAACGCGGATGGAAGCGGCAGCCCTTGGGCGGGTTCAAGGGACTGGGGACGTCGCCCTTCAGGATGGTGCGCTCGCGCTTGAGCGTCGGGTCGGCGATGGGGATGGCTGACATTAGCGCCTTTGAATACGGATGCAGTGGGTTTTCATAGAGTTCTTCGCGGCCGGTCAATTCGACCATCTTACCCACATACATAACCCCCACGCGGTCAGAGATGTGCTCCACCACGCTCAAGTTATGGGCAATGAAGAGGTAGGTCAAACCAAACTCGCTCTGGAGGTCCTTCAAGATGTTCAACACCTGTGACTGAATGGACACATCCAGCGCGGATACCGGCTCATCGCAAACAATGAATTTCGGGAAGAGAGCCAGGGCGCGGGCGATGCCAATGCGCTGCCGCTGGCCGCCCGAGAATTCATGCGGATAGCGGCGGGCGTGATAGTCTTCCAGGCCGACCTTCTTCAAAATCTCGAGCATGTTTTCGAAACGCTCACGCGACGTACCGATGCCATGCACGTTCAAGCCCTCCATCACAGATTCGCCGATCGGCATGCGCGGGTCGAGCGAGGCATACGGGTCCTGGAAGATAACCTGCATGTTGCGGCGCATTTCTTTCATTTCCCGGCCGCGCAATTTGAAGACCTCCTGCCCGTCGAATGTGACCGAGCCGGAAGTGGGCTCGATCAGGCGTAACATGGTACGGCCAATGGTTGTCTTGCCGCAGCCGGATTCCCCAACCAGTCCGAAAGTTTCCCCCTCCCGGATGGTAAAACTGATATCATCCACAGCCTGCACCCAAGCCGTGACACGTTGTAACAGACCCGATCGAACGGGGAAATATTTGACCAGGTTTTTGACAATAACCAGGTCTCTCTTCGGACTTTCTTTGCTCATCACCGGTTTGCTCATCGAGTATAACTCCAATGTAGTAGATATTCAGTTTATTATTTACTGGCCGGCGTGCGCCAAAGGAGCGCTGTGTTTCTCACTGTCCTGGAACAGCCAGCAGCGGACGGTGTGAGCGCCAGTGACCTCGGCCAGGTCGGGTTCCAACTCAGTACAGATGGTCAACTGATGCTCGATGCGCGCCAGGCAGCGGGGAGCAAAACGACAACCGGCCGGCAGGTTGATCAAGTTGGGTACGCTGCCAGGGATAACAGCCAGCCGATCCTTGAGCTTGCCCAGAATGGGTATCGAGCCAATCAAGCCCTGCGTGTAGGGATGGAGAGGCCTGGCAAACAATGTCTTTACATCCGCCTCCTCCACGATCCTGCCCGCATACATCACGGCCACGTTTTCTGCCATCTCTGCGATCACCCCCAAGTCGTGGGTGATGAGGATGACCGAGGCGCCCACTTTGGTGCGCAGGTCACGCATCAGGTCCAGGATCTGAGCCTGAATGGTGACATCCAGGGCTGTGGTCGGCTCGTCAGCGATCAACAGGTCGGGTACGCAGGCCAGCGCCATGGCGATCATGACACGTTGCGCCATACCACCCGAAAGCTCGTGAGGGAAAGAATCAGCCCGTCTTTCTGCCTCGGGGATACCCACCATCTTGATCAGCTCGATGGCGCGTTTAATTCCGGCTTCCTTGCCCAAATCCTGGTGGATTTCCAGGACTTCAGCAATTTGATTGCCAACCCTGAAGACCGGGTTGAGAGCCGTTTGCGGCTGTTGGAAGATCATCGAGATGCGGTTACCACGCACGCGCATCATTTCGTTCTCGGTCACTTTGAGCAGGTCCTGACCTTCGTAGATGATCTCACCTTCGATGACTTTGCCGGGCTGGCTTATCAGGCGCATAATCGAGAGGGCAGTCACGCTTTTGCCGCAACCCGATTCGCCCACCAGGCCAAACACTTTGCCAGGATAGACTTTGAAGTCCACGCCATCCACGGCTTTGACGACGCCATCTTCTGTATAGAAGTAGGTTTTAAGGTTACGTACCTCAATCAGCGGTTGTTTATTTTCCTGAGTCACAGACGTTCTCCCAATATAGATGTTGTTCGCATACACTTAGAGTTTCAAGCGTGGATCAAGAGCGTCGCGCAGGCCATCGCCAATATAGTTGAAGGACAGAGAGCAGATGAAGATGGGCAATCCAGGCACGAGCGGCAGCCACGGGCGGTCAAACATGTAGGTTTGCGTCCCGGCGAGCATATTCCCCCAAGTTGGCACCGGGTCTTGGATGCCAAACCCCAGGAAGGCCAGCGCGGCCTCGGCGACGACATAGCCAGCCAGGCCAAGCGAAGCAGAAACGATGATCGGCGCCAGCGCGTTGGGGATCATGTGCCGCAAAATGATCCATATATTGGAAGCCCCCAGTGAACGGGATGCCTCCACGAAGGTCTGTTCACGCAGCGATAGGATCATGCCGCGCATCAATTGGGCAGATCCCATCCAGCCCAAGCCGGATAGAACCAACACGATCAGGACGGCGCTGCGCGCGTCGCGGGGGCCTAAAAGCATGATCTTGCCGATAATATTTAGGATCACTGGCGGGATGGGGATCAACGCCTCATTCGCCAGAAGCATGGAGGCGATAATCAACAGTAAGGGCAGCGTGGGGATCGTCAACATGAATTCGACAAAGCGCATGAGAACAGCATCCAGCCACTTGCCGTAAAAACCGGAAATCGAACCGACCACGATCCCAATCGTTTCTGAGATCATCACCGAAATGAAGGCCACCGCCAGGGAGATACGGCCGGCAAAGATCAAGCGCGAGAAATAATCGCGGCCAATATTATCCGTGCCAAGATAATGTGTGCGCCCCGTCGCTTCGTCCACTGTCCCGAAAGGGACAAAATATTTGCCAACGTTAATTTCCTGAACATCGAAAGGGGTGATATAAGGCGCCAGGATCGTGAGGCTGAGGATTACCGAGATCACAACCAGCGCGACCATCGCCAGTTTGTGCCGCCTGAAACGCCTCATGACGATCTGGAACGGGGTGCGTTCCTCAAGTGTAATCGCATCCCCCGAGAGTTCAGCGATCTGGTTTATTGTATTTGTAGCCATTCAGTCATTCCTCATAACAATCAGGATAGACGGATACGGGGATCAACAACCGTATAAAGGATATCACGCAGCAGCGTGGCGATCACTGTCAGCACAGCCAGGATAAAGAAAATTGCCATTGCAACCGGGTAATCATTGTCGCCTAATGCCAGCAGGTACAACCTGCCCATCCCTGGCCAGGCAAAGATGCTCTCGGTAATGATCGCGCCGCTGAAAAGGCCGGGCAGGGTAAAGACGACAATGGTCACAAACGGGATCAAACCGTTGCGCAAGGCGTGTTTCATAATGACAACCGTTTCCTTCAGGCCCTTGGCGCGCGCGGTGCGCACATAATCCTGCCGCAGGACCTCCAACATGCTGGAGCGGATATAGCGGCTCCAGAAGGAAATGTTGATCAACGTCAGCACCGAGACAGGCAGGACCAGATGCAAAATGCGGTCCGCGGCAGAACCGGCGGCGATCGTTCCAAGCAGCGGGATGGTATAGTCGCGCACCGACTCGGACAATCCAGGCGGCAGGTAGGGAAGGCCGGCGTTCTTTGGAATGATCGAAAAAGCCAAAATCATCAAAAGTCCAAAGAAGAAGCTTGGCATCGCGGAACCCATAAAGGCCAGCGAGGTAAAGAAATAGTCAAATTTGGAATACTGTTTTACGGCTGAATATACCCCCAGAGGAACCCCGATCAAAATAGACAAGAGCGTCTCCAGGCCAATCAGTTGGAGGGTCTTCTCCAAGCGGCTCCACAACAAATCGCTCACCGGGCGATCGCGCAGCAAGCGCCAGGATAAACCAAAATCGCCCAGCATAATGCCGCGGCTGGTGCGGCGCCCAACCAGATCTTGCAGATGGACATATTTGACACAGCCAGTGCCCCTGGTTTCATAGGCGCCGCTTTTTTTATTCAGAAATCCCTCTTCGATCGGCTGGCTGCATCCGATGACCAAATCGCTAAAGAATTCTTTTCCCCCGATAACGAGCGGGCCGCGCGGCTGGCCGATCAACCAGCGGCTGAAGCGGACAGGCAGGTACAAATCCAGCTCATAGTGAGCGCGAATGCGGGCGATATCTTCCTGGGTGATTTGGAATCGTGCGCTCTGCTGGATTTGACGCAAACCGGCAAGCGGTCCCCCGGGTGCAAGGCTCAATAACGCATAGGTCGCAACTGAAGAAAGAAAAATCACCAGGATCATCTGCAGCACACGGCGAACCAAATATACGCTCATGCTTCTCTCCGATAAAAAAATGGTATCTTCTCATTAACTCGGGGGAAGTTGGGTGTTTTTGGCGGGCGACGCCCGCCAAAAACACCCAACCCCTCAGCTATCTTAACGAGTAAGGTAGGTGTGACCCGGATGGATCACACCTACCCAATCTAACTCAGACAAGCACGCGGCTTACCGGATGAACAATGCGAGATCAATATGTTCCCAGGTAGCGCCAGCGATGGAGTAGGTCTTGATCTTGCCTTCTGCTTCGGCATTGGCCAGAGTTTGGGTAATGCCAGCCAAGGTCTCGGAGGCGAGGACGTCAACTTCTCCGCCCAACAGCAGGGCTTCGGCTGATTCAGGCGTGATGATCTGGATCACGAATTTCGGGGTCGTGGGAGCGCCGAATACCCAGAAGGGGTTGGCCGCATAGACGAGTTTCTCGCCTTTGACCCATGCGACCAGCTTGTACGGACCCCAACCAATCGGTTTCTCGGCGATCTCGGGCAGGGTCGTCCATTCTTTCGCCGGGACATCCTTCAACATGCGGCCATCGGAGATGACGCGATGAGAAGGATATGTGCCCCAAACCGGGACGAAGTACAACGGATCCTGCACGCCAGGCAACCAGGTGTGAGTATAGCCGACATCGAAGAACTCAACGTTGGCGGTCTTGTTGCAGGTGATGAAGGAGGTTGCGCCGGATTCGGGATCGCAGTTGATTTTGCGGGCAAGTTCGAAATCTGCGCCCTTGAGCGGCTCGCCATCTTCCCACTTGATGCCGTCAATAAACTTGAATGTGGAGACCAGTTGCTTCATCGTGACGGGGGTGCCATCAAAGTCAACGGTCTCGCCGGCCGCGTTGATAACCTTCATGCCGGCCGCCAGTTCGACAACTTCACCGTCGGCATCCACAACCTTGTCGCCAGCCTTGACCTCAACGTCGTTGTTCATGGTCAGGCCGCTCTCAAGCGTGGGCAATTCGGTGATATACACGGGCTGGAACTGGTAGTTCAGCGTCGTGATATGACCAGGCAGGTACATGTAGGCCGCCAGGTTGGCGACAAAGGCATCCTCGACCAGGGTGAAGAGGGAGGCGGGTTCCTGGGTGAAACCGAGCACAATGGTGTCTCTACCCGGGACTTCCCATTCGCCAACATTGTACAGGTAGTACTCCTGGCCAGGGGTGGGAGCAAAGTTGAGCATTCCGGCCACGGCGGCAAAGGTCTCAGAGCGGTTGAAGAGCGGGATGGTCCCAATATCCTTGGTGTACTCCGTTTGCAGGATTCTGTAGTTGTCAATGCGTTCCTGCAGGATCAAGGTGTTGTTCGCCTTTTTGATGGCGACGCTGGCAGCTTCGTTGCACCAACCCGGATAGTTCTGGCCTTCCCAACCATTCGCGGGGCTGGGGATCTGATCGCAGGCGTACAAGGTCTGGCCGCCGGGATCAACCTGACCGACCCAGGCGTAGGCGCCCAGTTCGAAGTCGCGGCGGGTCAGGCCGGTGGTGTCGCCGAACCACCAGGAGGCGGGAACGTGCAGGCGGAGCATGCGGATGCCGCAGGCTTTATACTGGGATTCCAATACGGCAGCCCAGGTCTGGCGGAAGGCGGCGGTGGTGGTCGTGAATTTCAAGGCCAGTTCCTCGCCAGCCGCATTGGCGCGGTAGGTAGCGCCTTCGGCGAGCGTCCAACCAGCCTCTTCCAGCAGGGCTTTACCCTTTTCGGGATCAAACGGGTAGATGGTGATGTTCTCATCGCCGGCGTAAGCCCAGTGTCCATTTGACATCATGGTGTTCAAGACCAGGGTCTTCTGCTGATCTTCAGGGATCAGCGGGTAGACTGCCTTGATCAAGTCGAGTTTGTTGGTGCAGTAGGACAGCGCCTGGCGCACTTTCAGGTCGCCAAGGATCGGGTGCGGCGTGGTGAATGCTGTGCGCTCGACCTCGACCTCGACTGTCACTTCCTTAGTGACGACGACTTCCACTGTTTCGGGAGTCGCGGGGGGCTTCGGGGCGCAGGCTGCCAATACCATGCTGGCAATAAGCACCAAACCGAAGACCAAAATTAAGCGTTTTCGTAACATTGTCTTTCTCCTCCGAATTAAATTAACAGGTTAGGGTGAAATATGAACTATCAGCAAGCCGAGGTATTTTTCTGAAGAATCACCTCCTTCTGCATAGATTTTCCAAATTCCCCGCTGAACAGCCTGTCAGGCTATCCACCAGGGTGGGCTAATATAGAGAAGATTAACACAAGAATAGTAAAAAGTCAAGTGGCGCCTTTTCAAGCTGGAGTTGGCCAGCCCTTATCGCCTACAAGCTCGCTTTCAGCCAGTTGACGAAAGCTGCAAATGTCATCTCTTCGGTCAGAGATAACTGTAATTTATCGTCTTGTCTTGTAGTTTCCTTGTCCAATCTTCAATCCCTTTGTGGCAAAACTCCCAATCGGCCAGATCAATTTCCCATGTTTTGCTGATGTTGTTCTCGATTTGTTGGACAAATTCCTGATCTTCAGCTGTACGTCGTGAGAAGGCGGGATAATCAATTCCATATTGAGCCTGGTACCTGGCATTTCGGCGGCGAAGTTCGCTTATCTTGGTCGCGATCTGCTCGATTGCGTACCGTTGAAGCGCGGCATTAACCGCCTCCTGTAAGCTTCCCAGGACGGTTAGAGTATCACCATACTTATCTTTGACGACTACGGTTGTCATAATGCCATCCCTCTGCGTGTAGGGTGGGCTATGGTTACTACCCAAATTCGATTAGTGTCCCTCGTAGTTTGCTAATATTCTATCCAAGATGACAGAATTTGGCAAGCGAGAAACAACTATTTATCTTTCACAGGCGCTCCCATAGTCAAAAGCCTCGATGTTCCACAGGTCGCTGGAAGCGGTTGGATCCAGGCTGAAATTGCACATCCCGGCGCGCGCCGCGGCCACTTTCAACCGCCAATATAATGGGACAATGGGCAAATCCTCTGCGAAAATGGCCTGTGTCTCATGATAGCCGGCTGCGTATGCAGCTTCGCCCGCCAAGGCGCCTCGGGCGGATAGACAAGCTGAATCGTAGGCCGCGTTAGCGTAGCCGCTGAGATTGCTCCCGACCCAATGATTGGCGGCTTTTGGCAGCTCGGAGCTGGTGAACCACTGGCAAGGCGGTTCCACCCCTGCGCTGCCCATGGCGAACTGAGCCAGATCGAATTTGCGCCCGAACAGCGGCCCATCCGGGCCCTGGGCGTATAGCTCGCTCGGATCATAGTACTGGGGATTGACTTTGATCCCACACTGGGCCAGCGAGCCGGCCAGCATCTCGCTGACCTGCCTGCGCTGGGCTGCGCCGGTCGTCCAGTAATTCAAGACCAGCGGCGTCCCGGCCGGGATGTCCCTCACGCCCCAGGCCTGGCGCGGCGTGACGGGATCGTTATCCGGATCCCGCCAACCGGCCTGTTCGAGCAGGTGACTGGCTGCCGCAACGTCGAAGGGATAGGCCTTCACGTCCGGGTTGTAGAGCGGATGGCTGGCGGGCACGTAAGAATTAGGCACGCTCGTCAGCCCAAACAGCACCGTATCCACCACCTTCTGCCGGTCCAGGCATAGCGCAATCGCCTGACGGACGCGTTTGTCGCTCAGGAAATCCGGGCGGTCTCCTGCGTTGAGGTTATATCCATTATCATAACTCGCCGGGCGGATGCCGAAATCCAGGCGTTCCATCACCGCCGTCGGGGAGAAGACGGCCTTGAGTTGACCCTCTGCAGCGAAGCTCTTCAAAATTCCGACCTGACCATCCAGGTGCAGGCTCGCATCCAGCAGGTCACACCGCCCGGCCAACAATTCACTGAGGGCAGTTTCCGGGGCAGAGATGAAACGAAAGACCAGCGTATCGAACTTCGGCAGGCCCTCGCCCGCTCGGAAGTAAGTTGGGTTCTTCTTCAACGTAATATGATCGCCGCTCACCCAATTCTCTACCACGTAAGCTCCCCAGCCAAGCGGCTTGTACGCGGCCACCTCGCTCTCAGGAAGTTCACCTGGGGTATATTGGCTCCAGGCGTGCCTGGGGTAGGGTGTCCAGAAATTGGTGAAGTAAGTCGGGTCAAGGTAGCCCGGCTTGCCCCACCACTGGACGGTTTGCTCGTCCACAGCTTCGTATGACTTCGTGCGCTCGATCAGGTAATTAACGCCGGGCGCGTTGGGGTTTGCCGCCAGGTTATGCGCAGCACCTACTCGGTATGAATAGACCGAATCCTCCACCGTCAGGGGCATGCCATCCGACCAGTAGATTCCGGGCAAGATGGCAAAATTGACTACCATCTGATCCATCTGGATCTCGCCCTTGCCATCGTAGACGATAGCGCAGTCATCGTTGCGGCAGCCGCTCGGACGGACGCGCACGCCCGGCGTCAGCGTGACCGGCAGATCGTTCGCGTCCACCACCTCGTCACCGACGTAGACGGAAACCGCGCTGATCATCGCGTCGCCGTCCGCCAGGCTGGGCAACTTTTTCAGGATGACCGGCTGGTATCCATAGGAGTTGGTATCAATTGGGCCATCGTAGATCGCGGCCAGGATGCTGCGCGCCGCAGACGAGAGATTCCCAAGCGGGTAGAGGCTGGCCGGTTCCTGTCCCAGGCAGACCGTCAAGGTGCGCGGCGGGACGCGGGTCGGCGTGGGCGTTGCAGGGATGGGTGTGGGCAGCGGCGTGGCTGTGGTCTCCTTTGGCCGACAGGCAGCCAAAATGATAGCCAGCATGGCGAGCAGGCCGATGATTACAGAGTAGGTGCTGTGCATAAAGCGGCGGGTGGACATAGCAGCCTCCCAAGGAGAAGGTTCATGATACGATTATACAACAGACCTGCGGCGCTGCGGGTGCGTTGACATACTTATGCCCTGAAGTTATACTGTGCACGGTCATAACTCGAACTTTTCGTTTATGGTAGCTGCACTTAAGCTACCATTATGCACCAAACCCGTCAACGAATAGGAAACGAATAAACGAATGAAGTAGAAGTTGGACTTTGGACTAAAAGAAGACAGGTATTCGTTTATTCGTTGGACATTCGTTGACTGAGGTTTCACAATAAAAAACTCATTTTGTACCCGTTTGAAGTTACAATGAAGCAAGCGGACATCAACTCATAAATTAAGGAGAACCAGATGCTAAAAGAATTCAAAACCTTCATTATGCGCGGCAACGTGGTTGACCTGGCGGTCGGCGTCATCATCGGCGCGGCCTTCGGCAAGATCATC
Organism: Anaerolineales bacterium; assembly: GCA_030018695.1. GTDB lineage: Bacteria > Chloroflexota > Anaerolineae > Anaerolineales > Villigracilaceae > CG2-30-58-95. The sequence continues at coordinate 19,361 of JASEHI010000033.1, forward strand.
AGCTCGCTGGTCAACGACATCCTCATGCCGCCCATTGGTCTCATATTGGGCAATGTGGATTTCAGCAACCTGTTCGTCGTGATCAAGGGTGCAGAAAAGGTGGCAATTGGCGTCCCGCTGCTCGAGGCGCAAAAGATCGCCGGGGTGGTCACCTGGAATTACGGCCTGTTCATCACCAACATCATCAACTTCATCATTGTCGCCTTTGCCATCTTCCTGGTGATCAAGGGCATCAACCGGCTCTATGCGCAGCACCTACTCGGTAAACAACCCGCCCCAGCGCTGGCCGAGCCAACGACAAAAGAATGTCCTTATTGCTTCACGAGCATACCGATCAAAGCAACCCGCTGTCCGCATTGCACGTCGCAACTTTAGAGAGTAGATGATTAGAGAGTAGAGATTAGTGGGAGTGCACTATTCTCTACTCTCTACTCTCTTCTCTCTTCTCTCTTCTCTCTATGAACTTCCTCGACAAACTCAATCCCCAGCAGCGCCAGGCTGTGACGGTTGGCACCGGCCCGGTTTTGGTGCTGGCCGGCCCCGGGTCCGGAAAGACGCGCGTCCTGACCCAGCGTGTGGCCTATCTTATCGGCCATGAAGGCGTGCGTCCATACCAGATGCTGGCCGTCACCTTTACCAACAAAGCCGCCCGCGAGATGGAGAGCCGCGTCCGTAAACTGCTCGGCGAGGAGGCCACCAGCGGCCTGTGGCTGGGGACGTTCCATGCCACCTGCGCCCGGCTGCTGCGCCGCGAGGTGGAACATCTTCCATTCGACTCCAACTTTGTCATCTTCGACGCCGATGACCAGCAAAACGTGGTCAAGACTGCCATCCGCGGCCTGAACCTGGATGACAAGACCTACCGCCCGCAGTCGGTGCATGGCTCTATTTCGCGCGCCAAGAATGAACTGATTTTCCCCGCAGACTATCCCATCCAGACCTACCGCGACGAGGTGGTCAAGCGTATCTATCAACGTTATCAAGAATTATTGAACCAATCCAACGCGGTGGACTTCGACGATCTGCTGCTCTGGACCGCCTGGCTGCTGGAAGAAAACCCCGCGCTGCGCGAGAAATACGCCCAACGCTTTCATCAACTGCTTGTGGATGAATATCAAGACACGAATTACGCCCAATATGTACTGCTCAAACATCTGGCCTCCGTCCACAGAAACGTCTTCGTCGTGGCTGACCCGGATCAATCGGTGTACCGCTGGAGAGGCGCAGATTATCGAAATGTTCAACGCTTCGAGAAGGATTATCCTGACTGCCAGACCATCCTGCTCGAACAAAACTACCGCTCGAAGCAGACCATCCTGGAAGCGGCCATGGCCGTGATTGACCGCGCCCCGCAGCGCAGGCGCAAGAAGTTATTCACCGAGCGCGGCGTGGGGGATAAAGTTTTCTATTACGAAGCCAACGACGACTATGGCGAAGCTTCCTTCGTCGTGGACAGCATCGTCCAACTCGTCGCCAGCAAGCAATTCGAAGCCGGCGACTGCGCCGTAATGTACCGCACCAACGCCCAGTCCCGCCTGCTGGAAGAGGCCTTCCTGGCGGCGCGCCTGCCCTACCGCCTGGTTGGGGCGCAACGCTTCTACGGACGGCGGGAGGTCAAGGATATCATCGCCTACCTGCGCCTGGTGCACAACCCCGCCGACGAGGTCTCGCTCGACCGCGTTATCAACGTCCCGGCGCGCGGCATCGGGGATAAGACCGTCCTGACTTTGCACACCGCCGCCCGCGGGGCGAACGTCTCGCCGAGCGCAGTGCTGTTCGACCTCACTCGCGGCGAGGGCTCGCCCTTTTGGGCGCAGTTCACAAACCGCGCCGCGCTGCTGCTGTCCGATTTCGGCGCGCGGCTGGCCAACTGGCGCGCGGCGGCCTCCACATTCATGGTCAGCGAGCTCTTCGACCATATCGCCGCCGACATCAACTACAAAGAATACCTCGACGACGGCACGGAAGAGGGCGCCGAACGCTGGGAGAACGTCCAGGAATTGCGCCGTCTCACCCTCGAGTACGAGTCGCGCGCGCTGGCAGAGTTCCTCGAAAACGTGGCCCTCATCTCCGACCAGGATACCCTTACCGAGAGCCAGAACGCCCCCACGCTGCTCACCCTGCACGCCGCCAAAGGCCTGGAATTCGGCGCGGTCTTCATCACCGGCCTGGACGACGGCCTCATCCCGCACAGCCGTTCCTTCGACGAGGTCGAAGCCATGGACGAGGAACGCCGCCTGTTTTACGTCGGCATCACGCGTGCCAAGGATCGCTTGTACCTCGTCCGCTGCCTGCGGCGCGGCGGGCCCTTCGACAGGCTCAGGGCAGGCAGCGGCTATGCGGAAGAAACACTTCCATCCCGTTTTCTGGATGACATCCCGCCCGAACTGCTGAATGGCAGGTCGCGGGCCGGACGCCGACCTCAGCGTTTTTCCAACACCCCATCCTGGCGGACACCTTCCGCCCCTCTGCCTGCTCCCGTTATCGAGGCTCGATTCCGGGCTGGAATGAGAGTCAAGCACCCCACCTGGGGCGAGGGCATTGTTTTGAATAGTAGAATCCAGGATGACGATGAGATCGTGGACGTGGTTTTTGAGTCGGTTGGGATCAAGCGCCTGGCGGCTTCGCTGGCCGGATTGCGGATGGTTGATGGCAAATAGCTGATGGCAGATGGCGGATGGCGGATGGCGAAAAACGAATTTGCCGAAGGCCTAATGCGCAGCACCCTTCGATAAACTCAGGGCAACGCCTACTCGGTTGGCAGACACTTATGAAAGAGAAGACATGAACATGAAAATAATCTGGGATCTTTTTCTTATCTGCACCAAAGTCTCACTGGTTACCTGGGGCGGCGGGCCGGCCTCGATCGCCCTGATGCAGCGTGAAACGGTCGCGGCCGGCTGGCTGACCTCCGAAGAATTTGGCGAGTCGGTCGCCATCGGCAACGCGCTGTCCGGCCCGATTGCCCCCAAACTGGCGGCCCACGTTGGCTACAAAATGGCGGGGATTCCCGGCGCGGCGGCCGCCGTGACCGGCTCCGTGCTGCCGACCACCATCCTCATGCTGATTGTGGTGGCCTTCTTTTTCAGCATCAAAGACAAGCCTCAGGTTCAATCCATGCTCAAAGCGGTGCGTCCGCTGGTGGTGGGGATGTTGATCTGGACGGCCTATGACATGGCCTTGAAGGTCTTCGACGCCGACCAGCTCGGCTGGAGCCGGGCGCTGACCCAGGGCTGGAGCCAGATTCTCATCGTGGCGGCCTCCTTCCTGCTCTTGACCTTCACCAAGGTCAGTCCTGCCTGGCTGGTGCTGGCCGCCGCGGCGCTGGGATATGTGGTGTACCGGTAATTTCTCTCGCCACGAAGGACACAAAGGACACGAAGATTCTTTGGGTCTTTGGGGATCTCCGTGATTAAGACCTTTGGGACACGGATTACACGGACAATCACGAAAAAATCACGGATTTTTAGGGATTTTCCCGTGAAAATCCGTGTAATCCGTACAATCCGTGTACAAAATCACGGCAATTCCCAATGAACTGATTCTTTGTGTCCACAAAGAAAAGCCTTTGTGTACTTCGTGTCCTTTGTGGTGAAATAACGTAAAATAGAGCTATGAACCAGACTTCACGCAGTGCCTACTCGGTGAAAATTGTCATCCCAACCGCTGGCTGGGGCACGCGGATGAGGCCCCAAACCTGGAGCAAGCCTAAGCCGCTGATCAGCGTGGCCGGCAAGACCGCCCTCGACCACGCCCTGGATACCTACAAGACCGTCCCAGATCTAAAGAACGTCGAATACGTGATCATCCTCGGGCCATTTCTTGGCGAGCAGCAAATCCCGCTCCACATGCAGCAGCACTACCCGCAGGCCAGGGTGCATTACGTCCTTCAATCGGTGATGAAGGGCCAATCGGACGCCCTTTGGCTGGCGCGCCAGTACCTGAGCGGCCCGATGCTGATGGTTTTCTCCGACACGCTGATCGAGACCGATTTTTCGTTCCTGGCAAATGAAAGCGCCGACGGCGTGGCCTGGGTCAAGGCCGTCCCCGACCCACGCCGCTTCGGCGTGGCGGAAGTGGACAAAGATGGTTGGGTGACCCATTTCACCGAAAAGCCGGAAACGTGTGACAATAATCTTGCTGTAGTGGGTTGTTACTATTTCAAAAGTGGCGAGGCGTTGATCTCGGCCATTGAGGAACAGTTCCGCCGCAAAGTGGAGTGCAAGGGCGAATACTTCCTGGTTGATGCCATCAACATCCTGCTCGAACGCGGCGCCAAGATGCGGACGCAATCCGTTGATATTTGGTTAGACACAGGGACGATAGAGGCTACCCTTGAAACCAACCGCTATCTGTTGGAACGTTTGAACGTTCCAACTTTCCAACCTTCCAACGTTAAGATCGTGCCACCGGTTTTCATCCACGAGACTGCCGAGATTGTCAATTCAACGATTGGGCCTTATGTCTCCATCGGCGCGGGATGCAAAATCACGGACAGCCGCATCGAGGACAGCATCCTCGAGGCAGGGGTAACGGTGGATGCCGCAGCTTTGACCGGCTCGTTTATCGGCCGGCAGGCCAAAGTCGAGGGGCGTGGCGCAGAGGGCCAGCCGATGAAGTTGAATATTGGGGATGACTCATCTGTCAAATTGTAGGGCGGATTTCCATATCCGCCACGATTATGCGTGATATCGTCGAGTGCCATTCCGGGTACGAATATGCCGAAAAGCCTGTAGCCATGACATGGCAGGGGCAGCGACTGGAGATCGCCGAAATCCTGGCGCGCTGGCGAATTCCGGGCGCGAAATGCTTCCGGGTTAGCACGGCGGACGGGCAGATTTTTGAACTCTTTTACGGCGAGCTGTACGACGAGTGGCGCATCCACCAACCTTGAGGAGGAGTAATGTGCGCAGCACCTAATCGGCAGGAATTCTCTGACGTGAGCTACCTTTCGAAGCGGGTGGCCGGACTGAAGCCTTCAGGCATCCGCAAGTTTTTCGACATTGCCGCCAGCATGAAGGACGTCATCTCGCTGGGTATCGGCGAGCCGGATTTCATCACGCCCAAACCGATCATGGACGCCGGCCGGCGCGCCCTGGATGCAGGCGAGACACATTACACATCCAACGCCGGCAAGCTGGAACTGCGCCAGGCCCTGGCGAGCCACTTGTTGAATCTCTACGGCGTGAAATACGATCCCGTGAGCGAGATCATCATCACCGTCGGCGTTTCGGAGGCGCTCTACCTGACGATGACCGCCCTGCTCGACCCGGGCGACGAGGTCATCATCCCGACGCCCTGCTTCGTCTCGTACCAGGCGGAGGTGATCCTGGCGGGCGGTGTGCCGGTCGAGATCCCCAGCCGGATGGAAGACAACTTTCAACTCGACCCCGAGCGCGTGCGGGCGGCCATCACGCCGCGCACAAAGATCATCTTCGTTGGTTATCCGAGCAACCCGACCGGCGCAGTCGCCACCCGCGAGGCATTGAGCCAGGTCGCAAAAATCGCCGCGGAGCACAACCTGATCCTGGTCTCGGACGAGATCTACGACCGGCTGGTCTACGATTTCCAGCACGTCTGTGTGCCAGGCCTGGGGGAGAGCATCCAGAAGCGGACTGTCCTGCTGGGCGGCTTCTCGAAAGATTACGCCATGACCGGTTGGCGCATCGGCTACGCGGCCGGCCCGGCGGAGATCATCAAAGGGATGCTGCGCATCCACCAGTACACCATCATGTCCGCGCCGACCATCGCCCAGAAAGCGGCCATCGAGGCATTGACGAGTGGCGAGCAATACGTTCAGGAAATGATCGCGGAGTACGACCGGCGGCGCAGGCTGATCGTCAGCGGACTCAACCGCCTGGGCCTGACCACTTTCGAGCCGCGCGGCGCATTCTACGCCTTCCCCAAGATCACCGCCTCGGGCATGGACGACGAGACCTTCGCCGAGAAGCTGCTGCGCGAGGAACATGTGGCTGTCATCCCTGGCAATGCCTTTGGCCCCGGAGGCGAAGGTTTTGTCCGCTGCTGCTACGCCACTGCCTATGAGAAGATCGAGGAAGCCCTGCAGCGGATGGAAAGGTTCATGAACCGGTATGGGTGAGGCAGTCATTTGCAGGAGGCCAATATGATCTTTCGCGTCGGTATTGAAAACAACAACGAGGGTCGTTCCGTCGCGTGGGCGCTCGAACATCCCGGCTGCTTTGCCTACGGCCCGAATGCCAACGCGGCAGAAGAGAACTTATCCAGGACAATCCAGGTTTATGCAACCTGGATCCTCAAACATGAGCCGTTCACGTGGTTGAACTTCGAGGAAGTCGAAACCCAAGTTGAGGAAAACTGGGATGTTTATCTCATCAATGACGAGTTCGATAAAGTCGAGAAAGATGGATATAGTGTGGATTCCTTCTTTCGCCACGATTGGAAGCCATTGACTGCCGTCGAGATTCAACGTGCCCTGAAAATGCTCACCTGGAGCCGTGCCGATCTACTGAAAACCGTCGAGGGCTTAAGCGACGAAGAACTCAACCAGACCTACCTGGGCGAACGTTGGAGCATCAACGGCATCCTCGGTCACATCGGCGGGGCAGAGTGGTGGTATCTGGACCGGCTCGGGCTGGCTTTCCCGCGCCAGGAGGTGCCCGAAGAGTCATTCACACGGCTGGAGAAAGTCCGTGCTCTGCTCAAAGCGACCCTGCCGACCTTGGAAGGCTCCAAGCAAGTCGTCGGGGTGGACGGTGAGATCTGGAGTTCGCGCAAGGCATTGCGCCGCGCCCTGTGGCACGAACGGGATCATATCGAGCACATCCGCAAGTTGCTAAAAGAACTTGCCGGGATGAAAATCCCCCCATTCAAGCCGTGATGGTTGATATACTGAGCACGGTCACAATCTGCGCTTTTGTCATTCTGAACGGAGTGAAGAATCTGCCCTGCGTGCCAGGAGATTCTTCGCAAAAACGGCTCAGAATGACAACAAAAAATGCGCGATCGGTGCCCATTGGCAGTATAGTATTGCGGTGATCCTTAGAGCCTATCTGAATAACGGAATGCAGACTTCAGTCTGCCTGGTATGGCGGACTAAAGTCCGCGGTCCGGGGGTTTATCGGATAGGCCCTCTCGAATCTGGCTTGCGCCGCCTGAAGCAGTTTGCGGTAGGTTTCAACGCTATCCTGCAATTGGCTCACGTAGATGTCGCTAACGTCCATTGGCGTCATACCAGGGATCTTGATAGATGCGCGTCAATGTTTCGCTGGCCGTCTCAAGCGCCGTCTCAGCGGCAGCCAGGTTGTCGCTAATCGGTTCGCTGATCCACTTCCCGGCAGCGGTACCCTCAACCGTTTCCGCCAGACTGTTGTTATCTTCAACGAACTCTAAACTCAGGTCATGAACGAAAGATACACTACCCCATCCTTGCGCTTTAATACTATCGCATGATAGAATAAAAAAAACGCTTTATTGCGCAAACACAGGTTGAGCAGCGACGAAGGAGCATATCGAAATCAGCTTATCCGGTCAACTACATCCGTTAGTTTCGACCCCCGCAATAACTTGGCAGTAAGGAGCCTCGGGGGAGAGCGGCTTGAGCGTTCAGAGTGATCCGAATTCAATGCAGGTTGAGGGGCAGGAGGAAGGGTTGCAAGCCCAAAATCAGCCCTAGCCAAAGGCCGGGGAAGGCCAGCGGTTGAGAGGCTGTAAAAGTTCGGATATTTGAAACCGACGATGATCATGCCGGAAGGGCGGAGCGCGGCAGGGGGGTGGGCCGGATGGCCGCGATGAAGACGGCGTCTGGATTGCCGAGTAGGCCTTCGGCAGAATGTCCGTCAATTCCCGGCTGCGTAAGCCAGGGTTCAACCAGAGAAAAAGCATTAGAAAACATCAAAGAAGCTATCCAGCTTTGCCTCGAAGTTCGCGCAGAACAAGGTCTTCCCCTGACCATTGAAACTCGCCAGGTGGAGGTATACGCCTGATGCCCGCGCTTCCCCGACTGAGCGGTCGGGAAACCGTACGAGCCTTTGAATCTCTTGGTTGGAAGGTGGTCAGGCAAAAAGGGAGCCACATCATCCTGATCAAAGTTGGGCATATTGCAACATTGTCCGTACCCGATCATAAAGAAGTTGCCAGGGGCACTCTGCGCAGCCTGATCCGTTCAGCAGGACTAACCGTATCAGAGTTTATTGATGCCCTGAAAGGTTAGCTGTGAAAATCTCGCCTCCATCCCTTCGACCAGCCCTTCGACACTTCGATAAACTCAGTGCATGCTGCGCTCAGGGGAGCGCTCCCTGGCCTAGCCCGCCAGGGCAGGCAGTACAGGCATGGAGTTCATCGGGCTGCAATCAGCGGGCGAGGGGCGGAAGATCCTGCCGAGTAGGCCTTCGGGAGAAGCACCACCGGGTAGGCCTTTGCGACCGCGTAGCGTCCTTTTAGGGAAGCACCCTGCCGAGTAGGTGCTGCCGACCCACAGGGTGCTTCGCGAAGGCCTACTCGGCGCATGGGTCGGCGGCAAGTGGCGCCGTTGGTCTCGATACAGACGCCAAAGGGCAGCGTCTTACACTTCGGCAGGCTCAGTGCAGCGCTCGACCGGCAGGGGAGGGGCAGGTGGTGAGCATGGGGTGAGGGATTGCAGATTGCAGATAGAAGATAGCGGATTGCAGATTGTGGAATAACAGCATGTTTTCGACAAAACCAGTTGTTTTCAGTTCTCATTCGCGAGAGAAAATGCTGGATCGTGGAGCTACGGAAAGCGAAGTTGAAATGGCGATCCGTACAGGAAGCAGTGAACCCGCCCAGAGAAACCGGCTCATGTTCCGTAAGAATTTCTCTTATGGGCAGTCTTGGCGTGGAAAACATTATGCGATCAAGCAAGTAGCTCCAGTTGTTGTTGAAGAAGCAGAGAGATTTATCGTCGTTACGGTGTTTGTTTTCTACTTCTAGCATGAGGAGTTGAAGTCCATGAAAATCAGTTACGATCCTGCTGTAGATGCTTTGAGCATTCGTTTTGTGGAAGAAAGGGTGGAATGTGAAGTGATTCGGCTGAGTGATCAAGTGGCGATTGACATAGGCCCAGGTGAAAGGATTGTAGCTATCGAGGTCTTGGATGCGAGCATTTTGGTTCCACATCTTGTAGATGTAGGCATATCTGTTGAAAATCTGGCTGTTGCTGTATAGTTCGGTGCTGTTATGAGCACCTGGGCTTCGTATTTCCACAATCCATCTCAAATTAAGCGCGAGTAACGCAGGAGGTAGGTAAGGATAAGCAGGATGTAGGTAGGAAGTAAGCAGGAACAATCGAATAATAGACATATCCGTAATAATATCTTTTGGCATCGAATACCCATATGGGTACGATGTTGCCCGAATTTTTCTAATTCTCTTCGTGCAATTCGTGACACACCGTACCCGCAAGGGTATTCGATGCAGAAATATAATTGCAGATAAAGTCAACTATAAGGGGGACGACGGCAAGGGGATGGGGCTGATTCCACACGGTTTCAGACCTTTTGCCTGCCCGAGTCTCAGGATGGCGCGTTGCACGCCGAATGGCGTGAGGTGGAGAGGTATCTATCGCAAAAGAACTCGACCACGTTTTACCCACGAACTTAGCCACTCCCGATCGCTTCTATTTTTACTCGTACGATTGTGGTGAGCCACGCCACATGCACGTAGATCGAGAGAATATGAGCGCGAAGTTCTGGTTGGACCCCGACGTATCGCTTGCTGAAAATTATGGCTACAATCGCAAAGAGTTACGGTAACTTCTCAAAAAGAAGGGGAAGATGGGGGGTGTGCTGTGCGGCCACCAACTTGACTTGCACATTGACGCGGGCAACGGTTGGCCGAACCAACTGATCTATAAAGATTAAGCCTGCCGCTGCCGGTCGTCTTCG